>DASYFS010000297.1:0-2353 GCA_036498305.1 Candidatus Elarobacter sp. | reverse complement strand
TACTCGCTGCTGTATCTCGCGCTGATCTGCGTCGCGATGGTCGTCGATCGCGTCATCCCGCACGCGTAGCAAAGCGATGACGGCAACGACCGTTGCCGGTCACGAGGTCGACCGCAGCACCGTCCCGCTGCTGATCACGCTCGGCCTCGGCGTCTTCGCCGGCGCTTTGGATCTCGGCGTTCTCTCGCCGGCGCTGCCGGCGCTCGGAGCGCAGTTCGGTGTCGGGCCGAACGATCTGGCGTGGGTCTTCACGCTGTATTTGCTGGCGAACGTCGTCGCGATCCCGGTGACGACGAAGCTTGCCGACCGCTACGGACGGCGACCGGTGTATATCGCGTGCGTCGCGGTCTTCGGGGCGGCGAGCGTCCTCGCGATCGCCGCGCCGTCGTTCGGTGTTTTTCTGACGGCTCGCGCGATCCAGGCGGCGGGCGCGGGCGGGATATTCCCGGTAGCGACGGCGGCAATCGCCGATCGCGTTCCGCTGGCGCGGCGCGGTGCCGCGCTGGGCCTTGTCGCGGCGACGTGGGGCTTGGCGGCGATCGTTGGTCCGCTCGTCGGCGGGGTCGTGACACACTACCTCTCGTGGCACTGGGTCTTCGTGTTCAACGTTCCGCTCGCGATCGTGGTCATCGCGATGGCGCGCACGACCGTACCGGCTCGGGCTGCGAACGTGCGCGGCGCGCTCGACGTGGCGGGGATCGTCTCGCTCGCGATCGGCTTGCTGGCGACGATGGCGCTGCTGACCCGGCTCTACACGATCGGCGGCGTGGTGAACACGACGGTCGCGTGGGGGCTCGTCGTCGTCGCGGCCGCCGCTTTCGCGGTATTCGTTCCGGTCGAACGGCGCGCGGCGCAGCCGGTGATCCCGCCGGCGTTCTTCCGCGACCGGCAGCTCGTCGTGACGTACCTGCTCGAGGTGCTGATCGGCGCGCTCGAAGGCTCGCTGTTCTTCATCCCGGCGGCGCTCGTTGCGGCGCAGCACCTCTCCTACGCGGCGGCGGGAAGCGTCGCGGCGATCGGTGCGCTGTGCTTCGTCGCGGTGATCCCGCTGGCGGGACGCGCGCTCGACGCGGTCGGGAGCCGCGCGGTGCTGACGCTCGGGAGCGCGCTGACGGCGATCGGGATGCTGATCTTCGCGCTGGGCGTCGGCTCGCTGTCGCTCGCGATCGTCGCGATGGTCGTCGCGGGCGTCGGCTTCGGCGCGCTGCTCGGGGCGCCGACACGCTACATCATCACCAGCCGCGTCGGCGCGGATCAGCGCGCCGGTGCCGTCGGGCTGCTCTCGATCATGCTCATCGTCGGACAGATTCTGGGCGGCTCGCTCGGCGGCGGCGTCGCCGAGTCGCACGGCAGCGTGACCGCCGGGTATCGCGTCGCCTACCTCGTCTTCACCGGAATCGCGGTTGTCGCGGCGTTGTTGACGCTCGCGCTCGCCTCACGGCGCGCCGAGCGCGACCACGCCGAAACCCGCTAGCGCCAGACCCGAGGCGATCCTGATCGCCGCAGTAAGGCGCGGGCCGAGCGCATGGCGCGCGAGGTGCATCGCCGCGGCGAGGATCAGCCACCACGCGGCCGAGCCGAACCACACGCCGGCGACGAGGAGCGCGGCGTCACGCGGTGCCGGCGCGTGCGCGCCGAACGCGGCACCAGCGACGATCGCGGCGAACGAGAAGATCGTCATCGGGTTCGCCATCGTGAGCGCGAACGTCGTCGCGAAGCCGCGCGCGTGCGCCACCGGCGCGGCCGGCGGACGCTGCGAGCGAGCGTCGAGGACGGTGCGCGCACCGAGCACGATGAGGACGACCGCACCGGCGATGTGCAACGGGCGGGCTGCGACGGCGACGACGTGCGTGACGACGCCGAGCGCGAACGCGGCGAGCGCGGCGTAGACGGCGTCGGCGCTCGCGGCGCCGAGTCCGGCCGTGAACCCGGCAAGAAATCCGGCGTCGAGCGCGCGGCGCGCGCACAACACCCCGATCGGACCCAGCGGAGCGGCGACGGCGAAGCCGATCGCGCAGCCGCGCAACAACGATTCCATGCAGACACACTCTCTCGAAGACGACGAAACGACGGAGCACGCTCCGGCCCGATGGGCCGGGGGCTAGTGTTGTCGCTGTCGGATCGAGATGGGTCGACGCACGGTCGAGCGATCGTACCAGAGGTCGCCGGTACGGTCAAGACGGAGGTACGGTCGAGCGGAGCTGACAAGGAGCGGGCATGTACGCAGTGCTGATCCGCTTCAAAGTGGGCGACGAGATGCGCCGCCGCGCGCTCCAGGCGATGCGGGACGTCGCGCCGTTGATGATCGGAGTCACCGGGCTGAAGTCGATCGACGTGCTCGAATCCGTCGACG
>DASYFS010000296.1:0-9765 GCA_036498305.1 Candidatus Elarobacter sp. | reverse complement strand
CCGTGGGTTCGAATCCCACCGTCGGCTCCGTCAATCAACGACAAGGGAGCGTGCCACCCGTATGGCACGCTCCCTTGCTATTGTCGCTATGCGATGCCGAACCCACCCAAACTTCGCCCGCGTTGCGCCAACGACTGTGGTAACAGAATTAAACCGCAGCGATTGGCGTATTGTTCGGAGCGGTGTCGGATCGCCCACTACCGTGCGAAGCTCATCGACTGTTGGAAGTCCGGGCGTTTGCCGCCGCTCCCGTACGGTAGCAAAGCCCTGCGCGAGATCCTGGTCGAACTCGCCGGTGAAAGGTGTCAGCGTTGCGGATGGGCGGAGCGGCATCCGCAAACCCGTCGCGTTCCTCTGGAGATCGATCACATCGACGGCGACTGGAAAAACACGTCCGCGGGCAACACTCGCGTGTTGTGTCCGAATTGCCACGCCCTGACACCGAACTTCCGCGGACTCAACCGCGGTAACGGCCGGCCTGGGCGCGGAATACCGAATCAGCGCCGCCGGAAGCCACGGCTGATCCGCCTCGTCCTGCAGGGCGGCATGGGCGCCGCCGCATCGCTGTTCGAGATCGGCGAACCCGCGGAAGATGAGTGCATGATCCCGAAGCCGTGACATCGTGAGCGAACCGATCGAAGTCAATCCGTCGTGGCGGCGTGAGGGCGGCTTGGCGCTCGTCTGCGAGAAGTGTCTGAACGTGCGCTTCCCCGAGGACTTCCCGGAGCATGCCGGCGACGAGCGGCTCAAGTTGCGCGAGTGGCTCAAAGACCGGCTGAAGGCCGAAGGCTATTGGGGCGCGATCCGGGCGACGGAAACGACCTGCCTCGATGTTTGTGCCAAAGGCCGCGTCACGATCTTTCTCGATCCCGTAGGACGCGGCGGCGCCCAGAAGTGCCTGGTTTTCGATCCGCTCGAAGACCGTGAGCTGATCTTCCAGACGATCGTGCGCGAGCTCGGCCCGCCGCGCGCGCGACAAGCCGCGTCGTAACGGCGCGCCGGGGCGGCGGATGGACGTCGAGCCGCTCTTCGCCGATCGCCGCGCTGCCGGACACGCACTCGCCGGCGCGCTGAACGACCTCGCGGGCCGCGACGACGTCATCGTGCTCGGTCTCCCGCGCGGTGGCGTCGCCGTCGGGGCCGAGGTCGCGCGCGCGCTCGGAGCGCCGCTCGACGTCGCGGTCGTTCGCAAGCTGGGCGTCCCCGGCGCCGAGGAGCTCGCGCTGGGCGCGCTCGCCTTCGGCGGCGTCGCCGTCTACAACCCCGACGTGATCGCCGAGCTGGGGATCCCGCCGGCGATGATCGAGGCGGTCGTCGAACGCGAACGCACCGAGCTCGCGCGCCGCGAGCAGCTCTATCGGGCCGGGCGGCAGCCGCTCGCGCTCGGCGGGAAGACCGTCGTCCTCGTCGACGACGGGCTGGCGACCGGCGCGACGATGCTCGCCGCGATCGCAGCGGTCCGCACGCAGCATCCGGCCCAGGTCGTCGTCGGCGTCCCGCTCGCCGCGCCCGTGACCTGCGCGATCGTCGGCCGGGCCGCCGACCGGACCGTCTGCCTGCGCACCCCCGAGCCGTTTCGCGGCGTCGGCGCGTGGTACGCGAACTTCGGGCAGCTCTCGGACGACACGGTCCGGCTGCTGCTCGCCTCGGGGTGACGCACGAAAAAGACCCCGCAGAGCGCGGGGTCTCGTTCGTTTCCGTCGGGATCCTCGGAGACGTCGGCTGACGGATCAGCTACGCGCCCCTAGGTCCTTTCAAGGCAGCTCGATTTCGGCCAGATTCTTCTCGATCTTCCGCTTCACGCGCTGGAGCGCGTTGTCGATCGACTTGACGTGCCGATTGAGATCGCGCGCCATCTCCTGATAGGACTTGCCTTCCAGATACGAGAGCAGCACCTGCGACTCGAGGTCGGACAGGTTCTCCTGGATGCGCGCCTTGATGTCTTCGGAGACCTCCTGATTGATCACGAGTTCTTCGGGATCGGAGGTCTTCTGCGACGGCATGACATCGAGCAACGTGCGCTCGCTGTCCTCGTCGTAGATCGGCTTGTTGAGCGAGATGTACTGGTTGAGCGGGATGTGCTTCTGCCGGGTCGCGGTCTTGATCGCGGTGATGATCTGCCGCGTGATGCAGAGCTCCGCGAAGGCACGGAAGCTCGAGAGCTTATCGGCCTTGAAGTCGCGGACGGCCTTGTAGAGGCCGATCATGCCTTCCTGGATGATGTCCTCTCGGTCTGCGCCGATGAGGAAATAGCTCTTTGCCTTGATCCGAACGAAGTTCTTGTACTTGTTGAGCAAGAACTCCATGGCGAGATTATCGCCGGATTTCGCCGCTGAGACGAGGTCTTCGTCCGGCCGCTCGTGGTACTCGAGGGCCTCGGCGGCGGGCTGCGTGAGCGCCAATTCTACCTACCTTGCCGGGAACGGTCCCACACGAAAACGCGGGCCGGAGCCCGTCGAGCCGTGCGTGACCGTCCTAGTATAGGAGGGTCCTGCTAGCCGGTCAAGGACAAGAGGGTCGCTTTCTCCCGGGAATCGGCTCCTTTTTGCCCGTCAAAGCCTTCTTTGCTAAACAAGGCTAGCTAGGTTGAGGCGGCTCGCCGCTGCCGGACCGCCTCATAAAGGAGGATCCCCGCCGCCACCGAGGCGTTGAGCGACTGCACCCGGCCCAGCATCGGGATCGCGACCAGGCCGTCGCACTCGCGCTGCACCAGCGGCGCGATCCCTTCGCCCTCGGCGCCGATCACGAGCGCCGCGGGACCGTCGAAGCGGACCTCGGTGTAGGGCTTCGCGTCCTCGCCCAGGGCGGCGCCGTAGACCCAGATCCCCGCCTTCTTCAGCGTTCGCACGGCTTGCGCGACGTTGGCGACGCGCGCGACCGGGACGAACGCCGTTGCGCCGGCCGCCGATTTGCGGACCGTCGGGTTGACGCCCGCGCTGCGCCGCTCCGGCAGGATGACCGCCGTCGCGCCGGCCGACTCGGCGGAACGGATGATCGCGCCGACGTTGTGCGGATCGGTGACGTGGTCGAGGACGACGTAGAGCGCCGGACGCGCGCCTTTGCCGAGATCGATGACCTCGTCGAGCGTGGCGTACGCGAAGGGTTCGCCGAAGGCGACGACGCTTTGATGCGCCTTGTACGGAAAGGTCGCGAAGTACGCGCGGCTCTCGAACCGCACCGGGACGTTGGCGGCCCGAGCGCGCTCGAGGAGGTTCCTCAGCACGGGATCGCGCTTGCGGTCATCCCCGACGTGGATGTGACGCAGCGGCTCGCCGGCGACCAGCATTTCGTCAACGGCGTGGATGCCGTAGATGACGTCGTCGAGATCGATCCGGGGCGCGCGGCGCCCAGGCTCAGGGCGGCCCTTCCCTATGGGGCGACGGCGGTCCACGTCGTCCCGTCTTTGGAGTCTTTGAGTGCGATCCCGACCGCGGCCAGCGCGTCACGCAGGCGATCGCTGAGCGCGAAGTCCTTCGCCTTGCGCGCCGCGTTGCGCGCCTCGATGACCGCTTGGATCGCGGCTTCGGGCGTCGCGACGCCGTTGAGGTGCACCGCGTCGCCGAGCCGCTCGCGCAGCCGCTCGACGAACCCCTCGTCGAGCGCGGCGAGCGCGCTCTGCGAGCGTTGCTCGTCGGAGAACGCGTCGAGCGCCGTATCGGCGAACGCCGAGCCGAGCCCGAAGATCTCCGCGCCCTCACGCACGAACGCGAGCGCGGCTGCGGCGTTCCCGCCTTCGGCGAACTGCTGCGTCGCACCGGCGACCTTGAAGAGCACCGAGAGCGCGCGCGAGGTATCCATGTCGTTGTCGAGCGCTTCGAAGAGCTCGGTGCGTTCGGCGTCGAGCGCGGGCAGCTCGCCGCCGCCGGCGGCGCGGAGCCGATACGCCGCTTTCTGCAGGCGCTCGAGCGCGATCTTCGCCGCGCCGATCGAGTCTTCGGTAAAGTTCATCGGCTTCTGGTAGCCGGTCTGCAGGAACAGCAGCCGGATCGCCATCGGATCGTGACGCTGCAGCAGCGCCGAGAGCGGCTCGAAGTTGCCGAGCGACTTCGACATCTTCCGGCCTTCGAAGTTGAGCAGCCCGCCGTGCAGCCACATCACCGCCATCGGCGGCTCGGGCATCAGCGCCTCGCTCTGCGCGATCTCGTTCTCGTGGTGCGGGAAGATCAGATCGTAACCGCCGCCGTGCAGGTCGAACGGGACGCCGAGCAGCGCGCGCGACATCGCGCTGCACTCGATGTGCCAGCCGGGACGGCCGGCGCCCCACGGTGAATCCCAGCGCGGCTCGTCGGGCTTCGCGAACTTCCACAGCGCGAAATCGAGTGGGTCATGCTTGTGCTCGTTCTCCGCGATCCGCGCGCCGACGAGCAGCTCCTCGACGTTCTTCCCCGAGAGGCGGCCGTAGCGCGGGAACTTGGCGACGTCGTAGTAGATCCCGTCCTCGCTGACGTACGCGTAGCCGCGCTCGATCAGCTCGGCGATCATCGCCGTGATCTCGGGGATGAACTGCGTCGCGTACGGCTCCTGATCGGGCTCGCGGACGCCGAGCGTGCGCATCGAGTCGCGAAACGATTCGTAGAAGCGCGCGACGACGCGGTCGAACGTCGTGCCTTCGGCCTTGGCGGTCGCGATCGCTCGGTCGTCGACGTCGGTGACGTTCTTGACGTACGTCACCCGGTAGCCGTTGCGCGGATGCTCGAGATACCGCCGCAGCACGTCGAAGAACAAAAACGACCGCGCGTGTCCGAGGTGACCCTCCGCCGAGGGCGTCAGCCCGCAGACGTAGATCCGGGCGTGGCCGGGTTCGAGCGTGCGGAACGGTTCGACCGTTCGGGTTCGCGTGTTGTGAAGCCGAAGTGCCATAAGTCGGGGACGGGGCTTCGTCAGCCCGCCGCTACGACCCGTCAGCGGGCGGCGGCGCTGCCGGCTGGATCGTCTCGAACGGAACGCCGGCGGGCCCGTACTTGATCGGCTCGAGGCCGCGCCCGTGCAGGATGTGCGAGCTGACGGCACCGATGCGGATCATGATCCGGTCGTGTCCCAACAGCGGGAACAGCAGCCCGAGCGGCGGCCCGTCGTGCGTCCCGGTGAGCGCCATCCGCACCGCGGCGAACGCGTCGTTCGGCGCGATCCCAAACTCCTTGGCGATCTCCGGGAGATCGCTCGTCAGCGGGAGACCACGCAGCTCCGGCTGATCGTCGACGTACTGCGCGACGGCATCGAGAAAGAACAGGACCTGACGATTGCGCAGCCGTTCGAGCTCGAGCGCGGGAAGCGTCACCGCCTCCTCGCGCAGCGCGGCGACGTGCTCGAGGGCTTCGCCCAGCGTGTGGACGTCGGTCCCGAACGCGTCGAGGAAGGTGTCGATCCAGCGCCAGGCCGGCTCGGGGACCGGATCCTCGAGGAACCGCCGCCGCTGCATCGCGTCGGCGATCAGCCTGCGATAGTCGTCGCGCGGAAGCGCGCGCAGCGCACGCCCGTTGAACGCGCGCAGCCGCTCGCGGTCGAACGCCGCCGGCGAACGGTGAGCGCGCGCGAGATCGAAAAGCGCAACGAGGTCGTCGAGGGTCAAGGTTTCGCGCGGCTCCGGCGGCGACCAGCCTAGCAGCGCGAGGTGCTCGATCACCGCCGCGGGGAGATACCCCTCGCCGCGCAGCTCGCCGATCGCCGGATCGCCGGTGAGATGGCCGAGATGCGCGTACTGCGGCGGTTCAAGGCCGAGCGCGCGCACGAGCATGATCTGCCGCGGCGTGCCGTCCAAGTGCTCGTCGCTGCGCAGCACGAGGTCGATCCGCATCGTCGCGTCGTCGATCGCGGTCGCGAGATTCGCGGTCGTCGCGCCGTCGCTCTTGCGGACGACGAAGTCGGCGATCGTCGCGTGGTCGAAGGCGACGTCGCCTTTGATCCGGTCGTGCACGACCGTGGTCCCCGGCGGGACGCGGAACCACACCGCGCCGTCCCGCTCGTACGCGGCGCCCGCCTCGAGCAGCGATGCGACGTGCGCGCGATGGATCGCGGCACGTTCCGACTGACGGTACGGCGCGACCGGCCCGCCGACGTCGGGACCCTCGTCCCAGCTCAGGCCGAGCCACGCCAGATCGCGCAGCGCGGCGTCTTCCCCGGCGATCGCGCCGTTGCCGTCGTCGCCGTCCTCGCAGCGCACGACGAACTGCCCGCCACTCTTACGGGCGAGCAGCCAGCCGAACAGCGCGGTTCGCGCGGCGGCGGCGCTGAGCGGACGGCCGGGCGCGAGCGCGAAGCGCGTGCGCAGCGGACGGGCCGCAATCTCGGCTGACACGGGCCTACGACCGGCGTCGCGGCGGAACGGTTGCCCGCCGCGACGCGGGCCGCCGGCTATTCCTTTTCCTCTTCTTCCTCTTCTTCGGGTTGTTCAGGCGCGTCTTCGGCGGGTTCCGGTCGGCCGGGCGGGATGTATCCGCCAAGGGTAACGAGGGGTCGTTCGAGCAGCTCAGTCGGCATGCGCGGCGCGTTCTCTGGCCCCGGCGGCAAACCATGCGTCGGAGCGACGCGTGTCGAAGTCTTAACCTGTTGATCTCCTCGG
The DNA here is from genome assembly GCA_036498305.1 of Candidatus Elarobacter sp. GTDB lineage: Bacteria > Vulcanimicrobiota > Vulcanimicrobiia > Vulcanimicrobiales > Vulcanimicrobiaceae > Vulcanimicrobium. The sequence continues at coordinate 3,206 of DASYFS010000296.1, read as the reverse complement.
GCATCAGCAGCCGTCAGCTTATCGGACGTTCCCGCGAGCTGCAATTCCTCGAAGACCGCGCAACCGTCCTTGCTTCCGGAGGCGGCTGTGTTTGCGTGCGCGGAGAGGCGGGCATCGGCAAATCGCGGTTGATCGCCGAGTTTGCGCAGCGTGCGCGTGCGCTCGGCGTTGACGTTGTCACGGGACTGACGCGTGAATACGCGAACGCGCCGTACGCCGCGTTCACCGAGGCACTCGAAGGGCTGCGGATTGCCGCGGTGCCGGCGCCGACCGCGGCCCGCGACGTCGACCGTTCGGTCTGGTTCGGCACGATCGCGCAAGCGCTGCGCGCGGCGGTCGACGAGCGGCCGAACGGCGTCGTGATCGCGCTCGAAGACCTGCACTGGGCAGATCCGGCGACGATCGACCTGCTGCGCTTCTGCGCGTCGCGGCTCGCCGACGCGCCGATCTTGTTCGTGGCGACCTACCGCCTCGACGAAGAGACCGCCTCGACGTCGGATCGCACCCTCGCGTTCTCCGCGATCGAGCGCGAGGCGGACGTCATGACGCTGCAACCGCTCCCGCCGGGGCAGGTCGAGCACCTCATTCGCGCCGCGCTCGAAACCGCCGGCCGCGATTTGCCGGCAAGCGTCATCGCCGACGTGCGTGACCTCGCTGACGGACGCCCGTTCTTTGCCGAAGAACTGCTGCGCGGCGTCTTCGAACGCATCGACCGCGCAGAAGGCGCGACCCCCAGCGTCCCCAGCAGTATTCGCGCGACGGTCCGCGAACGGCTCCTGACGCTCGACGCGGCGGGACAGGCGCTGTTGCTGCAGGCGTCGGTCCTCGGCATGCGGTTCTCCGCCGCGCGGCTGATGCGGCTGAGCGGCGCGGAGCCGGCGGCGCTGCTCGCGACGATGCGGCGCGCCCGCGACCTCGCGCTCGTCGTCGAAGTCGCAAACGACCGCGACGACGATACGTTCGCGTTCCGTCACGCGCTCACGCGCGAAGCGGTCTACGCGGAGATGCTGCGCGCCGAGTCCCGGATTCAGCACGCGGCGGTCGCGCAGCTGCTCGTCGCCGAGCCGGAGGTCGACGTCGCAGCCGTCGCCGAGCACACCTGGCGTGCGCGTGACGGGGAGAACGCGGCCAAGTGGAACGAACGCGCCGCCGAGGAGGCGCGTGCCTTCTTCGCGTTCGCCGATACGGTGCGCGCCTACGAGCGCGCCTACGAATCGACGACGGACGAGGCGCATCGCGCGCGCCTCGCCGAGAGCGCCGCCGACGCCGCCTACCGCCTCGGCGACATGTGGATGACGGCGCGCTGGTTCGGCGCCGCCGCGCACTCGTACGAGGTCTGCGGTAAGTCCTCACGCGCGGCGCGCATGTCGCTGCGCCGCGCCCGCACCTTGATGGAGTGCGGGCAGTTCGAGGAAGGTCTGCGCGAGGCGCAGGCGATCGCCGTCCCGCCGGACGACGCGGCGCAGCGCTTCGAGGTCGGCGTCGCGATCGCCGGGTTCCTCGTCGCCCAAAACCGTGTTGACGAGGCGCTGGACCGCCTTCGTTCGCTCGATGGCCTTGCGGCTGACGCCGACGATCCCGACGTCATCGCCCGCTTCCACGCAGTCTACGCGACGACGTCGATCCTCCTCGGCCACACCGACGAAGCGCGCGCGCGGTTCGAACAGACGGTCCGCGCCGTCGAGCAGCTTGACGACGGCGACATGCTGCCGCGAACGCTCAACAATTGGGGGATGTTGGAGATCAACTCGGGGACGCTCGCGCGCGCCCGCGAGATCTTCGACCGCGCGCTCGGGATCGCCGAAGAGCTTCGCAGCGTCCGATTCTTGGCCTGGCTCACGACGAACGCCGCGATGGCAGCGCTGCTCGCGGGCGATCTCGACGACAGCTCGGCGCTGCTCGACCGCGCCGATCGCCTCGAGCATTCGATCCCGCTGGTGCGGCTCTGGAACGTCGCCTTTCGGGTCCGCATCGCCACGCTGCGGGGGACCGACGATGAGAAGCTCGCCGGCGACGCTATTCGCGCGCTCGAGCAGTTCGTCGCTGCCGAAGACACGCGCATCGTCGAAATGCTCGGGGGCGCGCTGGCCTATCGCGCCTTCGCGTTCGGACGAACGACCGAAGCGGCGCGCGACGTCAGCCTGGCCTCGGCCTCGATCGAATCGTCACTGGCGCCGTTCTGGCTGCTCAACTGGGCGGCGCGCGTCGGAACACCCGACGAGCAGCGCCGGGCGCGGCTGCGGTTGCGAGCGCTGGCCGCGCGCGACGGCGCGCTCGCCGCGCGCGGGTTCGTCGCGCTCGACGATGCGCGCGACGCCCTGCGCCGCCGCCAGCGCGACGAGGCGACGCGGCTCGCCGAAGCGGCGGCCGGCAACTTCGCCGCCGCCGGGTGGCGCCTCGACGAGGCCTTCGCGCTGGAGACAGCCGGCCGCACCGCCGAGGCGCTGGCCCGCTTTCGTGAGATCGGCGCGGAGGGTGAGGTTCGGCGGTTGACCGACGTCGCGGCGCAGGTTCGCCGTCGGGGCGACGCAACGCTGACCGCGCGGGAGCGGGAGATCGCGACCCTGCTCCTGGCGGGGCGGACGGCGCGGGCGATCGGCGAGGCGCTCGTCATCTCGGAACGCACCGTCGAGACCCACGTCGCCGCGATCTACCGGAAGCTCGGGGTGACCACCCGGGCGGAGCTGTCGGCGCTCCTCGAGCGGCCGGGCGCCTCTCCGTAACCTCCGTACCGGCGCCCGCCAACATCAGTACGGCCCCGGATAGTCCCCTTGCCCCTCGGGGCGTAGCCTTGGGCCATGAGCTTCCCGACCGAATCCCGGCGTATCCGCGGTGCCCTGGCGTTCATGGCCGAGCTCCATGCGATTGCGCTCGAGTGCGCCGAGACGGGTGTCTTCGCCGACGAGCTCTCCCTCCGCCGCCGCCAGCGCGACGACGTCCGCCCGGTGCCGACGCAAAATGCGGAGGCTCTCGTGAAGGCTCTCTAGCCGCCCGTCATCCCGAGCTTGTCGAGGGACCCTCGTTGTGCCGTGAGCGAAGTCGAACGGCACGCCACCATCGCGGCTGTCGAGATCAGGGGTCGCGCTCGGCTTCGCTCGCGCGACGACGAGGGTCCCTCGACAAGCTCGGGATGACGGGCGGCTAGAGAGCCTTCACGAGAGCCTCCGCGGCTTGCGTCGGCACCGGGCGGACGTCGTCGCGCTGGC
>DASYFS010000295.1:0-8201 GCA_036498305.1 Candidatus Elarobacter sp. | reverse complement strand
TCACCCAGCCTGGCATTCCGCATGGCCCGGCACAACTCCGGTCCGCAGGGCCGGCCGCGATGCGACCGAAGCGCGCGGGCGATGGTCCGCTCGTTGCTGCGCTTCGGCGCCGCGGTCGCGTTCGCCGCACTGATCGCTCCGCCGTCGAGCGGCGCGGCGCCCGCGCCGGGCCTCGCCTACGACGAGATTCTGCGCGTCGTCCCCGGCGGCACGTCGCAGCCGCCGGACGGCTTCGCTGCCGAGGTGACAGCACTCGCCGACGCGACGCCGACTCCGGCACCGCGCCGGCGGCCGGCCGCGGCCACCGCGGACGTTGGGCTGGGCGCTGCGTTCGCGGAGATCGCGGTTGCGGCGCGCGCGTACCTCCAGCCGCGCCTGTTTCGCTACGCATACTGGAACGGCTGGGAGCGGGTCGACGACCCGGCGGCCCGGACGGCCACGATTCGCAAATGCGACGCCGGCCAGACGATTGCGCTCGACCTCGCCGCGAAGACCTACCGGATCCGCGACCCCGGCGCCGACGCTCCGGAGGTCGCAGCGTCGGGAACGGCGGTTGCGACGATCGCCGAGTCGACCGCGCCCCTCCCGGCGCGCGCCATCGAAGGCGTCACGGCCAACGGCTACCATACGACGGCGACGTATGCGGTCACGGACGCGACCGGCAGCTGCCGCGCCGCGAGCGGGACGATCGAGGCGGTCACCTATCTCGTGGGGACCCTGGGCCGTCCGAGCGCGGCGTTTTGCCCGATCCGGCGTCCGCTGCTCCCCGAGACGAGCGAGCAGGCATTGATCCCGCATACCGGCTGCCGCCCGACCTACCGCCTCACGCGGAGCGGCACGACGCCGCCGTCGAGCCGGCTCGCGCTGTGGTCGAGCGTGCGGATCGGCGCGGTCGATCTGGTCACCGAGCGAGGGAATCTTCGTCCGCTCGGCGCCGCCGACGCGACGGCCTTCGCGATTCCCTCCGACTTCACGGCTGCGCCGTAGGCGGTGGACAGGTCCGGCGAATCGCCCTAGAATACGTGGAGCCTCGACGAGGGTTGGGCCTCGCGCAACGGAAACCCGTGAACCCCGCCAGGCCCGGAAGGGAGCAACGGTAAGCGGCGATCCCCGTGTGCCGCGAGCCACCTGGCCCTCGTCCTGGCCTTTCTTTTGGCATGCAAGACCTCATCACCATTGCGATCGTCGGACTCTGCTGTGCGCTGATCGTGACGGGCGGATATCATCTGCTCGTCGCGGGGCCGCGCCTTGCACGCTTGCGCACGATCGTCGATCAGCACGACACGCTTCTGGGCGGCGGGGCCGCTCGCGCGACCGACCGCATCACCGCGGTCGAACGCGACACCGCCGCGCTGTCGGCGGCGCGCGACGCGGCGCTGGCGCGCCTCGAGGCGCTCGAGAAGACGGCGCGGACCGAAGTGCCGCGGGTCGGCTTCGTCCGCTTCAACGCCTTCAGCGACGTCGGCTCCGACCTCTCGTACGCGCTCGCGCTGCTCAATCGCGACGGCGACGGCGTCGTGCTGACGAGCATCTACTCGCGCGAGGACACGCGCACGTACGGCAAGGCGGTCAGCGCGTTCAAACCGGCACAGGATCCTTCGGACGAAGAGCTGGCGGCGATCGCCAAGGCGCGCGCGGTGGCGATGTGAACGATACCAAGGGCGTCAAGGACGCGTTCGTCGTCAAGATCATCCCGCCCAAGGGCTACTCGGTCTACCGGCTGCGCTTCACGCGCCGCCACGTCGTCGGCGTCGCCGCGGTGCTGGTCGTCGCGATGCTCGCCGCGGTCGGCGTGCACACCTGGCAGCTCAAGGTCGCCGAGAACGACGTCCGCGCGCTGTAGACGCTCACCGCCGACCAGCAAAAGAAGCTGCAGACGATCGACAAGCAGGCCGACGCGCTGACGAACCAGCTGCGCGCGGTGCAGCGCGAGAACGCCGAGATCAAACGCCTGATCGGCGCCGACCGCGGCGGGAAGAGCCCGCACGCGGCGCTGCCGCAGCGCTCGGCGCGAACGCTCGCCGATTTCGAAGCGCTGCAAGTCCGGCTGCGCCGCCTCTCGCAGGCGTCCGACGCGACGAGCCTCGATGCGAAACGTCTGCAGCAACTCGCGATGCGCGTCCTGAACCTGCGCCGCGTCGCGAACATCGCGCGCGAGCGGATGCTCGCGCAGATCCCCTCGCTCAACCCGGTGAACGGCACGGTCGCCGACGGTTTCGGCTGGCGCACCAACCCGTGGCCCGAATTTCACAAGGGCGTCGATCTGGCGGCCGACTACGGGACCGTGGTGCACGCGTCGGCGGCCGGCGTCGTCGCGAGCGCCGGCTGGGACGGCGGCTTCGGGATCAAGGTCGACATCGACCACGGCAACGGCTACCACACCTGGTACGCGCACCTCTCGCGCGCCACCGTCGCCGTCGGTCAGCGCGTGACCAAGGGCGCGGCGATCGCGCTCTCCGGCTCGACCGGCGAGTCGACCGGGCCGCACCTCCACTACCAGGTCATGTTCCACGACCAAGCGATCGACCCGGCGCCGTACCTGACCGGCGTGCCTGCGAAGGTGCTGGCGACACTTCCCTCGGCGCCCGGCGTATAACGGGCGCTATGCTGCCGTGCACCGTCTGGTCCGTCCTCGCCTGGATCTTCAACGCCTACTTGCTGCTGCTGATCGTCTACGCGCTCGTCTCGTGGATCCCGAGCCTGCGCGGGCGGTGGACCGACTATTTGGGGATGGTGATCGAGCCCGTGCTCACGCCCGTCCGCCGCATCATCCCGCCGCTCGGCGGCCTCGACCTCTCGTTCCTGGTCGTGTTCATCGTGATCCAGGTCGTCGCACGGATCGCCGGCTCAGAGCCCTGCGTGTGACCCGATGATTCAGCGCGAAGAAGCCGTCGCCGAACGCGGACCGGCTCACGTGCGCAATTTCTGCATCATCGCGCACATCGACCACGGCAAGACCACGCTGTCGGACCGGCTGCTCGAGTTCACCAAGACCGTCGGACAGCGCCAGATGGAAGAGCAGCTGCTCGACGCGATGGACCTCGAGCGCGAGCGCGGGATCACGATCAAAATGCATCCCGTGACGCTGACGTATACGGCGCGCGACGGGAACACCTACGAGCTCAACTTCATCGACACGCCGGGCCACGTCGACTTCTCCTCGGAAGTCTCGCGGTCGCTGGCGGCCTGCGAGGGCGCGCTGCTGGTCATCGACGCCGCGCAGGGGATCGAGGCGCAGACGCTCGCCAACTATCATCTCGCGCTCGGCCAGAACCTGACGATCATCCCGGTGATCAACAAGATCGACTTGCCGGCCGCCGACGTCGAGCGCGTGAAGCACGAGATCGAGGAGCTCCTGGTGATCGAGGGCTCCGACGCAATCCCGGCCTCGGCGAAGGAAGGGATCGGCATCGAGGATATCCTCGAGGCGATCGTCCACCGCGTCCCGCCGCCGAAGGGGAAGACCGACAAGCTCCGCGGGCTGGTCTTCGACGCGCAGTTCGATCCCTATCGCGGCGTCGTCGCGTACGTGCGCGTCGTCGACGGCGAGCTCAAGGCGGGCTCGCGGTTCATGTCGATGGCGCACCGCCGCGTCTACGAGGCGACCGAGGTCGGCGTCTTCAAGCCGGAGATGCGCAAGACCGAGAGCCTCGCGATCGGCAACGTCGGCTACGTGATCGCGAACATCAAGTCGCTCGGCGACATCGACGTCGGCGACACGATCACGCTGGCGGACGATCCGGCGCGCGAAGCGCTGCCCGGCTACAAGCCGATCGTGCCGATGGTGTACTGCGGGCTCTACCCGAACGAAGGGGTCGAGGTCTCGGAGCTGCGCGAGGCGCTCGAGAAGCTCGCCCTCAACGACTCGGCGCTGCACTTCGAGCCGGAGTCGTCGATCGCGCTGGGCTTCGGGTTCCGCTGCGGCTTCTTGGGACTGCTCCACATGGAGATCGTCCAAGAGCGGCTCGAGCGGAACTATAACCTCGACCTGATCGCGACGTCGCCTTCGGTCGTCTTCCGCGTGACGATGACCGACGGCAGCGTCGAACTGATCGACAACCCTGCGAAGCTCCCCGCGCGCGACAAGATCGCGACGATGGAGGAGCCGTACGTCAAGGCGACGATCATCACGCCGCCCGACTACGTCGGCGCGATCATGGAGCTGACGCAGAACCGGCGCGGGACGCTCGCCAACATGGAGTATCTGATCGACGGCCGCGTCATCCTGACGTACGACATGCCGCTGATCGAGGTGATCATCGACTACTTCGACCGGCTCAAGAGCGCGACCAAGGGTTACGCCTCGCTCGACTACGAGCTGACCGGATATCGGGAAGGCGACCTGGTCAAGCTCGAGATTCTGCTCAACGGCGAGACGGTCGACGCGCTCTCGTTCATCGTCGCGCGCGACAAGGCGGCGTCGCGCGGCCGCGCGCTGACCGAGAAGCTCAAGGAACTGATCCCGCGGCAGATGTTCGACGTTCCGATCCAGGCTGCGATCGGCGGGAAGGTCGTCGCCCGCGAGACGGTCGGGGCGATGCGCAAGAACGTGCTGGCAAAATGCTACGGCGGCGACATCACCCGCAAGCGGAAGCTGCTCGAGAAGCAGAAGGTCGGCAAGGAGCGGATGAAGCGCGTCGGGCGGGTCGATCTGCCGCAGGAAGCGTTCATGGCCGTGCTGCGGCTGGATGAGTCCTAGCAGCGGTCGTGTAGAGTAAGCGGGTGAGGGTCTACGTCGCAACGACCAACTTCGGCAAGCTGCGCGAGATGGAGCAGCTCTTCGCCGACGCGCCGTTCACGCTTGCGTCGTACGGCGACTACGAGGATCCGATCGAGGGCGACACCTCGTATGCCGACAACGCAGCGCTCAAGGCGCGCGCGCTGCACGCGCAGCTCTTACGTGCGGGGCGGCCGGCGAACGTGCTCGCCGATGACTCCGGCCTCGAGGTATACGCGCTGGACCGGCGGCCCGGCGTGCTGACGGCGTATTACGGCGGCGCGCACCTGTCTTGGAGCGAGCGGCGCAAGAAGTTACTCGCTGAGCTGGCGGCGACGCCGACGGGCGCGGTCGATCGGCGCGCGCGGTTCGTGTGCGCGCTGCACTTCATCGACGAGAAGGGGCGCGAGTTCGCGGCGCTCGGAACGGTCGACGGCGAGATCGCGACCGAGGAGCGCGGCGAGGCGGGGTTCTCGTTCGATCCGATCTTTCTGTATCCGCCGGCGGGGAAGACGTTTGCCGAGATGCAGGGCGACGAGAAGAATCGGGTCAGCCACCGGGCGATCGCTGCGGCGGCGCTGATCGCGGCGGTCAGCCGGGCCGGCGTCGGCAGCCCGAAGCAGTAATGCAAACGGCCCGGCTGAAGAGCCGGGCCGATTTGTTTCTGGTGCACCGCGAAGGACTCGAACCTTCAACCAATTGATTAAGAGTCAACTGCTCTACCATTGAGCTAGCGGTGCGACGTACCCGAGGGTACCTGGCCGGAGGCGCTTCGTCAAGTTCCACGCCTCCGACCCGAAGATTTTGCGCCCGGCGGGGGTCGAACCCGCGGCCAACCGCTTAAAAGGCGGATGCTCTACCGCTGAGCTACAGGCGCTTGTCCCGGCCCCGAGTTTCCTCGAGGCCGGGTGCACGGTGGGGTGACTGACGGGGGTCGAACCCGCGACCTCCGGAATCACAACCCGGCGCTCTAACCAGCTGAGCTACAGTCACCACGCGAGCGACAACCGTTCTAATCCGTCGGAGCGGGGAAGTCCTGCTCCTTCGGACGTCGGGCCGCTTCCCAAGACCGTGCGGTTCTCCGCCGGTGACAATTCGCGCAGCGAATCTCGCACTTCGCAATCTCGGCCGTGAGGTTCGCAAATGACGCACTCTGACGAACGAGAGTGCAAATGTTCGCGCGCTTGACGCCGCTGACATGATCGAACTCGAGGACAACCGGATCGTCGAGTCCGCAATCGACGCACGCTTTATCACGAAGGTACGCTTGTACGTAATCGCGATTCCGCTGCCGATATTCGCGGGTTCGCTGAAGCTGTTGCGCGTGCAATTCCGGCGTCCGGTGATAGTAGTCTCGCCAGTATTCTTGACAACAGAGCTTGCACGAAGACCGGCGCCAACCGCGGGCAGCGTTTCTGATCGGAAACGAATCGTCCGGCTTTGATTCTCCGCACGTTCGGCAACGCTTCATAGCGGAAGCGTATCGTGCGGTTGTGCCACCTGTATGTCATGGTGCGCCCGGAGGGAGTCGAACCCCCATCTCTCGGCTTAGAAGGCCGATGCCTTATCCATTAGACCACGGGCGCTCACGGAGTGAACACATCGGGATGACAGGATTTGAACCTGCGACTTCTGCGTCCCAAACGCAGCGCTCTACCAAGCTGAGCTACATCCCGCCGTCAGCCCCAATCCTACCACGGCGCCTCAACGGGGCCTGGGTATGCGGCATACCAGGGCCGCCCGACCGTGCGGAGAACGCCTCCGTCCCCCACCGAAGAGGAGGAAGGGTTCTGCCATGAAGTCCACTCGCGGCAATTTTCTGGCGGGCGTCGCCGGCGCCTCGGCCGTCGCCACGGCCCGTCCGGTCTTCGCCGCCGCCAGCCCGGCGACGGTCAAGAGCGCGACGCAGGGGATGACCTTCACCACCCTGCGCGACCGCGGGATCGACCACCTCGGGGTCCGCACCTCGAAGGGCATCGTCGACGTCGCGGCCGCCGCCAAGGCGCTCGGGATCGCCGACCCGCCGATGCACGTCGACGACGTCGTGGTCGGCGCCGGCAACGTGGGCGCGCTGCGTCAGATCGTGGCGAACGCCCCGGCGTCGACGATCCGCGACCCCAACGCGGTCGAGTACGGCCCGCTCGTCGCCAACCCGCCGAAGATCCTGTGCATCGGCCTGAACTACGCCGCGCACCTCGCCGAGACGGGCGAAAAGCAGCGCAAAGATCCGGAGCTCTTCAACAAGTTCACCGCCGGCCTGAACCGCCATAAAGGGACGGTCGCGGTCAGCACCATGCCGGCGACGCAGTTCGACTACGAGACGGAGTTGGTGATGATCATCGGCACCGGCGGCCGCAACATCCCCGAGTCGCAGGCGCTCTCGCACGTCTTCGGCTACGCGATCGGTCACGACTTCACCGCGCGAGATCTGCAGTTCAAAGGGACGCAATGGCTGCCCGGCAAGGCGCCCGATCAATTCGGACCGATCGGCCCATGGCTGGTAAGCGCCGACCAGATCCCGGATCCGCAGAAGCTGCAAGTTCAGACGTTCGTCAACGACGAGACTGCGCCGCGTCAGGACATGAGCACCGAGCTGATGATCCACAACTGCGCGAACATCATCGCGTACATCTCGTCACTGATGCAGCTGGTACCGGGCGACGTGATCTACACCGGGACGCCGGCCGGCGTCATCTCCGGCTACCCGAAGGACAAGCAGGTGTGGCTCAAGCCCGGCGACCGCATCCGCAGCCGGATCACGAGTCTCGGCGAGCTGACCTTCACCTTGGTCTAGCGTCCGCGGGGCGCGGGGAGCGAAGCAGCGAACCGCGCCCCAACGGGCACGTGGCGGAATCGGCAGACGCGCTGGATTTAGGTTCCAGTGGGGCGACCCATCCGAGTTCGAGTCTCGGCGTGCCCACGTTCACAAGTCGAAACGGCAGCCCACCGAACCGATCGGCGCATGAGGAAGCTGCGAGATCACAGCGAGGATCGCGAGAGCGGGCAGCGGCGTCAACAGCACCGGACGAATGGCCCACCGCGGGAGCATGCACGCGACGGTGATCGCAACGCCCGCGCTGAGAACGAGCGGAACCGCCGCGGTCATTAGCACGAGCAGGATCAGCCCCTCGAAGGCAAACTCGGGGCCGCACGGCTTGCTCAACAGCGACGTTGCCACAAGGACGAGGTCGCCGAAGACCGCCAGCGCGACGAGAGAGCGCAGGATCGTCATGTTCATGGTCAGACCGTAGCCGACGGCGCGGCTGCGGGGCGTCCGTAGAACTACGGGTCGCCCCGCGGCAGCGGGCGGGCGCCCGGCGAGGGCCAGTCCTTCTTGACGCCCGGGGGGTGCTCCGGTACACTCCGAGGGTTCGTTCGCAGCGCCGGGGAACACCGCGCGCCGGCGTTCGTTTGCGGAAGTAGCTCAGCGGTAGAGCATCGCCTTGCCAAGGCGAGGGTCGCGAGTTCAAATCTCGTCTTCCGC
>DASYFS010000294.1:0-2795 GCA_036498305.1 Candidatus Elarobacter sp. | reverse complement strand
CCTCGACCTCAAGCTCGATCTCTTCCGCGACCTCGACCGCAACACGGCGCCGGAGACGGTCCTTGCGTCGAACACGTCCTCGATCTCGATTACGATTCTCGGCGCCGCGACCTCGAAGCCCGAGCGCGTCGTCGGGATGCATTTCATGAACCCGGTCCCGGTGATGAAGCTCGTCGAGATCATCCGCGGAATCGCAACGACCGACGCGACCTTCGCATTCGTCCGCGACCTCGCGTTGGGCCTCGACAAGACGCCGGTCGAGGTTCGCGACTTCCCCGGCTTCATCTCGAACCGCGTGCTGATGCCGATGATCAACGAGGCGATCTACGCGCTCTACGAGGGCGTCGCGTCGGTCGAGGCGATCGACACCGTAATGAAGCTCGGGATGAACCACCCGATGGGCCCGCTGACGCTCGCCGATTTCATCGGCCTCGACACGTGCCTGGCGATCATGAACGTGCTCCACGACGGCTTCGGCGACTCGAAGTACCGGCCGTGTCCGCTGCTCAAGCAGTACGTCGCCGCGGGATGGTACGGGAAGAAGAGCGGCCGCGGCTTCTACGACTACACCGCGAACGCGAACGGCTCGTCCGCGCCGCTCCCCGCCGCGGTACGGTGACGACCGCGTCGCAGACGACCGCCTTCGAGCTCACCGACGACCAACGCGCGATCGGCGAGGTCGCGCGCGAGCTTGCCCAGCGCGAGATCGCGCCGCATATCGCGGCCTGGGACCGCGAGCACACCTTCCCGCGCGCGCTCTACGCGAAGCTCACCGAAGCGGGCCTGATGGGGATGCTCGTCCCTGAACGCTTCGGCGGCGTCGACGCCGACTACGTCGCGTACGCTCACGCCATCGAAGAGCTGGCGAAGGTCGATGCGGGAACAGCGGTGACCGTCTCGGTGCACTCCATGATCTGCCGCACGATCGCGCAGCTCGCCGACGCCGAGCAGCAGGCGCGGTGGCTCGAGCCGCTCGCGACCGGCGACGTGATCGCAGGCTTCGGCCTCACCGAGTCCGACGCCGGCTCCGACGCCGCTGCGATTCGTTCGACCGCGCGGCGTGCCGGCAACGAGTACGTGCTCAACGGCCGCAAACAGTGGTGCACCAACGGCGGTCAGGCCGGCGTCGTCATGGCGATGTTCCGCACGGGCGGCGCCGGCGCGCGCGGGATCAGCGCGTTCCTCGTCGACACGGCGACGCCGGGGATCACCGTCGAGAAGGTCACCGAGAAGCTCGGCATCCACACCTCGAACACCGTCGACCTCGCCTTCGACGACGTCCACGTTCCGGCGTCGTCGCTGCTCGGCGACGAAGGGACCGGGCTGACGCAAGCGCTCACGACGCTCTCAGGCGGACGGATCGGGATCGCGGCGCAGGCGCTGGGGATCCTCGGTGCGTGCCTCGACGCCTCGGTGCAGTTCGCGAAAGATCGCGTCGCCTTCGGCAAGCCGATCGGCGCGTACCAAGGCGTCGCCTTCAAGATCGCGCAGATGGCGACCGATCTCGACGCCGCGCGGCTCCTCGTGTATCGCGCCGCGTCGCTGGCGGCGGCGGGACGGCCCTACGCGGTCGAGGCCGCGAAAGCAAAGCTCTTCGCATCGACCAAAGCCCGCGAGCACGCTGCGGAAGCCGTGCAGATCCACGGCGGCTACGGCTACACGACGGAGTTCCCGGTCGAGCGCTACTACCGCGACGCCAAGATCACCGAGATCTACGAAGGCACCTCGGAGATCCAGCAGATCGTCATCAGCCGCTCCCTGTTGGGCAAGCTCTAACCCGTCATCCCGAGCGTGTCGAGGGACCCCCGTCGTCGGCACGAGCGAAGTCGAGTGACGACCCCGCATCTCGCTGGTCGCGGTGACGGCTCGCGCTTCGACTACGCTCAGCGCGATAACGAGGGTGGCTCGACAAGCTCGCCATGACGGAGCACGGTGGGGCCGAACGAGCGGACTGAAACGCCTGGCGACACGTGCACCAACGGCTCCGTCCCAACCGGGATCCCAGCCGCCGACAGCAACGTGTTCGCTGCGATCGTCACCGACGCGTTTCGCAGCAGCCACGGCTGATGCCGCACATCGATCCGCGTCGTCTGCCCGCGCCTGTTCACCGCGAACAGCGAATACCGCTCGACCAGAAACGCATCCAGAGTCCCCGGTGCCGAGATCCGCACGTCCCCTCCGAAGCGCGCGTCGGCGGCAAAGCGGGCATCGGGCGCGCGCCGGTCGTGCCGCTCCGACTCCCACTGCACGTGATCGTTAGCGCGCTGCCACCGCACCCGCGCCCGAAAGTACGGCAGGTTCGTCGCAGCCCGCGCGGCCTCGACCGCGAGCCTGCTCCCCGCATCGAGGCTGAAGAACCACACCCCGTCGCGCCCGTCCGCGCCGACGTACGTACGGACGTTGATCTCGCCGAACGCCGGAAATCCCAGCACGGCGGGGACGCGCGGCGGTCGCGCAGCGGCGAGCACGAACGCGACGATCGAGATCCACGCCGCGCCGTCGTACGTCTGCAGCGTCACGCTCGGCGGAACGAGCGGCTGGAGCGCCGATGTCTCGACCGGCCAGTGGAGGAACAGCGCGTCGCGCCACTCCATCGCGCCGGTTTGGATCACGGCAGCGCGCAGACGTCGTTACGGCCGAACCACCGATACCGATTGCGCGCGATCCAGCGATAGCCCCGATCGCGCACGGCCCGCGGCAGGAGGATGAGCGCGAAGGCGAGCGGCCAGGGCGCCCGCATCCCGAGCGCGATGTGCAGCAGCGCGTCGCTGCGCTCGTAGCGGCGGCCGTATTCG
>DASYFS010000293.1:0-5999 GCA_036498305.1 Candidatus Elarobacter sp. | reverse complement strand
CCCGCGCCATCGCCATCGTCTTCCCCGACCCGGTGACCCCCAGGAGCGTCTGCGCCCGATCCCCCCGGAGTACGCCTTCGGCTAGGGCCTGGGTCGCCGCCGGCTGGTCGCCGGCCAACGGATATGCAGAGACCAGCTCAAACCGCGGCACGAATCCTACAACCGTGCCCGTCCGGGAACCGTTCCGCCCCAGGACAACCGGGCTTGCCTGCCGCATTCATCCCGGCTTCCCTTGTGCGCTCTGGCGCTTCCGGAGGCAGAAGGAGTCCGCGTGATCCAGCCGCCCCTGTTGTTCAGCGGGACCTCGAACCGTCAACTGGCGGAAGAGATCGCGAAGCGGATGCAGACGCGCGTCGGAAACGCGCTCGTCGACCGCTTCAAGAACGACGAATGCCGCATCGAGATTCGCGAGAACGTGCGCGGCGCAGAAGTCTTCGTCGTCCAGTCGCTCTGTCGCTCGCCGCAGGGAGCGACCGTGAACGATTCGGTCATGGAGTTGCTCCTGATCATCGACGCGCTCCGGCGGGCGTCGGCGAACCGGATCACTGCGGTGATCCCGTACTTCGGCTACGCCAAGCAGGACAAGAAGACGAAAGGCCGCGAGCCGATCTCGGCCAAGCTGGTCGCCAACATGATCGAGCGGGCCGGCGCCGAGCGCATCGTCACGCTCGACCTGCATGCCGCGCAGATCCAGGGCTTCTTCGACATCCCCGTCGACAACCTGATGGCGGCGCCGACGCTCTGCAACTATCTCAAGGATAAGAAGCTCGAGGGCGACGGCATCGTCGTCGTCTCGCCGGACGCCGGCGGCGTCCCGCGCGCCGAGCTGTTCGCGAAGCGGCTCAAGTCGACGCTCGCCGTCATCATCAAGCGGCGGCCGCAGCCCGACGTCTCCGAGGTCACCCACATCGTCGGCGAGGTATCGGGGAAGATCGCCGTCGTCGTCGACGACATGATCTCGACCGGCGGGACGCTGGTGAAAGCGGCCGAGGCGTTGCGCCAGCGCGGCGCGACCGAAGTCTACACGCTGGCGACGCACGGCATCTTCGCCGGCGACGCGATCCAGCAATTCGAGAACTCCGACATCAAAAAAGTGATCGTGACGAACACGATCCCGCGAACGATCGAGTCGCCGAAGGTCGAGCATCTGACGATCGCCCAGATCCTCGCCGATGCGATCAAACGCATCACGTCCAACCGCTCGGTCTCCGAGCTGTTCAGCACCGAAGACGTCGAGCCGACGGCCGACCAACCTCCGCCTGCCGCGATTGCCGGCACCGAGCTCCCCGACGTCGTCTCCACCGCCGCTCTGGCAGGATAGAAGAAACACCGCATCATGGCTAAACCGCACAAAGTCGACCGCCTCGTCCTCGAACCGCGCACCGAGATCGGCACCACCGGTGCCCGCCACGCGCGCCTCGCCGGCAAGGTCCCGGGCGTCGTCTACGGGCACGGGAGCTCGACCCCGATCGCGATCGACGCGAAGCAGCTCGCCGACCTCATCCTCGGCGGCGCCCGCAGCAAGATCATCGAGGCGTCGATCGGCGGGACGAACGACTCGGTGCTGTTGCGCCGCATCGAAGCGGACCCAATCAGCCGCAAGCCGCTCAGCGTCGACTTCCAGCGCGTCTCGAAGGACGAGGCGGTCTCCGCGACCGTTCACGTCGTCACGACGGGGACGCCGGTGGGCGTGACCCAGAACGGCGGCGTCATGGACGTCGTGACGCACTCGCTCGACATCAAGGGGCCGGCCAGCGCGCTCCCGGACCATCTGACCGTCGACGTCGGCCCGCTCGACATCCACCAGCACGTCACCGCCGCGCAGGTCGAGCTGCCCAAGGGCTTCACGCTGCTGACGCCGCCCGACACGATCGTCGTCTCGGTCGAAGTCACGCGCGCGATCGCGTCGGAGACGCCGGAAGAGGCGCCCGCCGTCGAAGGCGCTGCGCCGGCCGCAGCCGCCGAACCGGCCTCCTAACCTCCCGGCAGCCGGATCGTGGGTTCCGGGCTCGGCGGCGACGAGCTCTCGATGGTCGTCGGCCTCGGGAACCCCGGCCCGCGCTATGCACGCACGCGCCACAACGCCGGCTTCATGGTCGTCGACGAGGTGGCGCGGCGCTGGGGCCTGAGCGACTGGAAGAAAAAAGGCGACGCACTGTACGTGCTCGACCGCGACCGCAAGACGGTGCTGGTCAAGCCGCAGTCGTTCATGAACCTCAGCGGCGACCCGGCGTTAGGACTTTCGACCTTCTATAAAGTCCCGCCCCAGCGGATCCTCGTCGTCTACGACGAGCTCGATCTGCCGTTCGGCACGCTGCGCATGCGGGCGGAGGGAAGCGCCGGCGGCCACAACGGGATGAAGTCGCTCATCGATGCCTTCGGGCAGCGCTTCCCGCGGCTGCGCGTCGGGATCGGCCGCGATCACGAAAGCGGCGCGATCGATCGGGTGCTGGGGCCGTTCAGCGCCGACGAGGAGCGCGAGCTGCCGGACATCGTCGATCGCGCGGCGTCCGGGGTCGAGAAGTGGCGCAGCGACGGTGTGACCGCCGCGATGAACTTGGTGAACCCCAAGCAAGCACCTAAACTCTGACGCTCGCATTCCGATTACCGGAATATGCATCGGGCCGGAGCGTTTCTCGCCGCCCTGTTACTGCTGTGCCCGATGGCCGCGTCCGCGGCTCAAGAGGGCTGGGTGCAGGTCGCGTTCATCCATCCGCATGTGCCGCGCGCGGTCGCCGGCCAAGCACGTGATCTCTTCGCCGATGTGAACGCGGTCCGCGCACAGCGCGGCCTGTCGATCCTGCGCCCCGACCCGCGGCTCGACGCGATGGCGATGCAGGTTGCTCGCCAGATGGCCGAGCGCGGCTACTTCGGCCACACCGATCCGAACGGGATCACGTACGAAGACCGCCTCCGCGCCGCCGGCTTCTCGTATCGGTACGCGGCCGAGAACATGGCCCTCGACAGCGACGAGACGCACGCCCACGCCGCCTTCCTCAACAGCCCCGAGCACTTCCGCAACATCGTCGACGGGCACCAGCGCAAGCTCGGCGTCGCGGCGGTCGAGGCGGCCGACGGAGAGACGTTCTACGTCGAGGAGTTTTCCGACTAAGGTCTCGCCCGGTATGCGCTCCCTTGGCCGAACCGCGCACGGGCAACCGTGCGTTGAAGGGAACAAGGAGCAATGATGGAGCTGCAGGCCAGGACCATGGTGATCCGGATCGACGACGCGACGCTCGGCGCGACCGGCGCCACGTTCTTCGGCGATCTCGTCTTCCTGACGAACCTCGGGATGCGGCCGGTCGTCGTGGCGCCGACCGCGGACGCCGCCCGCGCCGTCGTCCGCACGATGAACCGCAGCGGCGATACCGCCGTCGGCCTCTCGGGCGCGGATGCCGGGATGATCCCCGCCGCCGCCGGGACGATCGGCGCGGTGCAGACGAAGCTGCTGGTGACCCTGCTCGACGCGGGCTACGTCCCGGTGATCGAGCCGCTCGCCTTCGGGTTTACCGGCACTGACGTCGCGGTCGCCGCCGACGACGTGGCGCAGGCGCTCGCGACCGCGACCGGCGCGGCCCGCGCGATCTTCTTCCACGAATTCGGCGGGGTCGTCGACGCCAAGACCCACCTGCTCGTCGACCAGCTCACGCCGGCGGAGGCGCTCGACGTCGCCGCCGACCGCACGCTCCCCAACGACTTGCGCGCGGCCGTTCGCGCGGCGGCGCTGGGCGTCCGCGGCGGCGTCGCCGCGGCGCAGATCTGCGACGGCCGCGTCGCGCACGCCGCGATCGTCGAGTTCCTGACCGCGCGTCACCTCGGGACGCAGGTGGCGGGGACCGTCTTTACCGCGTAGCGCCCGGACAGGGATCGGGGGTTCGGGCCGCGCCCGCGATGCGGCCGCCGAGCGCCGGACGATCGTCGAAGTACCAGCGGATCGAGCGCCGGTCGCAGAGCGGCGCGAGGTCGTCGTCGGCGTAGCGAATCATCGCGCGCACGGCGGCCGCGCGGTCGCCGGTCGCGGCGAGCGCGATCCCGTCGGCACGCGTCGTCAGGTTGCGCGAGAACGCGGTGTAAATCGGATACGCGACGATGAGGACGCAGCCGAGGAACGTCGCGACGAGCGCGAGGCGTGAGAGCGCGTCGTCGTCGCGGCGGAAGCCGACCCGATCGCTGAGCAGCACCGCGATCGCGGCACTGAGCACGAAGAGCGTCACCGCGATGAGCGTCAGCCGCAAGGCGTCGGCCGTGAGCACGTGGGCGTCGTCGATCGCGAGGACCCAGCGCAGCTCCGGCGGGGTGAGGTGGACGAGCGTGACGTCGCCGAGCACGGCCTGCGCCGTCGGACCGATCCCGGCGGCGCGCGCCGTCATCTCGTTGCCGTGGCGCGAGGTCGCGAGGACGACGACCGGGGTTCCTGGGACGCCGACTCTCGCGGCGACGTCGGCACCGATTGCAGCGACGGCGTGCGGCGTCGTCTTGTGCGGCGTCCCGATCGGCGCGAGCGGCGCGAGCGCGACCGCGACGATCGCGCCGGCGTAGAAGAGCCCTGCGAGGATGAGATACCAAACCCGCACCTTCTCGACGAGCCAGATCACGATGGCGACGACGATCGCGCCGACGAGCGCGTCGAGCCCCACGCGAATCGCGTAGTCGAGAAACCATTGGTCGAGGTGCTCGTCGGTCGTGCCGACGTTGAAGCCGACGCGATAGCTCGCCAGCGCAAACGGGAGCGCGGCCAGCGGACCGATCGCGCCGAGGACGGCGCCGAAGACGGCGCGGTGCGCGAGCCGGCTGCGCGTGCGGCGGCGCATCGCGTCGCGGATGCGTGCCGCGGTGCCGGAACGCCACAGCCACCAGAAGGCGAGGATCTGCGCGATCCCCCAACCCGCCGAGGCGCCGTGACGCAGGTCGGCGATCGCGCGCGCGCGCCGCTGCCGGCCGGGATCGACGAGCACCGCGGCGTTACGGGTGAGGAGCTGCTGCGGGGTCAGCGCGTCGACGCGAGCATCGAGCCGCGTGCGCGCCTCGGCCGGCGCGGCCGACCAGCCCGCGAACAGCGCACACGCCGCGACCAGCGCGACGACGAAACGCCGCACCGCCTCAGCGCGACGCCGCGAGCGGCGCCTCGTCGGGAAATGCGTCGACGTGCTCCTGTGCAAAACGCTTGCGATACTGCTCCCACCCGCGGAAGTTTCCCGACCAGGCCGTTGCGTCGGCGAGCGGCGTCGCGACGTGCTCGAACGGCGACCAGTGTCCGCCGCCGCCGCCGCTGAGGAGCCGATCGTACAGCTCGAGATCCTTGGCATGATCGCGGACGCCGTCGTGCGTCAGGTATGAGACACGCGCGGAACGCGCGACGCTGATCTTCAGCCGCTCGTCGAGCGGTAGCGACGCTTCCTCATCGGCGAGGATGAGCGGCGTATGCCAATCGCCGATCCCGAGCTGACGCGGCGTGCTGGCGCGATATGCTCCGAGCATCATCCGGGCGATATGCTGCAACTCCGGTTGCGCGTCCTCGTGCGTGCGCAGACTGAAGAAATTCGACCACTCCGTCGCCGTGAGGATCACGGTGATCCACGCGAAGGGTTCCAGTATGCGGTTCACGAGTTGCTTGTGCAGGTTGATCTCGGGGGACGACAACCGTTCGGCGTGCGCGAGGGCGTCGTCGAGCGCACGACGCCATTCCTGCTCCGCTAAAAGTCGCGAGGCTTCGTCGACTTGAACCGCCGCTTGCATTCCGGCTTGATTGCGTCCCCACCAGATCGGCATCGCCGGATCCTGACGCACGGCATCGATCATCTTCTTGATCGGGATCGCGCGAGAGCTCGCGGCGTTCCGAGAAAACACGCGGTGCGTCATTTTCTCGCTGTGGATGAAGCGCGGGTAGCGGACCTCCATCGTGGTGAGGCGGACGCCGGCAGGGGAGACGCTGTCGAGCAGGATGCGTGCGGAGAACCCCATGGAAATCGCTTTCGCCGGACGGCGCCCGGGACCCTAAC
>DASYFS010000292.1:0-8159 GCA_036498305.1 Candidatus Elarobacter sp. | reverse complement strand
AGCGGCTTCCAGGACGCGAGCGGCGCACGCATCGGCCGCGCAACCGGCATCGCCGTCGGCGCCCAGGGAAGCCTGTTCGTCGCCGACGATCAAACGGGAAACATCTATCGCATCCGTCCGGCGTCCGTGAGCGGATCGGCGGTGAAACGGGCGAAGCGTTGATCCTGCGAACGCTGCTCCGCTGCGCGCCGCTCTTGGTGCTCCTCGCCGCCGCGCCGAGCACCGCCGCGCTGCACGTGCCGAGCGGCTTCGCGATCGAGAAGATCGCAACGGTGACGGGGGCGCGCGAGCTCGCGGTGACGCCGAACGGCGACCTGCTCGTCGGTACGCTCGGCGACACGCTCGCGATCGTCCCCGACGCGCAAGGGAATCCCGGCGCGCCGCGCACCTTCGCAACGTTCCCCGACAGGCCCGTCGCCGGCGTCGCGATCGCCGGCGAGACGATCTACGCCGTGGCGCAGTTCGGCGTCTATCGCATCGCCTATCACGCCGGCGACCGTGCCGCGCGCGCGGCGCCGCAGAAGATCGCCTCGGTCCGCACCAGCGGCGTCTCGCGCGATCACGTGACGACGACGGTCGCCGTCGCCGGGGCCACGCTCTACGCGAGCGTCGGCTCGTCGTGCAACGCCTGCAATCCCGAGCTCGACGCGACGCGCGCGAAAGTCTTGGCGATGACCCTCGACGGCAAAGACGTCCGCCCGCGCGCGACCGACATCCGCAACGCGATCGCGCTGGCCGTCAACGGCGACGCGCTCTGGGCCGGCGTCGCCGGACGCGACGATCTCGCGCACGGTCATCCGTACGAGATCTTCGACGACGTCACGTCGCACCCGGGGACGCCCGACTACGGCTGGCTGACGTGCTACGACAATCGCAAGCCGATCGCGGGCGGCGACTGCGCGAAGGTCGTGGTGCCGAAGGCCGTCTTTCCGGCCTACGACACGCCGATCGGCGCGGTGTTCTATCCCGCCGACCAGCGCGGCGCGCACGCCTTTCCGGCGCCGTACCGCGGCGGCGCGTTCGTGACGCTGCACGGCTCGTGGCATCAGCCGCCGGTCCCGCCGCGCGTCGCCTTCGTCGCGTTCCATGGCAATGAAGCCGCCAAGGCCGTCGACTGGAGCGACCCGTCGGCGCAGTGGACGGACTTCGGAAGCGGCTGCCAACTCGCAGACGGCTCGCGCGCCTGCCGGCCCACCGGCGTCGCCGTCGGTCCCGACGGCTCGCTGTTCGTCTCGGACGACGAGAACGGGGCGATCTACCGAATCCGGCCCACGCGCTGAGGCATAGAGCCGCCCGCTCGCGGGAAGGATGTCTCCGGACTTCCGCCCGCTTGGATTTGACCATGCACCTCGCCCGCTCAGAACCGAACGTCGACCGCCTCCTCCGCGCCCTGAACGACCTGGCGCGGGCGGAGAGTGAGCCGTTGGTGATCGAGCACGCCGTCGCCGCCGCAACCGCGATTTTCGGCGCCGAGGCCGCAGCGGTCGTCGTCCAGCACCCGGGATCGATCGACGTCCTACCGGCGGCGGCCGACGCCGGAATCTTCGTCTCGGCGCAGTTCGGCGAGCGCGGTCGCTCGAGCGGTTACCTCGGGATGGTCCTCACCGGCGGGGCGCGCGACCGGTTCGGCGAGGCTGAGCGCAACCGCCTCGCCGCGCTCGCGATCGCGGTCGGTGCGGCACTCGACCGCACCCGCACCAGCGCCGAGCTTGCGCGCCGCGCCGAGCGCGACGGCTACCTGGCGAAGCTCGATGCGCTGCTCGGAACGGTCGGTCAGACCGAGATGCTCGACTCGGTGCTCGCGCTCCAGCCGATCACGCTGTCGGTTCCCGGGCTGACGTTCGACGAGTTCTACGAGCCGGGTCCGCACGCACCGTACATCGGCGGCGACTGGTATGACGCGTTCCGCGTCCGCGACGGCCGCGTCGTCCTCTCGATCGGCGACGTCCCCGGCGTCGGGCTGCGCGCCGCATCGACGATGGCGTCGGTCCGTCAGGTGATCCGCGGCGTCGCCAGCGTCAACCCGGAGCCGCGCGTGATCCTCGAGGCGGTCGAGCGGATCCTCGAGGGCGGAGCGTCGCACGACGCGCCGTTCGTCACCGCCTGGGTCGGCGTGCTCGACCCGGTCGACCTCACGCTGTCGTACGCGTCGGCAGGTCATCCTGCGCCGCTCTGGCGCAACGCGTCCAACGTCGTGCGGACGCTGCCGAACGGCGACCCGCCGCTCGGGATCGGCGTCCGTTCCGCGCGACAGCTCCACACCGTACAGCTCGAAGCGGGAAGCGCGCTGCTGCTCTACACCGACGGCCTCATCGAAGCGGACCGCGACGTCATCCGCGGCGAGCGGGCGGTGAAAGAGGCGTTCGTCCGCCTCGACGGCGCGGCGGGCGCGCACACGATGCGCGACATGATTCTGGCCGGGCGGCGCGCGCACGACGACATCGCGCTGCTGTACGTCGGCATCGATCATCCGATCGGGCCGGCGGACGGTCTGAAGACCTGGACGATCGACGCGCGCAACGCGCTCGAAGGCCATCGCCTGCGCCGCGAGTTCGCCGAACAGCTCAAGGTGCTCGGCTACGGCGATGCGGCACGGTTTCAGGCCGAGCTCGCCTTCGGCGAGCTGCTCGGAAACGTCGTGCGGCACGCGCCCGGCGCGACCG
The DNA here is from genome assembly GCA_036498305.1 of Candidatus Elarobacter sp. Lineage (GTDB taxonomy): Bacteria > Vulcanimicrobiota > Vulcanimicrobiia > Vulcanimicrobiales > Vulcanimicrobiaceae > Vulcanimicrobium. The sequence continues at coordinate 5,496 of DASYFS010000292.1, read as the reverse complement.
AGGTGCGGCTCGATCCGACCTGCGGCGAGGCGGTCGTTCACGTCCTCGACGGCGGCTGCGGCTTCCACCACAACGCGAAGCTCCCCGAGGAGGCGTACGCCGAGGGCGGTCGCGGTCTGTTCCTCGTCGGGACGATGGTCGACGATCTCGTCGTCGGTCCGCGTCCGGAAGGCGGCGCGCACGTTCGCGCCGTGCTGCGGCGCCACCCGGCCGATCTCTCCATGCTCGCCGGCGCCGCGGAGCACCGGCAAGCGACGGGTTAGAGCGCGCCCTTCGTCGAGGGGATCGCGGTCGACGCCGTCAGCGCCTTCGCCTGCGCGAACGCACGCGCGAACGATTTGAACGCCGCCTCGCAGAGGTGGTGGTTGTTCGTCCCCGCCCAGCGCAGCAGGTGCAGGTTGAAGTTGCCGTGATCCACGACGCTGCGGAAGAAGTGCGGCACGAGCTCCGTCGGCAGCGCGCCGAGCCGGTCGACCGAGAGCGGGACGTCGTAGTTCAGGAACGGCCGGCCGGAGAGATCGACCGCGCACTGCACGAGCGCGTCGTCGAGCGGAACGGCGATCGAGCCGAAGCGCGCGATCCCGCGCTTCTCGCCGAGCGCGACGTCGATCGCGGTGCCGATGACGATCCCGACGTCCTCGACGACGTGGTGGTGATCCATCCCGTCACCGCGCGCGGTCAGCTCGAGTCCGAGACCGCCGTGCGTTGCCAGCGCGTTGAGCATGTGATCGAAGAAATCGACGCCGGTCGCGATCGCGATCGGACCGCCGTCGAGGTCGAGCCGGCAGTCGATCGTCGTCTCTTTGGTCTCACGCGCGACGTGATGCGCGCGGCGTGCGGTCAAGACGTGCCGTTCGCCTTGCCGTTCGCGCTCGTGCGCAGCGCGATCGGCTCGAGCGGGTGCACCGCGGGGCCCACGTACGTCGCCTGCGGACGGATCAGCTTGTTGTGCGCGAACTGTTCGAGGACGTGCGCGCTCCAGCCGGCGATGCGGCCGCACGCGAACATGCAGGTGAACTCGTCCGAGGGGATGTCGAGCGAGAACAGCGTCGGCGCCGTGTAGAACTCGACGTTCGCGTAGATCTTCTTCCCGGGCTTCTCTTCGCGCAGCACCTTGTCGGCGGCGTCTTCGAGCGCGCGCGCGATGCCGTACCACTTCGTGCCGTTGGTCTCGGCGAGCGTCCGCGCCATGCGCTCGAGCTGCGCGGCGCGCGGGTCGCGAATCTTGTACTCGCGGTGGCCCATCCCCATGATCTTCTTGTGACGCGAGAGCAGGTCGCGGACGTAGCTGTCCGCGTTGGCCGGCTCGCCGATCTCTTCGAGGTGCGTCATCACCTTGCTCGGCGCGCCGCCGTGCAGGTCGCCGGCGAGCGTCGAGACTGCGGCGGTGATCGAACAGTAGATGTCTGCGCCGGTCGACGCCGTCACGCGCGCCGAGAAGGTCGATGCATTGTACGAGTGGTCCGCCAGCAGAACGAGATAGGTGTCGAGCGCCTTTTCGGCCTCGGCGATCGGCTTCTCACCGGTGCGCATGTAGAGGAAGTTCGCCGCGGTGTTGAGATGCGGGTCGGCGCTCACGGGGTCGAGCCCGCGACGGAGGCGATCCCACGCGGCGACGATCGAGGGGAACTTCGCGATCAAGTCGATCGCGGTGTCGACGGAGGTTTCGTGGGAGCCGTCGGGCCGGTGCGGGATGAAGTGGCTCACGGCCGAGACGCCGGTGCGCAGCACGTCCATCGGCCACGCGTCGACGGGGATCTCGCGCAGAATCGCGATCAGGCCCTCGGGGAGCAGCCGCCGCGCCGCAAGCCGGGCGCGGAAATCGGCGAGCTCGCGTTCCGTCGGAAGCTGCCCGAAGAGCAGCAGGTGCGCGACCTCCTCGAAGTTGGCGTGCTCGGCGAGATCGTGGATGTCGTAACCGCGGTAGGTGAGCCGGCCCGCCTCCCCTTCGACGTTGCTGAGGACGGTCTCGCCGACGACGACGCCTTCGAGCCCCGGGTTGACCACCGTGGATGACATATCGAGTGAGGATTCTCTAGAGCTCCGGCGTTCTCCCCATCCCTGAACCGCTAGCGCGGGGGAGCGATCGACTTTTGTCGGAATAGGCGCGAAACCGCGCCCTTTGCGCTCGAGAGGAGTTGCCATGACTCGTCCGGTTTTGAACCGTCGGTCGTTCGTCACGCTGGCCGGTGCAGGCACCGCAGCCGCGCTCGGGATCCCGGCCTACCTGCCCCGCATCGGCGAAGCTGCCGACACGATCAAGATCGGCCTGCTCGAACCGTACACCGGCGTCTACGCCGGACCGGCGGAGAACGAGACGCACGGCTTCGAGATGGCGCTCGACGCCTGGAACAAGCGCGGCGGCGTCCTGGGCCGCAAGGTCGAGCTGGTCCGGGAAGACGAGCAGAACGACCCCGGCGTCGCCGCTCAGAAGGCGAAGAAGCTCATCAACCAAGACAAGGTCGCGGCGCTGGTCGGGACAGTGTCGAGCGGCGTCTCGCTCTCGGTCGCCGGCGTCGCAGCATCGACCGGGACGCTGTTCATGGATTCCGGCGGCCACACCGACGACGTCACCGGAAAGAGTTGTCACTGGAACGTCTTCCGCACGTGTCACAGCACCTGGATGGAGACGCACGCGACGGGCTACTCGCTCGCGAAACGCTTTGGAAAACGCTGGTTCCTCATCACCCCCGACTACGCGTACGGCCACGCGCTCGAGACGGGATTCAAAGACGTCCTCGCGCGGATCGGCGGCGAGATCGTCGGCAACGAATTGACGCCGCTCGGCACGACCGACTTCAGCTCGTACCTGACGAAGATCGACGCCGCGAAGCCGACGCTGATTCTCGTGCTCGTACAGGGCGACGACTACACGAACTGCCTCAAGCAGATGAACCAGTTCGGGCTGCTCAAGAAGTACCCGGTCGGCGGTCCGCAGGTCGAGCTGGAGCCGCTCCTCGGCCTCCCGCCCGAAGCGCGCGGCGGCTATTGGGGGATCGAGTGGTACTACAAGAGCGACAAGACCCTGGGCAAGAACAACAAGGTCGCGCAGCAGTTCGTCGCCGAGAGTGAGAAGCGCTACGGCCGTCCGCCGACGGCGCGCAACTGCTTCGGCTACGTCACGCTCGACCGGCTGCTGACCGCGGTCGCCGAGGCGAAGTCGCTCGAGCCGGTCAAGATCGCGCACGCGATCGAGAACGTCCGCTTCACCTCCATCTTCAACGGTCAAGCCTACTACCGCAAGGAAGATCATCAGCTGATCTGGCCGATGTGGGTTGCGAAGATCCGGCCGAACGGGACGCCCGGAGACAAGTACGATCTGTTCGACGTGACCGACATCCAAGCGGGCGAGGCCGTTGAACAGTCGATCGCCGAGAAGGAGAAGGTCTGCAAGCTCGGCTACCCGTCGTAGCTCGCGCGTGATCGAGCACGTCGGCCCGCAGCTCTTCAACGGGCTCGTTCTCGGCGCGTTCTACGCGATCGTCGCGATCGGGCTCTCGCTGATCATGAACCTTACCGGCACCATCAACATGGCGCACGGGAGCTTCATGACGCTGGCGGGGTACCTTGCGTACTCGCTGGTGCTGCGCAACGTCCCGTTCGGGTGGGCGCTGGTGATCGCGCCGCTGATCGCGGTGTTCGTCGGCATCGTTGTAGAGCGGACGCTGGTGCGTCCGCTCTACAAACGCGAGCCGTTCTACAGCCTGCTGATGACCTTCGGGCTCTCCCTCGTCGCCGAGGAAGTGTTCCGCCTGGTGTTGGGCCCTAACGGCGTTCCGTTCTCGCCGCCGCCGTCGCTCGCCGGCGCGGCGAGTCTGGGCTTCATGCAGTTCCCGACGTTCCGCATCTTCATCGCGATCGTGCTGTTGGTGACGATGGTGCTGCTCGCGCTGTTCCTCACCCGCACGCGGTTCGGGTTGCGGCTGCGCGCCGCGGTCCAGGATACGGAGATGATCGCGGCGCTGGGAACCAACACGCAAGTGCTCTACGCCGTCAACTTCGGGCTGGGCATCTTCCTCGCCGGGATCGCCGGCGTGCTGGCCGCGGGGATGCTCGGCCTCGCGCCGACCAGCGGCAACGCGCTGTTGATGCCGGCGTTCGTTACGGTGATCATCGGCAGGATGGGGAGCCTGTTCGGCAGCATCGTCGGCGGGCTGCTCGTCGGCGTCGCCATCTCGCTGACGACGCTCTGGATTCCGGCGGCCAGCGAGGTCGCGATGTACGTCCTTATGGCGATCGTGCTGCTGGTGCGGCCGCGCGGCCTCTTCGGAGAGGAAGGCATCTTCGGGTGAGCGCCCGCAACGAGCTGGCCCTCTCGGCGCTGGCGATCGTCGTCTTCGCGTTCGCGCCCGTGTTGGCGCCGATGGTCCACCTCGACATCTCGATCGTCAGCGAAGTGCTGATTACCGCGATCGCCGTCATGAGCGTGAACCTGCTGCTCGGCTACACGGGGCTGCCCGCGTTCGGGAACGCGGCGTACTTCGGCCTGGGTGCGTACGGCGCTGCGCTGTCGGTGAAGTACTTCAACGTGGGGTTCGCGCAGGCGGTGATCATCGGGACGCTGTCGGCGCTGCTCGGCGGGCTGATCCTCGGGCCGTTTCTGCTGCGCCGGCGCGGGATCTACTTCGGGCTACTCTCGATCGCGTTCGGGCAAGTCTTCTATTTCATCGCCTACCGCGCGAACGACATCACCGGCGGCGAGGACGGGATGAACATCACCCGGCCGGCGTTCGGACCGACCCACATCCCGATCCATGAGCTGACGATCTACTACATCGCGCTGGCGGTCTTCGTCGCCGCGCTGCTCGCGTTCCGCGTCATCGTCGGCTCGCCGTTCGGACGCACGCTCGTTGCGATCCGGCAGAACGAGGTGCGGGTGCGCTTTCTCGGCCTCAACAGCGACCGCTTCATCTTCGTCGCGCTGCTGCTCTCGGCGACGATGGCGGGACTCTCCGGCGCGCTGTTCGCGCTGCTGATCAACTTCGCGTACCCGCTCGAGCTCGACTGGCACCAGTCCGGCTACTTCGTACTGAGCATGATTCTCGGCGGCGCGGGGACGCTGTGGGGCCCGCTCGCCGGTGCGACGATCTACGTGATCGGCAAGGACATCATCTCGACGATCACGCCGCTCTGGCAGATCTTCCTCGGCGCGCTGTTCGTCGCGTGCGTCCTCGGCTTCCCGCGCGGGATTCTCGGGACGCTCGCCTCGCTGATTGCGCGCCGGCGCGAGGCCGCCGCGCCCGAGGCTGCCGATGTCGTCTGATCGCATCCTCCTCGACGCCGCGAACGTGACGAAGCTGTTCGGCGGCGTGCGCGCGGTCGACGACGTCTCGATGCAGGTCCGCGAGGGGACGATCCACGCGCTGATCGGCCCGAACGGCGCCGGGAAGACGACGTTCTTCAACGCGATCTCCGGCTACATTCGACCTGAGAGCGGTCGGGTGACGTTCCTCAACCGCGACATAACGCGCGTCGCGAACTGGAAGCGCATCGTGA
>DASYFS010000291.1:0-5247 GCA_036498305.1 Candidatus Elarobacter sp. | reverse complement strand
GCGCCGTGAGTGAGCTCGAAGCCGTGCGCGCGCGGCTTCGCACGTTTTACGGAACCGCCGTTCCGGCGTCGATCGCGCGGCTGGCGATGTGGTTGGCAGCGGACCAGACCAACGTCGGAGAGTTTCAAGAACGCGCCCTGTTGGAATCGCACATCGAACCCGCGCTCGCCATGCTCGACGCACCGCTGCCGGCACGTGACACCTTTCGGTACTCGACGGAGCCGCCGGAATACATTCCCATCGCTGGAAGCGGCAACGACGGCGAGTCGATCGGGCTGCTCCAGCGAGCGCCGGAGCTGGGCGGCGACGAGTTGCCGTTCATCTCGCACTTCCCGGCGGCCTTCGGCGCAGAGGTCTGCGACTTGGGCGCCGATCTGCCGTCCGCGCTCGCGAACTTCGTCGCCTCGTACGACGACGATACGCCCGATGTGATGCTGTGGGGGCTGTTCGACGACCCCGTACCGCGCGGCCGGTATACGGGTGAGGCTCCGCTCCCGTTCCAAATCCCGGCGGGTTACCGTTTTTCGCCGTCGGCGGACCGCGTCGGTGTGTTGGCGCCGGCCGACGCTTTCGGCGACGAAACGTCGCGGCCGTCCTTAGACCGCTTCGCAACCACGGAAGCGGACGTCGCCGCCGCCATCGCGCAGATGGAACGCGTGTGCGACGATGGATATCCGGCAACTGCAATCGGCATCGCGAGGGACCTTCGCTACCACGATATCGGCGGCTCGCTGAAGCCGGCGCTCGCGACATGGCGCCGTGCAGCGGCGGCGTTGAACCGTCCTTGGCATGTGGCAATGCTCGACGAGCTGGGCGCCTCGAGCCCGCAGGCCGGACGCACGTGACGGAGTCCGAAGCATCGCCGCTGCTGCGGATGCACGAGATCGTCAAGACGTTCCCCGGCGTGCGCGCGCTCGACGGCGTCTCGTTCGACGTCGTCGCGGGCGAAGTCCACGCGCTCGTCGGCGAGAACGGCGCCGGGAAGTCGACGCTGATGAAGATTCTCGCCGGCGCGCAGCCGGCCGATTCGGGTGAGATTGCGATCGACGGACACACGGTGAAGATCGACGGGCCGAAGGCCGCCGAGCGGCTCGGGATCGGGATGATCTACCAGGAGTTCAACCTCGTGCCCGACCTCGGCGTGATCGAGAACGTGCTGCTCGGCGTCGAGCCGCGCAACGGGATCTTCCTCGACCGCAAGGCGGCGGCGGCGGACGCGGCGCGCGTGCTCGCCGAGCTCGGGATCGCGCTGCCGCTCGACCGTCCGGCGCGGCGGCTCACCGTCGCGCAGCAGCAGCTCGTCGAGATCGCGAAGTGCCTCGCCCGCAAAGCGCGCCTGATCGTGATGGACGAGCCGACCGCGGCGCTGACGGAGCGCGAGATCGACGCGCTGTTCGCGCTGATCCGTACGCTCAAGGCGCAGGGCGTTGCGTTTGTCTACATCTCGCACCGGCTCGAAGAGCTTCCCGAGATCGCCGACCGCGTCACCGTCCTTCGCGACGGAAAGGCGATCGAGACGCGCGCGATGGCGGCGATGCCGCAAGACGATCTGATCCGCCTCATGGTCGGTCGCCCGCTAGAGAGCCACTTCCCCGATCTCCCGCCCGTCGCGTCCGGTGCGCCGGTCGTGCTCCATGTCGCGGAGCTCGCCGCAAACGGGTCGGTTCCGGTTCACGATGTCGCCTTCGACGTGCACGCCGGCGAGATCGTCGGCCTCGCCGGACTCGTCGGCGCGGGCCGCACCGACATCGTGCGCGCGATCGCCGGCGCCGACGTACCGCAGCGCGGCGAGGTCGCGATCGACGGGAAGCGCGTCGTCGTCCGCACGCCGGCCGACGCAATCGCAGCCGGGATCGCATTCATCACCGAGGACCGTAAGGCCCAAGGACTCGTTCTCGGCATGACCGTGCGCGAGAACACGACCCTCGCTCACCTCGACATGTTCGAGCACGGCACGTTCATCGACAAGCGCGCCGAGACCGCGACGACGAACGCCGAGATCGCCGAGCTGCGCATCCGCACGCCGTCCAGCGAGCAGATCGTCCGCAACCTCTCGGGCGGCAATCAGCAGAAGGTCGTGCTGGCGAAGTGGCTGATCGGTCACGCGCGCGCGTTTCTCTTCGACGAGCCGACGCGCGGCATCGACGTCGGCGCGAAGGCCGAGATCTATGGGTTGATGGTGGAGCTGTTGAAGCGGGGAGCCGCGATCGTGATGGTGTCGAGCGAGCTGCCCGAAGTGCTCGGGATGTCGCATCGCGTGCTGGTGGTGCGCGGCGGGACGATTCGAGCGGAGTTCGCGCGCGGCGAAGCGACGCCGCAGCAGGTGATCGCCGTCGCGGCCGGGGTCGCGGCCTGATGGCGGAGGCGAAGCCCGCGGCCGAAGTCAAGGCCGTCATGGACGCGCGCGCCGACGAGGCCGCCGCGAAGAAGCGGCGGTCCGCGACGCTGCGCACGGTGATCCTCGCAGCGGCGTTCATTGCGGTCGTCCTAGTCGTCAACGTCCTCGCGCACGGCGACTTCCTCGCCGCCGGGAACATCACGAACATCCTGCGCCAGATCGCCGTCAACGCGATCATGGCGGTCGGACAGACGTTCGTCATCATCACCGCCGGGATCGATCTCTCCGTCGGCTCGTTGATCGCGTTGACCAGCGTCGTGATGGCGCAGGTCTCCAACGCGCTGCCGTTCGGCGGCGCCGGGAACTTCGTCGTCACGCTCGTCGCGGGGGTCGGCGTCGGCTGTCTGGCCGGCTACATCAACGCTCTTCCGGTCGTCAAGCTCGGCCTGCCGCCGTTCATCACGACGCTGGCGATGATGCAGGTCGCGCGCGGCGTCGCGTTCATCCTGGCGCACGGCCAGCCGATTCCGCTCGGCGCGAGCAACGCGTTCGATTGGCTCGGCACCGGCTATCTGCTCAGCGGAATCCCCGGCTTCCCCGGCATCCCGTACGCGGTGCTGGTGATGGCGGTCGTCGCGATCGTGTTCTCGATCGTGCTGGGCCGCACCGCATACGGCCGTTACGTCCTCGCGCTCGGCGGCAACGAGGAGGCGGCGCGCCTCGCCGGGATCGCGACCGGCCGCGTGAAGACGCTCGTCTACGTGATCTCGGGCGGCTGCGCGGGGATCGCGGGGCTGCTGCTCACCGCGCGCTTTGCCTCGGGCGCACCGCAGAACGGAACCGGCTACGAGCTGCAGGCGATCGCCGCGGTCGTCGTCGGTGGGACGTCGCTGATGGGCGGCCGCGGCTCGATCGTCGGGACGTTCTTCGGCGCGCTGCTGATCGGCGTGCTCTACAACGTGATGAACCTGCTGCACGTCGAGTCGTACACGCAGCTCATCGTCCTGGGCGTCGTGATCCTGCTCGCCGTCATCCTCGACGAGCTCCGCAAGCGCTACCTCAGCCGCTGAACCGCAGCGAAGGAGAAGAACCGATGGGACCGCTCGACCTCGAGAAGCAGTTTCCGCGCAGCCCGCGCGAAAAGCTCGCCGGCCTCTACTTCATGCCGCGCACGATCGACAAGCTGCGCGCCGAGCAGCCCGGCGGCAAGATGGGGGTCTACCTCAACGAAGCCGACGGCCTCTCCGCCTGGATCTGCAAGCGCGCCGGGATCGACATGGAAGCGTTTCGCGCCAAGGTTGCCGAGGCGAACGACGACGCCGACGTCGAGGCGTGGCTGCGCGAGCAGCTCGACCCGGCGAAGGTCGAGGAGCTCAACGCGAAGATCGAAGGGCTCGGCCCGTACCGGCTCGCGCCCGAGTATCTCGAAATCGTCAAGCGGAACCATCCGATCATGAACGATCGTCCGGATCTGAAGACCTACTTCGAGATCATGGACGTCGACGAGGCTCGCGTCACGCGCTGAGCCGGCGGCGCTCCCAGTCGCCGCTGCGCAGCCGCGCGGTCGTCACGATCCCGCGAAAGATCCAGCCGCACACCCAGCCGAGCGGCACCGCGAACAGGCCGAGGTGGAACACGCGCAGGCCGAGCGCGATCCCGCCGACCGCGATCGCCGTCATCACGATGCCCATCAGCATCACGAACCGCGTGTCGCCCGCGGCGCGGATCGGTGCCAGGATCGTCATCGCCCAGCCCTTGAGGGGGAGCGTGAGTCCGACTTGCAGCGCGAGCGGCAGCGCGGCGACCGACGCCAGTGCCGGGTTCAGCGTGAACAGCGCCGCCAGCGGCCACGCCAGGAGCGCCACCAGTAGGCCGATCCCGCCGCAGACCTGCAGCGCGATTCGCAGCGCGTCGCGCGTGAACGCCTTCGCGCCGTCGTAGTCGCGTGCCCCGATCCGCTGCCCGACGATAATCTCCGCCGCGTCGCCGAGCGACCCCGGCAGCGACCACGTCGCGTCGTTGACGAGCGATAGCGCCCGAAACGCCGCGACCGCTTCGGTGCCGGCCGGCGCGAGCAGCGCGATCGCAACCGGATCGGGGAGCAGCTGCAGCACGAGAAAGACGAACTCCGGCCAGCTCAGCCATGCGGTAAGGCGGATCAGCGCGCCCTCGACGCGCCACGAGGAGAAGATGCGGTAGTGCGGCCGCTGGCGCGTCGCCCACAGCGCGTAGCACAGGCCGGCGAACTCCGCGATCAGCGAGGAAATCCCGGCGCCGGTGACGCCGAACGGATGATGCGTTCCCGCGCCCAGCGCGAGCACGAAGACGAGCGGAACGTGGATGACGTTGATCGCGATGAGCACGCGCAATCCCAAGCGCGAGTCGCCTGCCGTCGCCCACGCGACGATCAACAGCGTGCTGACCACCATGATCGGCAGGCAGAGATTGCGCAGGATGAGGTAGTTTGCGGCGGCATCGAGCGGTGCGGAGGCCGGAAGAATCGCATGCAGCAGCGGCCGCGCGACGACGATCGTCACCAGCGCGGCGCCGACGGCGATCGCGAGCGGCACGACGGCAGCGGAGCGAACGATCGTCCCGAAGCGCTCGCTCTCGCCGGCGCCGATCGCCTGCGCGCCGACGATCCGCACGCCGGTTGCCCAGGCATACATCCCCACCGCGAGGACCATGAAGACCGCCGCCGCCCCGGTGAGCGCGGCGAGCGGCGCCGCGCCGAGCGCACCGATCGCGATCGTGTCGACGATCCCCAGCAGCTGATCGCCGAGCAGCGCGAGGGCGTTGGGCGTCGCAAGGCGGCGGATCGCCGCGCCCGCGTCGCGGTGATCGAGCGCCGCGATCACGCGATCAGGCTTCGCCGCGATTCCGCAGTCGGACGAACTGCACGATCCGCC
>DASYFS010000290.1:0-3244 GCA_036498305.1 Candidatus Elarobacter sp. | reverse complement strand
GCGACGGCGATCTTCCGCATCGTCACGGCGGCCGCGGCGATCGTCTTGCCGGTGACGGCCTTGTGCAGGCCGCGCGCGATCGTCTCGACTTCGGGGAGCTCGGGCACCGGGATCACAACCCGGAGCAGGGTTGATTCGTTGCGGAGCCTTAGCCGCGCGGGCGCGTAGCGGGCAGTACCGCCCGGGCGTGCGAGCCGGTTCCGTCGCGGCGGGTGACGTTGAACTCCTCGGCCAGCGACCACACGAGGAAGAGCCCGCGGCCCCGCTCGCTCAGCGTGTCGGACGGCAGCCGCGGGACGACCGTGAAGCCGGGACCGTCGTCGAGGACGTGCAGCACCGGCGCCGAGCCGGCGTCCCACTCGAGCGCGATCGCGATCTGTCCCGGAGCGTGGCGTGCGACGTTGCCGAGCAGCTCGCCGAAGATCAGCTCGGAGGCGAAGACGTCGTTCGTCGCCACGCCGGCGTCGCGCAGCATCTCGACGAACGAGACGCGCGCGCTGCGCGCGCTGTCCGCGTCGCGCGCGTCGAACGTCCAGCTCTTCTGCACGGCGCTCGGTCCGCCGACGAGCATGGTGAGGATGACGACGTCGTCGTGCGCGCCTTCGCGCAGCATCTCGTCGAAGATCCGCCGCGCCGTCGGACCCGGAGCGACGACGTCGTCCTGGGCGAGGATCGCGCGCAGCCGCTGCTCGCCTTCAACGGGGTCGCGCGTCGACTCGGTAAGGCCGTCGCTGTAGAAGACGAGCAGCGCGCCGTCGTCGATCGCGACGACGCCGCCGTCGACGTCGGTGCGATCGCGCAGTCCGAGCGGCAGGCCGCGGCCTGAGAGCGCGTCGACGCTGCCGTCGGCGAAGCGGATCAGCGGCGGCGGATGGCCGGCGTTGGCGTACGACAGCTTTCCGCCGATCGGATCGTACACCGCGACGAACGCGGTGACCATGCTATCGCGATGCTCGGCCTTCAAGGTGCGATCGGCGGCGTCGAGCATCGTCGCCGGATCGGGATAGACGTGCGCGACGCCGCGCACGATCTGCCGCATCGCCGCCATGATGACCGCGGCTTCGAGCCCAGAACCGGCGACGTCGCCGATCGAGATCACGACGCGGCCGTCGGAGAGCCGCAGCGCATCGTACCAATCGCCGCCGACCTTGGCGTCGACGCGCGCCGGCACATAGACGCCGTCGAACGCGACGCCGGGGACCTCGGGGAGCGAGACCGGGAGCGCCGCGCGCTGGAACGTCTGCGCGACGAGGTGCTCCCGCTCGTAGAGCTGCGCGTTCTCGATCGCGATCGCGGCGCGGCGCGCGAGATCTTCGAACAGCGGGATGTCGTCCTGCTCGTAGGTGCGATCCGTTTCGGACCAGTACGCGACCAGCGAACCCAGCGTGCGGCCCGGCGAGCGCAGCGGGACGGTCATCGACGAGTGCGGCGCGAGCGCGAGCAGGATCGGCAACAGCTCCGGCGGCGCGACGCGCGCGATCACGTCGGGATCGATCGTGCGGTTGATGTGCGCGCGGCGCTTCTCCAGCGCCTCGACGATCAGCGGCTCGACCTCGGGGCGGGCGGCAGACTTCCCGCGCATCTGCTCGACCAGCGGCGCGCGCGCCGGATCGGCGTGGACGATCGCCGCGGCGCGCAGATGTCCGTCCTCGCCGATCAGGTCGATCCCGGCCCAGTCGGCGAGGCTGGGGACGATCAGATCGACGAGCCGCTGGAGCGTCGCCTCGACGTTGAGCGACTCGTTGAGAACGTCGCCGGCGCGCGCCGCGAACTGCAGCCGTTCGCCGAGCCGCTCGATCTCGGCGCTCTGCTCTTCCGAGCGTTTGCGGTCCTCGACGTCGGTCGCGCTCCCGACCCAGCGCGCGATCCCGCCGTTCTCGCGTACCGGAACCGCCTGAAGATGAAAGCGGCGGTAGCCGCCGCTCGCATCGCGCAGCCGCGCGTAAACCGCGTAGGCGCTCCCGCTCTCGAGCGCGTCCCGGCGCGCGGTGTAGACCGCGGGGGCGTCGTCGACGTGGACGACGCCCGTCCACGCCGTCCCTAGGATCGGCGGCGCGGCATCGCGCGTGAGGCCGGTGTAGCGGTACCAGCCGTCGTTGAACCATTCGCGCGACGCATCGGGCTCGACGATCCAGACCGGCTGCACGACGGCGTCGGCGGCGGCGCAGACCGCCGCATCGAACGCGCTCATTCCGGCGCCTCGGCGCGATGCGCGCCGTACTGTTCGGGGCGGAAGTACCAGGCGGGGAGCGTCGCGGGGAACGACTCGACGCGATATTCGAAGCGCGTGCGGTACTCGCCGCCGGCGGTGACGCCGTCGATCGCGGCGATCACCGGAAGGCCGTTTCGCAGCGTGAAACGCACGTCGAGCTCTTCGTCGAGCGCGTTGCCGCCCAGGCCGAGGTAGAGGTGGTCGCGGACGCGCATGCGCTCGACGTCGTCGCTGGCGGCGTCGATCCACAGCTCGTCGATCCGGTTGCGCAGCGGATCGCGCTTCGGCTCGAGCCAAAGATGCCACGCCGCGCCCTCGCGCCGCAGTCGCCGCACCGTGTAATCGAAATCGCGCACGACGCGCACATCGCCGATGATCGGCGGTCCCGGCGCCGACTCCTGCGGAGCGGGCGTCGCGGCGGCGGAGAAGGTGCGGGCTTCGAAGACGTCGGCGGTCGGCGGCCCCGGATCGACCTCGGCGTCGAACGCGACGGTGATGTGCTCCATCGGCCCGTACGCGACGCCGCGCCACAGCCGGCGCGTCAGGGCGGAACGGTCGGCGCTGCGCAGCCACACCTTCAGATCGTAGCTGTTCTGGAGGTCCGGGCCGCCGCGGACCTCGTCGCGCCGCTCGACGACGTAGACCACGTACGGCGGACGCTCGTGCGCACGGAACGCCGCTTTGGCGCGGCCGACGATCACCTCGCCCGAGGGCGTCTGCGCCGTGGTCGCCAGGACGAGGGCGACCAGCGCCGCCGCCCGCGCGCTCAGCGCGCGGAGACCGCCGGGATGAACAGCCGCTCTCCCGCCGCGATCCCGAGCCGCGCCGCTTCGCCGGCGCCCAGCTCGATCACGTAGCGTCCGGTCCCGTCGCGCCGCGCCACCTGCTCGTCGGGCGTCCCCGGGGCGGTCGCCGGGACGTCGGCGGCCACGGCCGTCACCGTCCCGTCGCCGTTGACGAAGATCATGTCGAGCGCCGCGATCGTGTTCTTCATCCAGAACGAGCGCTTCAGGTCGCCGTCCGGAAACGCGA
>DASYFS010000289.1:0-3700 GCA_036498305.1 Candidatus Elarobacter sp. | reverse complement strand
ATCATCGCACGCCCGCGCTATCGCCCGAACGGAGGTATTTTCCCGCCCCCCCTTTGTGCTACGAACAGGGACATGCCGCCGAAGAACGAGGCCGAGCGGGAACAGCGGCCGGCGCCCCCGCCGTGGCAACAAATACGTGCGGGGGCAATCGCCGCGCGGCGACTTCGCCGCGTCCCGCAACGACCGCGCGACCCGGCCGGTTCGAAACGGGCGTGAGCGCGATCTTACCTGACGCCGGCATCCCGTCCGGCCTGCCCCGTGCGACCGCCCCGGAAGAGGTCGGGTTCGCCGCCGACCGGCTCGAACGGCTCGTCGCGCGGTTCCGGCGCGACGTCGACGCCGGCGAGATCCCGGGCGCGGTGATCTTCGTCGCTCGCCACGGCAAGGTCGCGTGCCTTACGGCGCTCGGGCATCGCGACCGCGACCTGGACGCTCCGATGCCGATCGACGCGGTATTCCGCGGCGCCTCGATCACCAAGCCCATCACCGTCGCCGTCGCGCTCTCGCTGGTCGACGACGGGCTGCTGCAGCTGGCCGAACCGCTGGCGAAATACTTCCCGGCATTCGCGAACGTTCAGGTCGGCGTTGAAGAGCTCGACGAGCGCGGCGAGCCGCGGCTGCGCATCGAGCCGGCGCAGCGTCCGATCACGATTCAGGACCTGATGCGCCATACCGCGGGCTTCACGTACGGCGCGTTCGGCGACTCGCTCGTGCAGCGCGCCTATCGCGCCGCCGACGTGATTCCTCTCTCGCAGACGAACGCGGAGATGATGGAGAAGCTCGCGGCGCTGCCGCTCGCGTATCAGCCGGGGACGACGTTCGAGTACGGGATGTCGACCGACGTGCTCGCCGCGGTCTGCGAGGTCGTCGCCGGGATGCCGTACGACGAGTTGCTCGCGCAGCGCATCACCGGTCCGCTCGGCTTGTGGGACACGGGCTACCGGCTCGCCGATCCGTCGCGGCTCGCCGAGACGCAGACCGATCCGGCGACCGGAAAGAAACCCCCGTTGACCTTCCTCTACGATCCCGCGGCGCCGCCGCGCTGGTTCTCCGGCGGCGGCGGGATCCTCACCACCGCGACCGACTACGGCCGCTTCGCCCAGATGCTGCTCAACGGCGGCGTGCTCGACGGCGTGCGCGTCCTGGGCCGCAAGAGCGTCGCGCTGATGACGAGCGACCACCTCCCGCCCGGAGTGCGGTACGGCCCGTTCTCGACCGAGCTCGGCGTCACCGCGCCCTTCCCCGAGTACGGTCAAGGGATGGGGCTCGGCGTCAGCGTGCGGGTCGAGCCGGGTCGCAATCCGAATCCCGGCTCCGTCGGTGACTTCCACTGGGGCGGCCTCTCCGGAACGTACTTCTGGGTCGACCCGCTGGAACGGATCGTCGCGGTGCTGATGCTGCAGGCGCCGGCGGTCCGCGTCCGCTATCGCTCCCTGTTGCGGCAGATGGTGTATCAAGCGCTCACGTGACGACTGCGACCGAACCGATCGTCCCCGTCCTCAGCTCGAACGTCGCCGGTCCGCTCGGCGTCAAGCATCTCCCGCGGCTGTGGCTCAAGCTCGTGCTGCACAGTCTGGGCCGGCTTCCCGAGGGCTATCGTCACGGTCACGGCGGCTTCGACGAGTTCGTGACGACGACGCTCGGCATCGACACCGAGGCGTTCATCGCGTACGTCGAGAGCGAGCGCCCCCACTATCTCGCCTGCGAAGCGTGGGTCCGCGAGCACGCGGCCTCGCTGACGCCGGAAACGGTCGCGACGATCAACGCGCGCATCGAAGGCGCGGATCTCCCCGACACCATGCTGCCGGATCGCCGCGCGCGGCTCGGCCCCTTGGTGCCGGAGGAGATCAGGCGCGCGTACGCGCTCAACGAGCTCGACGACTGGCTCGCCATGCACGAGGCGCTCACCGGACGCTGACCGTCCATTTGGTGAAAGGGTGACCGATCGCGGCTGGGAACGCTCCCGGCGGTGAAGGTCGACGTCGGCTGCGAGTTCGACTACGAGACCCAGGCGACGACGCCGGCGGTCGTCCTCGTTCGTCCGTTTTCGACCGACGAGCAGCGCGTCGTGGAAGAGCGCTGGGTGTCGGAGCCCGGGATCCCGTTTCACGACTACGTCGATCTCTACGGCAACATCTGCCGGCGGATCAACGTCGGACCCGGCCGGCTGCGCTTCCGCTACGATGCGACGGTCGAGATCGCCGGCGAGCTCGACGGCTACGCGCCGCACGCCGTCGAACTCCCCGTCGAAGCGCTGCCGGACGAAGCGCTGCTCTATACGCTGCCGAGCCGGTACTGTCTCTCCGACGTGCTGAGCGATCGTGCGTGGGAGCTCTTCGGCGCGACGCCGCCGGGCTGGGCGCGCGTGCAGGCGATCTGCGATTTCGTGCACGGCCACGTCACGTTCGGCTACGGGTCGTCGACACCGGACACGACCGCGGTGGACGTCTACGAGAAGGCCGCCGGCGTCTGCCGGGACTTCGCCCACCTGGCGGTGACGTTCGCGCGCGCGCTCAACATCCCGGCGCGCTACGTGTTCGGCTACCTCCCCGACATCGACGTCCCCCCGGCCGAGTTGCCGATGGACTTCTGCGCCTGGTTCGAGGCCTATCTCGGCGGCGCGTGGTGGACGTTCGATCCGCGCAACAATCGCCGCCGCCGCGGCCGGGTCGTGATCGCGCGCGGTCGCGACGCGCTCGACGTCGCGATGGTGACGACCTACGGCCCCGCGACGTTACACGAGATGACCGTTCGCGCCGATAAGAGGATAGAGTGAGCGACGAATCCGTGGACTGGACGAGCGTGACGTCGGCGACCTACCGGATCGAGCAGACGATCCGGTACGATTACGCCGAGCCGATCCACGACGTGCGCCACCGCCTCATCATCTCGCCGCGAACGTCGCACGGGGACCAGCGACGACTCACCCATGAGCTCGTCGTCGCGCCCGACCTTCCGGCGCGGCGGCGCCCAGACGCGTTCGGAAACGACGTCGTCGCGATCGCCGCGCCGTACGTCCGCGACAGCCTCGCCTTCTCGCTCTCCTCGACCGTTGTGCGCGACGCGCGCTTGGGCCCGCACGTCGTCGACGGCGCCGCGCTGCGCGATCGCGCGCTCGACGGTACGCGCCGGCTGATCCGCGTCGACGAAGCCCTCGCCGACGCCGCCGCGGCGCTGCGCGCGCTCCACCCCGACGCCACGGAGCTCGCCGAGTCGATCGTGCGCTTCGTCCACAAGACGATGATCTACACGAAGAACGTGACCGACATCTTCACCACGGCGTCGGTCGCATACCGCATCGGGCGCGGCGTCTGTCAGGACTACGCGCACGTCGTAATCGCGCTTGCGCGCGCCTGCGGGCTGCGCGCGCGCTACGTCTCGGGGCATCTGCTCGGCGAGGGCGCGACACACGCGTGGGTGGAGTTTCTCGTCCCGGCGCGCGGAGAAGCTGCGCGCGTGCTCTCGTTCGACCCGACGGTGGGGCGCGCAACCGACTGGCGGTATTTGGTTGTCGCGGTCGGGCGGGACTACGAGGACGTTGCGCCGACGTCGGGCGTGTTCATCGGCAACCGCCCAGGCCGCTTCGACGCCCGGCAAACCGTGCGCGTCACCTCGGTCACGCGCGCCGCGTAAGCCTCAGCGCTTCGGCATGCGGTCGCGGCGCGCTTTGGCGGGCTTGCCGCGGATCGTCGTCGTCCGC
>DASYFS010000288.1:0-5035 GCA_036498305.1 Candidatus Elarobacter sp. | reverse complement strand
GGACCGCGCTTGTTCAGCAGATGAGGTCGGAGCGAGCGCATGAACGCTCCGAAGCGCTGATCGTTCTCTTTGCGGCTGGGGAGTTCCGTGTAGACCGCGATCGCCCAGCGCGCGCCACCGGCGAGCCTGAGGATGCCGGCGTCGTGCGAGACCGAATCCGTGTCGCCGGTCTTGTGCGCGAAGACGTCGCCCGGCTCGAGCCCGCCGCTGAGCTTGACGTCCCACCACGAGACCGCGAGGATCTCCCGCAGCCGCTGCGACTGCGGCAGCCGGCCGGCGTCGAGCGCGGCGAGCAGCGCGGCGCACTCGGCGGCGGGGTGGCTGTTGCGGCCCGTCGCCTCGGGGTCGTCGATCAACGGGTCGGCCCCGGAGAGCTTGCGGCGGAAGAAGGTCTGCTCGAATCCGAGCGCATGGACGTCGGCGGTCGCGCGCTCGCGTCCGAGGACGTCGTAGAGTTGGTTCGTCGCTACGTTGTCGGAGCGCTGGAGCATGAACGTGACCAGCTCGGCGACGTCGGTCCGGTATCCGGCCAGCATCGGCGAGGGCGCGTCGTTCAGGGTGCCGTTGCGGGCGTCGACGGTCACCGGGGAGTCCCAGCGCAGCCGGCCGTCCTCGACGGCCCGGGCGACGGCGACGGCGAGCGGGAGCTTGATGAGGGAGGCGGGGTAGCGCCAGGCACCGTCGTCGCGGGTGAATCGCTCCCCGGACGGGAGCGCGATCAGATGGATCTGGCCGCCCTCGAGCCCGGCTTCCTCTGCAAGCCTGCCGAGCAAGACGCTCAGCGATTCATGCATGTGAGTACTTGCATGAAACCAAGTCTGGGAGTATGCTGTCCATGCAAGTACCTACACGCATGAGCACCACATGAGCAACGCACAGCAGCACGACTCTCTTCGCTTGCACGCCGAGGACCCCGAAGCCCGTTCGCTCGTCTCGGCCGCGGTCGACGCCGCGTTGTCCGGCGGTACGCCGGCGCGCCTGCGCGTCGAGCTCGATGGCGATCGCCTCCCGTCCGAGACGGTCGCCGCCCTGGTCGTCGGCCTGCGCCGCATCCGCGAGCACGGCGGTGCGATCGAGGTGACCCCGATCCGCGACGGCGTCCGCGACGAGTTCTACCTCGCCGGGCTGGATCGCGTCTTCGCGTTCCCCGTCGAGCCCACCGAGCTCCCGCGCCGCCGCCGCTTCTCGCGGCTCGCCGCGGCGACGTTCGCCGGCGCGCTCGCGTTCGTCGGCCTCCCGGCCAACGCCGCGAATGACACGCTCACCGATCCGGCGCAGATCCTCGCGCGCGTCGTCGAGCGCAACCCGACGCTCACCTCGTATCAGGGCCGGCTCCACGTCGACCTCAGGATGACGTCGTTTCCGTTCTACCGCACGACGCTCGACGGAACGACCTATTATAAGAAGCCGGCCAACTACGAGGTCACCTTCGACCGCGTCCCGCGCCTGGCCAAGGGCTTCGAGAAGATGTTCACCGACATCGGTGACGCCTCGAACTGGGAGAAGCGGTTCGTCGTGAGCTACGAGGGCCACGCCGAGTACAACGGCCGCAAGGACATCGAGCTGCGGCTCGTTCAGCGCGTGCGCGGGATGATCGATCACGAGACCGTGCTCGTCGATCCCGAGGCATGGGCGATCGACTCGATCCGCTACGACTACTACAACGGCGGCCACATCACGATGACCCAGACGTTCCGTCAGGTCGGCTCCTACTCGATGCCGTCCGAGCAGACCGCCGAGATCGCGATCCCCTACGCGAAGGCGGTCGTCCACGGAACCTACAGCGAGTACAAGACGAACGTCGCGCTCGACGACGCCGTCTTCTCCAAGAAGAACTGATGCTGAACGCACAACGTAACCACGCCGGCGTCGAAGAGACCCGGGCCCGCATCCTCGCGGCTGCGCGCGACCTGTTCGAGACGCGCGGAACGCGCGGGACGACGACGCGTGAGGTCGCGGAGCGTGCCGGCGTCAACGAAGCGACGCTGTTCCGCCACTTCGGCTCGAAGAGCGCGCTGCTCATCGCGATGCGCGAAGCGGCCTGCGACAACGAGCCGCTGCGTGCGACGCTGGCGGCGCTGGACGGCGTTGACGTGCAGCGCGATCTGGTCCAAGTCGCCGAAGCGGCCGTCGAGCGAATGCTCGACCGGCGCGCGATGATGTGCGTTTCGCTCGCCGAGGACGCCACCGGGACCGATGACGGCCCGGTCTGGCGCGGCCCGGCGCAGAGCCTCGAAGACGTCGCGGACTACTTCCGCGCCCGCGTCGCCGAGGGCCGGATGCAGGGCGACCCCTTGATGCTGGGCCGGATGTTTTTGGGCATCCTCTTTTCGTACGTCGTCGGCCGCAAGCTCTGGGAGGGCTCGGCCCTCGACCGCACGGCGCTCATCGAAGCCGTCGTGACCACCTTTTTGAACGGAGCCCGTAAGTAAGTGGAAACCCGAGAAGCCCCGCCGCAGAACCGCCCCGCAGGCGGTGACGGGAACGGCAACCCGCCGGCCGCGGTCACGGTGACGGAAACGTCATCGCGGCGGCGGCCGCCGCTCTGGGTGCTGATCGTCGGGGCGATCGTTCTCATCGCCGCCATCATCTGGGGCGTGCGCTATCTTGCTTACGCGACGACCCACGTCTCGACCGACGACGCGCGCGTCGATGCCGACGCGGTGACGATCACGAGCAAGATCGGTGAGAAGGTCGAGCAGATCCTGGTCGACACCGACCAGCCCGTCCATAAGGGTCAGGTGCTGATCCGGCTCAACGACATCGACGAACGCGCCGCGCTCCAACAGGCGAAGGCGAACCTCACCGCCCAACGTGCTCAGGCGCGCGCCGCGCAAGAGAACGTCGCGCTGACCCGCGCGACCGTGCAAGCGCAGACGCAGCAGGGCGTCGGCGGCATCACCGCCGCGCGCAGTCAGATCCAGAACGCCGAAGCGACGACGCAATCGGCGCAGCAGCAGGCCGACGCGGCTCGCTCGGCGATCGGTCAAGCGCAGGCGCAGTTGAAGGTGGCGAACTCGCAGGTTCCGGCGGCAAAAGCGGCCCTCGATCGCGCGAATGCCGATCTCTCGCGCTACTCGGCGCTGGTCCGCACCGGCGACATCGCCTCGCAGCAGCTCGACGCGCAGCGTGCGGCCCAAGCGCAGGCGCAATCGCAGTATCAGTCGGCCCTCGACAACGTGGCGGCGGCGGAGACCGCGGTCGCGCAGGCGCAGGCCCGGTACACCGCAGCGGTCGCCTCGGCGAGCGCGGCGGCGGCCGGGATCGGCGCGCAGCAAGGCCAGTTCCAGACCGCGCAAGGGCGATTGAGCGAGAGCGACAATCCGTACCGCGTCTCGTCGACGCAAGCGCAGGCTCAGGCCGCGTACGCGCAGACCGGCTCGACGATCGCAGCCGTGCAAACGGCACAGAACCATCTCGACGACACGGTGATCCGCTCGCCGATCGACGGGATCGTCGGCGCGAAAGACGTCGAGATCGGCGCGGCAGTTTCGCCGGGGCAGTCGCTGATGACGCTGATCCCGTCGCAGAACCTCTACGTCACCGCGAACTATAAGGAGACGCAGCTCGGCAACGTGCGCGTCGGTCAGCCCGCGGAGTTCACCGTCGACGCGTACAAGGGGACGACGTTCCAGGGTCACGTCTGCGCGATCTCGCCGGCCTCGCAGAACACCTTCAGCCTGGTTCCGGCGCAAAACGCGACCGGCAACTTCGTGAAGGTCACGCAGCGCATCCCCGTTCGTATCTGCCTCGACAACCCGCCGGCGGACAAACCGCTCCGCGTCGGGATGTCGGTCACCCCGTCGATCAAGATCAAGTAACGAAGGCGACCATGGCGCATCTCCGCACGCTCGCGCTCGTGATGAGCGCGAGCATCTCCACCACGCTCCTCGCCCCGCTCGCCGCCGGCGCGCAGACGTCGCCGGCTCCGCAGCCGACGCCGATCAGCCTGCCGTCGACGGCGCCGCAGCCGCAACCGACGCCGATGGCGCAGCCGTCGCCGCTGGCGGCCCCGTCGCCGGGCGCGCAGCCCACACCCGGCGCGCAACCTTCGCCCGGCGGTGTGACGCCGGTGATGACGACGCCGCTTCCGGCGGCGACCGGCGGCACCGTGCCGACCGGCACGACCCCCGCCGCGGGCGCATCGGGCACCACGCCCGTGGGGACGCGCGGCGGCACGCCGCAGCCCCCTCCGCCGATCCCCGCCGTGCTGCCGCCCGTGCCGAGCGTTGCGCCGGGCTTCAACGCGCCGCGCGAGCCCGTGCCCAACGGCGACCTCGTCGGCGTGCAGCAGCAGCCGTTCGTCGGGCTCGCGCTGCAAGACGCGATCGGGATGGCGCTTCAACGCAACACCGACCTCGCGATCGCGCAATCGAACCGCCGAATCGCGAACTATCAGATCATCGCGGCGCAAGGTGCCTACGACGTCCGCTTCCAGCTGGTGCCGTCGTACGAGCACAGCGTGCAGCCCGCGGTCAGCGCCTTCCAGACCGGCCCCAACGGCGGCCCGATCACGCAGGACACCGTCGGCGCGATGACCGGTTTCCAAGGACTGACGCAGAACGGCGGCCGCTACTCGATCGGCCTCTCCGGTTCGCGCGTGCAGAACAACTCGCTCGAGAACAGCTACGATCCGTTCTACCAGACGGCGCTTGCGCTCCAGGTGACGCAGCCGCTCCTGCGCGGTCGCGCGATCGATCAGAACCGGCTGCAGATTCAGCTCGCGCGCAATAACGCGACGATCTCCAACGCCGTCGCGCTGAACCAGGCCTCGAACACCGTCGTCAACGTCTCCAACGCATATTATGACCTGGTCGCGGCGTGGCGGAACGTCGCGATCCAAGAGCAGGGCCTCCGCAACGCGCAGGCGCAGGCAGCGTCGAACTCGCGGCTCGCCGCACGCGGCGTCGTCGCTCCGACCGACATCGTTGAAGCGAACACCCAGGTCGACGTCTTCCAGGACAACGTCTTCGCGGCGATCCAGAACGTCCAGCGACTGCAGACGCAGCTCAAGCAGCTGATCCTCGCCAACCCC
>DASYFS010000287.1:0-5524 GCA_036498305.1 Candidatus Elarobacter sp. | reverse complement strand
GCGCCGCGGCCGGTCGAGCGCGGCAACCGCACCGCGCCGCCTTCCTGTTCCAGCTATCGCGCCGCGCGCATCGCGCCTTGGTCGGCCAGCGCGAGCGGGAGCGACTTCTCGAACCGGCTCGACGCTTCGGTGCGCAGCTTCAGCGCCGCGCTCGTGCGCCGGATGCGCGGACCGGTCCACGTCGCGGCCTCGATCAGCACCTCGGTGGTCGAGTCGGAGACCTCGCTGCGCAGCCCGCCCATGATCCCGGCGAGCGAGGTCGGACCCTCCTCGTCGGCGATCACGATCATCCGTTCGTCGAGCTCACGCTGCTGTTCGTCGAGCGTCGTGAACGCCTCGCCGTTGCGCGCGTCGCGCACGATCAGATGGCCGCCCGCAACCTTGTCGAAGTCGAAGAAGTGCAGCGGCTGCCCGACCTCGAGCATCACGAAGTTCGAGACGTCGACGACGTTGTTGATCGGGCGTTGACCCGCGAGCGCGAGGCGCACGCGCATCCACGCGTGGCCGGGCCGTACGGTCAAGCCGGAGACGCGCTGGAAGACGAACCGCTTACAGTCGACCGTCTCGACGGTGACGCGCGCGTCTTCAGGCCCTTCCTCGTACTTTACCAGCGCGCCCGGTATCCGCAGCTCTTCGCCGAACGACGCCGCCAGCTCGCGCGCGAGCCCGACGATCGACATCGCGTCGGGGCGGTTCGCGGTGACCTCGACCTCGAGGACCGGGTCGCTGAGGCGAAAGCGCTCGACGAGGTCGGTGCCCGGCTCCATGTTCTGGTCGAGCTGCATGATGCCGTCCTCGAACCACTCGCCCGGCAGACCGATCTCTTCGGCGGAGATCAGCATCCCCTGCGAGTCGATCCCGCGCATCTTTCGCGGCGCGATCGTGAGCCCGCCGGCGAGCTCGGCGCCGATCCGCGCCACCGGAACGACCTGATGCGCAGCGACGTTCGTCGCCGCCGTCGCGATGATGAGCGGCTCGCCCGCACCGACGTCGACGGTGCAGAGCTGCAGCCGATCGGCGTTCGGATGCGGCTCGACTTTCCTGAGCCGTCCGACGACGACGTTGGTCAGCTTCGGCCGCTCGATGACCTCATCAACCGGAAACCCCAGCGCCGCCAACCGATTGACGATCTCGTTCGCATCTTCCGGCAGCGTGACATAGTCGCGCAGCCACGCGATAGGAACGCGCATCAGGCGAGTCCCGCCGCGAAACCGGGCTGGTTCTCGACGAACGCGCGGATGTCGTCGATGTCGTAGCGCTTCATCGCGATGCGCTCGAGCCCGCAGCCGAACGCCCACCCCGCGACCTCGTCGGGGTCGTAGCCGACCGAGCGCAACACGTTGGGATGCACCATTCCGGAGCCGCCGATCTCGATCCAGCCGCTCCCGCCGCAGGTGCGGCAGTTCGCATCACCGATCGTGCCGGTGCCGTGACAAGCCGGACACTTCACGTCGATCTCCGCCGACGGTTCGGTGAACGGAAAGAACGACGGCCGGAAGCGCACGTCGGTGTCCGGTCCGAACAGCTCGCGGCACGTTCCGACGAGCATCCCCTTGAGGTGACCGAAGTGCACGCCGCGCCCGACCATCAGCCCTTCGACTTGATGGAACATGTAGGCGTGCCGGGCGTCGACCGCGTCGCGGCGGTACGCTTTGCCGGGGACGATGATCGACAGCGGCGGCGCGTGCTTGCGCATCGCGCGCACCTGCATCGGCGAGGTGTGTGTGCGCAGCAGCAGGTCGGGGCGCAGGTAGAACGAGTCGAGCCCTTCGCGCGCCGGATGATCGGGCGGGATGTTGAGCGCGTCGAAGTTGTTCGCGTCGGTCTCGATCTCGGGGCCGAGCACGACCGCGAAGCCGTGGCGCGTGAAGTAGCGCGCGACGTCGATCGCGATGCGCCGCACCGGATGCAGCGCGCCGATGCTCGCCGGCGGCCCGGGGAACGTCACGTCGATCGTGTCCGCGAGCGACTTCTCGAGCGCGGCGCGCTCGATCCGCGCCGTCGCGTCGGCAAGCTTCGCTTCGAGCGCCTCGACCGCGGCGTTGATCACCTTCCCCGCGCCCGGGCGTTCCGCCGGCGGCAGGTTGCCGATCCCGCGCCGCACCCCGGTTACCTCGCCGCTGCGGCCGAGAAACGCGACGCGCACCTCGTCGAGGGCGCGCGCGTCCGTCGCGTTCGCGACCGCGTCGTCGAAACGCGCGGTAAGCGCCGCCAGGCTGTC
This sequence comes from Candidatus Elarobacter sp., assembly GCA_036498305.1. Lineage (GTDB taxonomy): Bacteria > Vulcanimicrobiota > Vulcanimicrobiia > Vulcanimicrobiales > Vulcanimicrobiaceae > Vulcanimicrobium. The sequence continues at coordinate 3,303 of DASYFS010000287.1, read as the reverse complement.
TTCGAGCTCAGTCATTCCAAACGTCGTCATATAGCAAAATCGAACGCCCGATCCTGGTGGACCGGGCGTTCCTCAGCTTCGTTCCGCTGGTACTCGCCCCCGCTTGGGAGGCACCCCGAGACCTGATCTCAGTCGCTGATCAAGCCGCGGCCGTCGGATGCAAGTGCCGGTACATCAAGTACGCGTTGATCGAGCCCGTCGTGGCGAACAGTTTCCAGAAGATCTCGGAGGTGCGCATGGGTCGGCGGTTCCCTCTCCTGTTCTGCGGATGGCGCGGTTGTCGCGTCGGCAAGGGGGATTGTAGCACCGGGCTCCGTGGCCGCCAAGTCTTGACAGAACAGGCTTTTTCGGCGACTTGACAACCTACTTGACACGGCGAGATTCGTACAGGACGATGCTCCCCGCGACCGCGGCATTTAAACTCTCGGTCACTCGCTCGTGGGGGATACGAACCGCGCGGTCCCACCGCGGGAGCCACCCGCGGACACCCCGCAGCTCGTTGCCGATGGCGATGATCGCGTTGCCCGGAATTGCCACCGTATGGAGGTCGTCGCCGGCCAGATCGGTCGCGAAAACAGGGCGACCGCTCGCTTGGGCTGCGGCGAGGACCGGCTCGGCTTCGACGGTCGCGACCGGGACGCGGAAGATCGACCCCATCGTCGCGCGCACCACCTTGGGGCCGTACGGATCGGCCCCGCCGCGCCCGAACAGCACGCCGGCGGCCCCGAACGCTTCGGCCGACCGCACCAGCGTCCCGGCGTTGCCGGGATCGCCGACCTCCGCCAGGAGCAGGATCGGGCCCGGCCGCGCTACGATCGACGCGAGCGACGTCTCCGGGATCGCAAAGACGCCCAGGATCCCCTCCCACGTCTCCATCGTCGTGACCCGCTCGTAGGACCGCTCCTCGATCTCGAACGCGGCAGTTTCGGGGCCGGCGAACCTGCCGGCGGCGGCGTCGAGCGCCGTCGCGGTGCCGTAGATCTCGAGCGGGAAGGAACCGCTCCGTTGCGCTTCTTCCAGCATCGTGGTCCCCTCGGCGACGAAGCGGCCCGCCTCGCGGCGTCCCTTCGCTGCCGCGAGCTTCCGCAGCGCTTCGATCCTGGGGTTGGACGGGCTCAGCCGGGTCGCCACGCCGGGCCCTTGAGGAAGAGGCGGCGTCAGGCCTTCCGAAGCTCGCGGGCCGTGAACAGCAACCGGCTCCCGGAGATGGCGTGGCTCGCCGTGATCGCCGTCCTCGTCGCCGTAGGGGCGGTCCCGGTCTTGGGATATCTCGGCGAGCACCGCATCCCGGCGACGATCGCGCTGCTCGTCGCGATCGCCGCGAGCGTCGTCGCGATCCGCCGCGCCTACGTGCCCAGCTCGCCGACCGTCCGCGCCGACGTCACCAAGGGCGTCGCGTACTGCATCGCCGCGGTGCTCGCGCTGGTCACCGTGGATTGGCATCCGCATTGGGCGATTCGCGCCTGCATCACCGCGATCGAGATCGCGATCATCTTCGACATCGTCACCATCGCAAAGCGGCCGCAGGCCGCGGGGGAGTAAACTCGTGCCGATCTTCGTTACCGGCGGCAGCGGCTTCATCGGGCAGAGCGTCATCCGCGAGCTGCACCGCCGCTCGCACGTCGTCCGCGCGCTGGCTCGCAGCGGCGACGCAGAGCGAAAGGTACGCGCCGCGGGCGCGGAGCCCGTGCGCGGCGAGCTGCGCGATCTCGACGCGCTGCGCGAGGGCGCCGCGAACGCCGATGCCGTCGTCTTCCTCGCGCAGGAGATGTCGGCGGAGAACGCGTCCGTGACCGAGCGCGCGATCACGACCCTGATCGACGCGCTGCCGCCGGGCCGCGCCTTCATCTATACGAGCGGCGTGTGGGTCTACGGCTCGCGCGGCGACGCCGTCATCGCCGAGGACGCACCGCTCGCGCCGCTCGACCTCGTCGGGTGGCGGCCGGCGATCGAGGAGCTCGTCCTCTCGCAGCAGGGCCGGCTGCGGCCGCTCGTGATCCGTCCCGGCATCGTCTACGGTGACGGCGGCGGAATCCCCGGAATGATGGTGGAGCAAGCGCGCACGGGGACGCTGCAGGTCGTCGGCGACGGCGCGAACCGCTGGCCGTGCGTGCGGCACGACGCCCTCGCCGAGCTCTACGCGCTGGCGATCGAGCATCGCACTGCAAGCGGCGTGTACAACGCCGGGCTCGGCGCCGCGATCCCCTACGTCGAGATTGCACGCGCCGCGTCGCGCGCCGCCGGCGGCGACGGAACGGTCGGACACCTCTCGCTCGACGAAGCGCGGGCCGCGATGGGTGGCTTCGCCGACGCGCTCGCGAGCGATCTGCAGATCGATTCCGGCAAGGCCGCGCGCGAGCTGGGCTGGGAGCCGCATCGCCCGACGCTGCTCGAAGAGCTGTCGAACACGACGGTCGTCTGATGCACGACGAGTCGCTCGTGCGGCTCACCGCCTCGGAGTTGGCGGCAGGGATTCGCGAGCGGCGCTGGAGCGCGATCGACGTCGTCGACGCGCACGTCGCGCGCATCGAGGCGGTCGACGGCGCGCTCAACGCCGTCGTCGTCCGGCGCTTCGATGCGGCGCGCGAGGAGGCGCGCCGCGCCGACGCCGCAGTGGGAAGCGGCGAGCCGTTGGGTCCGCTGCACGGCGTCCCGATCACGATCAAAGAGCAGTTTACCGTCGCCGGGATGCCGGCGACGCTCGGCGTTCCGGGCGCGCGCGACGACGACCACGACGGCCCCCTGGTGGCGCGGCTGCGCGCGGCCGGCGCGATCGTGCTCGGAAAGACGAACGTTCCGCAACTGCTGATCTACAACGAATCCGACAACCCCGTCTACGGCCGCACGAACAACCCGTGGAACCTCGACCGCTCCTCGGGCGGAAGCAGCGGCGGCGAAGCGGCGATCATCGCCGCGTGCGGTTCGCCGCTGGGACTCGGCAGCGACATCGGCGGCAGCCTGCGATGCCCGGCGCACGCGTGCGGGATCGCGGCGCTCAAGCCGACGAGCTGGCGGCTGACCAACGAAGACGCGCGCGAACCGGGCTACGCCGAGGGACAGATCGCGATCGTCTCCCAGCCCGGGCCAATGGCGCGCTCGGTCGCCGATCTCGCGCTGGCAATGACGATCCTCGCCGCCCCGGGCCAGGAGCGCTTCGATCCCGCGACGCCGCCGGTGCCGTGGCCGGACCCCGGCACGGTCGACGTGCGCGGGCTGCGGATCGGGATGTACGACGACGACGGCGCGTTCCCGGCAGCGCCGGCGGTGAAGCGCGCGGTCGCGGCGGCGGCGCATGCGCTCGAA
>DASYFS010000286.1:0-31360 GCA_036498305.1 Candidatus Elarobacter sp. | reverse complement strand
CGTGATGAAGCTCAAGCCGAAAGTCGCTCCCGCCGGCTGGGTTCCGGCCCGCAACGACAACACCGAGCTGGTCGGACCGGCGCGAGTTGCATTCGACAAGGGACTGAGCTACACGGGGGTTAGCCCGGTCGCCGGACGTCCGTTTATCAACCGTTACGATCCGCTCAAAGACGCCCAAGGCAACGTCGTAGGTATCATCTATACGGGCGTTCCGCTCGCCGCGATGTACGAGGCGGTGGATAGTACGGTGACGACGGTCGTCATCGCCGCGATCGTCGGGTTGGCGGTCACGCTGCTGTTGCTGTTCCTGGTGGTGCGCCCGTTGCGCGGCCGCGCCAAGGCCGTTGCCAGCGCCGCCCGCGGCCTCGCGGTCGGGGACGTCGATCAGGTGATGGCCGTGCGCTCCGGCGACGAGTTCGGCGAGATCAGCGCCGCGTTCGAGAAGATGATCGCTTACCAGCAGCGGATGACCGCCGTCGCCGACGCGATCGCGGACGGCGACCTGACCAACGACGTGACGCCCGCCTCCGAACGCGACCGGCTGGCAATTGCGTTCCGCCGGATGAGCGAGACGCTCCGCGGGATCGCCCACGGCGTCCTCGACGCCTCGACGGAGCTCCTCGAGGTCAGCTCGGGGGCCCAGGCCGCCTGCGAGCAGTCGAACGTCCGGGTCGAGCACGTCTCGCGGGCGATCAACGAGGTCGCAGCCGGGGCGCGCAGTCAGCTCCAGAGCATCCAGGCCGCCAAGTTCAGCGTCGAAGAGCTGGCCGGGACCGCGACCCAGATCGCCGACGGCGCAGCAGGGCAGGCGTCGGCCGTCGGTTCCGCCGGCAGCGGCGTGGCCGAGGTCGACCGCCAGATCGCCGCCCTCGCCTCACTCGGCGAACAGCTCTCCACCGCCGCGCGTCAAGCCAGCGAGCAGACCGGGAGCAGCCGCAACGCCGTCCTCGAGGCCGCATCCGCGATGGCGCGCCTGCGCGACCAGTCGACGGCCGCGGCGACGGCCTTCACCACGCTCGAGCAGCGCTCCGCGGCGGTCGGCGCGATCGTCGAGACGATCGAGGAGATCGCCGATCAGACGAACCTGCTGGCGCTCAACGCCGCGATCGAGTCGGCTCGCGCCGGCGAGCACGGCCGCGGCTTCGCCGTCGTCGCCGAAGAGGTCCGCAAGCTCGCGGAACGCTCGGCGGTGGCGACCCGTGAGATCAGCGGGATCCTGGCCGAGATCGGCCGCGACACCGTGAAGGCCTCCGAGGCGATGCGCGCGTCGTCGACCGCGGTCGAACACACCCTGGCCCTCTCCGACACCGCTACGACGTCGCTCGAAAGCGTCACCGCCGCGGTCGCGCAGACGCGCAGCGTCGCCGAGGACGTCGCCGGCAGCACCAACGCGATGCGTCAGGCCAGCGTCAACGTCGCCGGAAACATGCAGAGCGTGACGGCGATCGTCGAAGCGAACGCGGCCGTCTCCCAGCAGATGCAGGCGGCGACCGATTCGATCATGTCGTCGATCGCGCCGGTCGCGACGGCGGCCGAGGAGCAGTCGAGCGCGGCCGAGGAGGTGCTCTCGTCGGCGGACGGCCTCACCAAACAAGTGCGCGAGATGAGCAAGACCTCGCAGCACGTCCGCGAGCAGGCGGAGCGGATCGCCCAGCTCGTCGCGGTGTTCCGCGCCGGGGAGCATGCGCCGGGAGCGATCGTGCCGGCCGGCGCTTCGCGGCCGGGCGTGATCGAGTTCCCGCGGCCGCAGCTGTTGGGACAGGCGGGCTAACCCCGGGACGGGTTAACCCACCCGTCCCAACCAGACCGCGCGCACCTTCGGCGCCGCTTCGCGCGCGCGCTCGTCGAGCTGGTCGGACGTCAGCGTGCTCAGCGGGTGCGTGACGACGACCGGCTCGAGGCCGTTCATTCCCAGCGCCTCGCGCTGGACGATCGCTTCATGATGGAAGACCGTCGTCACGACGACGGCGGTCGGCAGTCCCAACTCTTCGAGGCGAACGGAGTCGTACGTACAGCACGACGTGCAGCTTCCTCAATCACCGATGCCGGTCAGCGCGATGTCGTTCTCGGCGGCGATGCGGGCGATCAGCGCCTCGTCGGCGACCGATGAGAACGACTCTTTCTTGTAGCGCGTGACCGAGGCGAAGCGGTGATCGTCGCCGAGCAGCTCCATCGTGCGATTGAGCAGCTTCCAGCCGTTCCACTTCGTGTTGTCGAGGACGGCGACGCGGAGGCCGTCTAGGGCTGCGATGCGGGGTGATAGCGCGCGGTGCTCGGCGCGGATCTCTCCGCGAGGATCGTACAGCGGGACGCCGCTGCGTTCTCCGGTGATCGTGCTCATGGTCTCCTTACGTGCGGGTGCCGGCGGGCGCGTACTTCGCACCGATCTCTTTGAGGCGGGCAGCCGTCGCGTCCAGCGCGGCTTGTTCGTCGGGGTCGAGCTTCGGCCACAGAACTTCGACCGCACCGGCGCTGCCGACCACGGTCGGAAGCGAGAGCGTGATCCCGTACCGCGGCTGGTACGAGCCGACCGGGATGATCGCCCGTTCGTTGCGCACGATGATCTCGGCGACCCGCGCGGTGACGATCCCGATCCCGTACTGACTCGCGCCGATCCCCTCGATGATCGTGATGTTTGCGTAGCGGACGCTCTCCTCGATCGAGCGCCGGAAGGCGGCGAAGTCCAGACCGCGCGCGGCGGCGAGATCGGTGACGCGTATGCCGCCGATGCTGGCCGTCGACCAGACGAAGACGTTCTGCGTCCCGTGCTCGCCGATCACGTTCGCGTGAATGCTGGCCGGGCTGACGCCGAACTGCTCGCCGAGGTGCACGCGGAAGCGGAGCGTGTCGAGGAACGTGCTCGTGCTCAGCACGCGCTCGTGGCCGGCGAGCGCGCGAGCGATGTCGACCAGCGGCTCGGGCGGGTTGCTGACGACCAGGATCGGCGCGTTCGGCGCGACGGCGACGATCCGCGGGACGACGTCTTCGAACACGCCGACGTTGGCGTCGAGCAGCCGCAGCCGGCCCATCGGGTCGCCGCGATTCGTTGCGCCGCCGGCCTGCTCGTTGATCCCGGCGGTGATGATGACGAGATCGGCGTCCGCGATCGCGTCGTAGTCGCCGGCGGTGACCTCGACCAAGGGTGAGACCGGGACGCCGTAACGGAGGTCGGTTGCGACGCCGCGTGCGCGCGCTGCGTTCTTGTCGACCAGCACGATCTCGCAGGCGTGGCCGCGGCCGCAGACCGCCATCGCGACGGCCGCGCCCACGGCGCCGGCACCGATGATTCCGAGCTTCATCGCACGTCCTCTCCTACAAGGCGCAGGTGCCGTCGAGGCAGACGGCGCCGTCGGCGGGTTCGGCACCGTCGATTGCGCGCAGCACCGGGCTCGTCATCCGCCCCCAGCCGGGGATGAACGCCGAGAACCGGCCGGCGGCGCCGCCGGCGACGAAGAGGTGGATGTCGTCGGGACTCGGGACGATCGGGATCCGCGCGCCGCGCTCGCGCTTGTACCACGCGGGCAGCGCCTTGTTGTAGACCTTCCCGCCGCCGGCGTAACGGTCGCCGAAGCTGACCGCCTCCCACGCGTTGGTCGCGTTGTACCAGAGGTAGTTGCGCACGTCGCTGCGGCTGAAACCGCTCGCCGCGATCGTCGCCGCGTGCTCGGGGCCGATGACGACGGCGCACGAGCCGCCCGCGACGGCGTTGTTGTGCGCGATCGTGCTCATCGCGGAGACCATGCTGTCGAGGACGCCCTGCGCGTCGTTCGCGACGTGGTTGACGACGCTGTGCGGCGGCTCGGCGGCGATCACGAACACCGTGCTGTCCTCGGGCGCGAACCCGTGCTCGACGTGGTACGGAGCCCACGGGCTGAGCTCTTCGTTCTCGGCGATGCAGTACGTGTACTTGCCGGGGTGCCCCAGGGTGCTCTTGTCGAGATCGCCCGGGATCGCGCCGCCGACCGTCAGCAGCACGAGGCGAATCGCGCGGCCGATCGTCGCGTTCGCGCGGTTCCCCGACCCGAAGACGTTATGGCCGGCGTTCATCCCGATCCGCGCGCGGATCGGGCCGTTGACGACGAGCAGCGGGCTGGCCATGTGCGTCGTCGCCTGCACGCCGTTGAGATTGAACGGCTTGCTGCAGAGCGCCAGCAGTGCGGCGCGCACGACGGGCGCGTACTCCGGCTTGCACCCCGCCATCACCATGTTGACGGCGAGGATCTCTCGCGTCAGCGTCCCGCGCCGCGGCGGGATGACCGTTTCGGGAAAGTGCGGATCACCGCCGAGCGCGGCGACGACCGCCTCGACCTTCGCGGGAGTCGGCGGAACGATCGGCAGACCGTCCGCCCAGGGCTGGTCGGTGTAATATTCGATCGGATCGAAGGCGGCGGCGGTCTCCGCCTCGGCAACGACGGAAGAGCTCACGTGCAGCGCGTTCGGCTCGGCTGCGGGATTCCCCGGCGCGCCGTCACCGAGGGGTGAGCGAACGAGCGCGCGGTCGTACTCGACATCCGACGCGGTGTGCTACCATCGACGCATGCCGAGACGTCCATTCGTCTCGGCCGAACTCGCGCGTGGAGGCCGGTCTTTCCGATGGCTCCTCAGTTTTGCGTATCCCCCGACCTCTCGACGGCCTACGTCAGTTATCGGCCGTCGCAACGCATCGTTCGTCAGGTGAAGGTCGCGCGCGGCCGGAGCGGACGGCTCGGCGCGATCCCGTTCGGACGCACCGCCGTCGGCCCGTCGCAGTTGATCGCCGATTACGACGCGGCCGGCGAGCTGGTCGGCGTGCAGCTCTTGGGCCTGGAATTCGAGACGCTGTCGCTCGCGGCGGAGTTTCTCGCGCTGGTGAAGCTCCCGCTGCCGGCTCCGCTCGCAGGTACCATCGTCTGATTGCCAAGAGTTTCCCAGGATCGTACGGCAAACAAAGAGCGTGGGATGGGGACACCGGCGCGTCCGGCAGTTGCTGCGCAAACTCGCCGTTCCCGGCGACCTGCGTGGTGACGACCTGGCGGAAGCGGTGTGGCGGTCGAGCGGCGGCGAGAGTCCGCGCGCGGCCGTCCTCGACGTCGTAGACAGAGCGCTTTCGTCCTATCCCGCCATCTACGCTACGATCGTCCGACGCGTCGACGTCGATGGTGAGCCGGCGCTCGGCGTCGCCCGGCGCCTGCAGCTCTCCGAGCGCACCTTCTTCCGGTACCGGGGCACGGCCGTCGGTGCGGTCGCGGCCGCGCTCGACGTCGCGCTCAACGGCGCGCGCGGCGACGAGCCCCGCGAGGTCGACCTCGACGCGCTGGCGCTCTACGCGCGCGGGCGCTCGGCGATGCGGGTGCGCAGCCGCCGCTCGCTTCAGCGCGCGATCGGGTACTTCACGCGTGCGGTCGAGCTCGCGCCGGAGTTCGCGAAAGCCCACGCCGCGCTGGCCGATGCGCACGTCGTGCTCGGCGGTTCGCTCCTCTACGACACGCGTGCGGAGTTCGGCAGCGCGCACGCGGCGCTCGAACGTGCCGTCGGCCTCAACGCGAAGCTCCCCGACGTTCACGCGGCGCTCGCCGATCTCTACTTCTACGAGCAGCACGATCGCCGGCGCGCCCGCGATGAGGTCGACCTGGCGCTGGCGCTCGACCCCAACTTCTTCGGCGCGCTGCGGCTGCGCGCGCTGATCGCGCTGAGCGAGCGCGACGCCGACGGCCTCTTCGAACACCTGCGCAACGCGCTCGCGCGTGCGCCGGAATCGCTCGAGCTACAGACGCTCCTCGGCGTCGCGCACGTGAACGCGGGCTCCGCGGAGCGCGGGATCGCGCAGCTCCTCGAGATCGTCGAGCTGAACCCGGACTTCCCGCTGGCACGGTACGAGCTCGCGCGCGCGCTCGTCCGCTGCAACCGTTTCGCCGATGCAGCCGCCCACCTCACCGCCCTGATCGCCGCCGAAGAGCGGCCCGCCTTCGAAGCGACGCTCGCGTACGCCGAGGCGTTTGCCGGCGACCCGCGGCGCGCGCGTCGATTCCTCGGCGATCCCCACCCGTCGGTCGCAGGCAATGCGTACCTCCGCTCGTGGCTGCACGTCGCTCTGGGCGAAGTCCCCGCAGCGCTCTCGGCCCTCGAAGAAGCGGTCCGCCGCGGTGAGCCGTGGAGCGTGTGGATCGCCTCCGACAGCTTCTTGGCACCGCTGCGCAACGAGCCGCGCTTTCGTCAGCTCGTCGCCGCGCTGGCGGAGCCCAGCGCGCCGGTGCCGCGCGCGTGCTAATGAGGCGGTAGCCATGCGGCGCGATTCGCGACCGATGGATACGACACGTCCATGCTCGCGACCACCCACTGTTCCCGCCGGCGAACCAATGTCGCTACGGTGGGGCTCATTGTCGGGCTGAGGACGACGCCGTACGGCTTCAGGCGCGGCGTCATCCACGCGCCGACGGGCACGGGCTTCCACGTGAACGCCACGCGGAGGTGGCCCGCGTCCGCCGATGATGGTCGTTCCCATGCGATTCGTTCGGGTATGACGCGAGAAAAACACATGTACGGCCAACGTTCCGAATTGTTGCCCAGCTCGTTCTGGTCGTAGAAATAGTCGGAGCCGCGAGTCGTAAGGTGGTACCGGAAGCGGTCGCTGAACTCGATCCGCTTGAGCATCCCGAGCCGGGTGAGCTCGTCGAGAATGGTTCGAGTTTTCCGTGCGGTAGGCAGTGACAAATCGCGCTTGCGGATCACGGCGATCCACAGCGCCTGAAACCACCCGCCCGCATCGCTGCTGGTCGCGTCGTAGCCTGGAACGTAGCTCGTCGTGGTCAACGCCGGAGCCCACCCGAGCGGTACGCAGTCGTGATACTCGCTCGCCAATGCGGACTGCAGTGCATCAAGGAGAGTCCGTTCGCTAGGCTCTGCGGAACAGGACGTCGTCCCGAGTACGAGGACGAGGGCCATGGCCGCGACGACGAAGGAGCGGACTCTACACACGTAAGGCCTGTCGTTTGGGCTGGTCCCAGGGCAATCCCTATGTGCTCCAGTAGTCTGCGCAGCAAACCGGGAGATTGCCATGATCGCCGACGAATCCGCCGTTCGCGTGCACGTGCGCCCACTCGATCCGTTCGACTTTCTCGAGCGGGCCGCGTTCGTCTATCCCGATCGTCTTGCGGTCGTCGACGGCGCGGCGCGGCGGACGTATCCGGAGTTTCTCGAGCGCGTCCGCCGGCTTGCCGCGGCGCTCCAGGCGCGCGGGATTCGCAGGGGCGAGCGGGTCGCGGTGCTGGCGCCCAACACGTCGCTCCCGCTCGAGGCGACGTTTGCCGTCCCGCTGGCCGGCGGAGTCCTGTGCGCGCTCAACACACGGCTGCAGGCCGACGAGATCGACTACATCCTCGGCCACTGCGGCGCCTCACTGCTGCTGCACGACTACGAGCTGGACCCGCTCGTCGCGCGCCTGACGGTGCAGCTGCCGCGGATTCGCGCCGCCGCGCCGGGAGAGATGCCGATGCCGGGCGTCGAGACGTACGAGGACGTGCTGGCCGGCGTCGATCCATCGCTGCTCGCCGCTCGCAGCGGTGACGAAGACGATACGATCTCGATCAACTACACCAGCGGGACGACGGGGAAGCCGAAGGGCGTCATGTACACGTTCCGCGGCGCGTACCTCAACGCGCTGGCCGAGATCTTCCACGCGAACGTGCGGCCCGAGAGCGTCTATCTGTGGACGCTGCCGATGTTCCACTGCAACGGCTGGTGCTTCCCCTGGGCGATCACCGCTGCGGGCGCAACCCACGTGTGCCTGCGCAAGGTCGACGCGGCCGGGATCAACGCCGGCATCCGCAACGAAGGCGTCACGCATTTCAACGCGGCGCCGACGGTGCTGATCTCGCTGCTGAACGATCCCGATACGACGGCGTTTCCGCGCCGGGTGATCGTGACGACCGCCGGCGCGCCGCCGTCGCCGACGACGATCGCGCAGATCGAAGGGCTCGGCGCGGAGATCCACCACGTCTACGGGCTCACCGAGACCTACGGCCCGGTGACCGAGTGCGCGTGGCATGCGCCGGCATGGGACGAGCTGCCGGCGGAAGAGCGCGCGCGGCTGCGCAGCAGGCAAGGCGTGCCGATGATCACCGTCGGCGCGGGCGACGTTCGCGTCGTCGATCCGGAGCTCAACGACGTCTCACGCGACGGCAAGACGCAAGGCGAGATCGTCATGCGCGGCAACAACGTGATGAAAGGCTACTACGCCGATCCGGAAGCGACCGCGCGCGCGTTCGACGGCGGCTGGTTCCACTCCGGCGACGTCGCGGTTTGGCATCCGGACGGGTACGTCGAGATCGTCGACCGCGCGAAGGACGTCATCATCAGCGGCGGCGAGAACATCTCGACGGTGCAAGTCGAGAAGGTGCTGCTCGAGCACGACGCGGTGCTCGAGTGCGCCGTCGTCGCGATGCCGGACGAGAAGTGGGGCGAGGTTCCCAAGGCCTTCGTCACGCTCAAGCCGGGACGCAGCGTCGATGCCGCAGAGCTGCAGGCGTTCGCGCGCACGCGAATCGCGGCGTTCAAAGTGCCGAAGGCGTACGAGTTCGGGGAGCTGCCGAAGACCTCGACGGGGAAGATTCAGAAGTACGTGCTGCGCGATCGCGAGTGGAAAGGCCGCGAAAAGCGCGTCAATTGACGCGAGCAGGCCTCCCTCGCCCGTCATTCCGAGCTTGTCGAGGAACCCTCGTCTTTGCCGTGAGCGCAGTCGAACGGCAAGCCGTCATCTTGGAGGCCAAGACGCGGGGTCCGACCTCGACTTCGCTCGGCCGGACGACGAGGGTCCCTCGACAAGCTCGGGATGACGTTAGTGCGCGACGGTGAGTTCTTTCGCCAGCAGCTCCAGATCGCGCAGGCGGCTGAACTCGCGCACCACGTGGCAGTAGGTCGCGTAGCGCAGCATCTCCGAGTCGCCGAGTCCCCACGACCAGCGCGATTCGGGATTGAGCCACACGACGCGCTTCGCGCGTGCGTACAGCGTCCGCATCACGCCGATCGACGGGTCGGTATAGTTGCTGCGCGCGTCGCCCATAACGATGACCGTGGTGCGCCGGTCGACGCGGTCCATCCACCCCTTCGCGAAGTCGCGCAGGGAGCGGCCGTAGTCGGTCGACCGGAACCCAATCGCCTGCACGATGGTCTGCACGGCGCGCTCGACCGGTTCGCGCTCCAGCGTCTCGCTGACGTCGATCAGGTGGCTCGAGAACGCGAAGGCGTGGATGTCCGAGACGACCTCGTGCATGCTGTAGAGGAAGAGCAGTAAGAACTGCGCCGCCGCCGCGACCGAGCCGCTGACGTCGCAGAGCACCATCACGCGCGGCTTCTCGATCTTGCGGCGACGCCAATGGGTGATGAACGGGACGCCGTCGTGGCCCATGTTCGCCCGCAGCGTCGCGCGGACGTCGAGGAAGCCGCGGCGGCGGCGCCGCCGGCTGGATCCGTAGCGGCTCGCGATCCGCTTCGCCATCACGCGCACGGCGACGCGCATCCGTTCGATCTCGCGGCGGTCGAGGCTGCTGAAGCGGCCGGCGCTGCGCGCCTCGCCGAAGTTCGCGTCGGGCCGTGCCGAGAGGTCGAGGTTGCGCTCGACGAGCGCGCGGATCGCGGCGCGCAACGCGTCGCGCAGGCGCGCCAGCAGCTCGGCCGTCTCGATCCGGCCCGCCTCGCGCAGGCGCTCGATGTCGCGTCCGAGCCCCTCGCCGCCGAGCCGCTCCAGGATGCGCTGGACGAAGCCGCCCGTCTGCGTGAACAGCCGGATATCGCTCACCCCGGCCGCGATCCCGGCGCGTTCCAGCGCGTCGGTCAGCGCGGCGCGATCACCGGAGAGCAGCATTCGCGCGAGCCCCGAGAGGAGCGGGTCGTCGAGGGTGTCGTCCGCGGGCGGCGGCGGAAGATCGAACACCCCGTCGCGGTTGAAATAGCGCTCGAAGCACAGGTCGAAGAGCCGCTTCTCGTCGGCGCTCTTCGCGATCGTCAGGCCGAGCGCGTCCTTGAGCAGCGCGCGGTCGTCGTAGCCGACGGTCTCGACCGTGCGCAGCGCGTCGAGGCTTTCCGCGACCGAGACGCGCAGGCCGGCACGGCGCGCTGCCTGGAGAAAGCCGACCATCGGCGAGACCGCGGACGCCACCTGCGGCCTCCTAGTTGCGCAGCGCGCCTTCGCGCGCTTTGCGCAGGAGCTCGCCGGCTTGCGCCGCGACGGCCTTCACGTCGTCCTCGAACTTCAGCAGCACGTTGAGCGTCTCACGGACGATCGCGACGTCGAGCTCCTCGACGTGCAGCAGCAGCAGCGTTCGCGCCCAGTCGATCGTCTCGCTGACCGAGGGCTGCTTCTTGAGCTCGAGCACCCGCATCTGCTGTACGAACGCGACCAGCAACGCGCGCAGCCGCGGCGCAACGCCGGGGACGCGCGTCTCGACGATCCGTTCCTCGAGCGCGGCGTCGGGGAAGCCGATCGCCAGGTGGATGCAGCGCCGCTTGAGCGCGTCGCCGAACTCGCGCGTCCCGTTCGAGGTGAGCACGACGAAGGGCGGTGTCTGCGCCTTGTACGTCCCGATCTCGGGGATCGTTACCGCAAAGTCGGAGAGAATCTCGAGCAGAAACGCCTCGAACTCCTGATCGCTCTTGTCGACTTCGTCGACGAGCAGCACCGCGCCGCCCTCTTGGCGCAGTGCCCGCAGCAGCGGGCGCGCTTCGAGGAACGGCTCGGAGAAGAAGACGTCGTCGAAGCCGTTGAGCTTGCGCAGCGCCGACGTCAGGTCGTCCTGCTCGGCGAAGACGCTCCCGAGCTTGTCCTTGAGCAGCTGCGTGTAGAGCAGCTGCTTGCCGTACTTCCACTCGTAGAGCGCCTTCGACTCGTCAAGGCCCTCGTAGCACTGCATCCGGATCAGCGGGACGCCGAGATGGACGGCGGCGGCTTTGGCGAGCTCGGTCTTCCCGACGCCGGCCGGGCCTTCGACGAGCAGCGGCTTCTGCAGCGCGCCGCCGAGGTAGACAGCCGTTGCGATCTGGCGCGTTGCGATGTAGCCGGCGGCGGCGAGGCCGCCGGCGACGGCATCGATCGCGGCGTTCGGATTGCTGATGACGCTTCTCCGGCCTAGTGCGGCGGCACGATCCAGCTGGTGTGCGGGATGTGCAGATTGTCCGGCCACATCCGCGCGTACCACTCGTTGTAGGTGACCTGGACGCCCGCCAAGACCGGATAGAAGTAGAAGAACAGGGCGACCACGGCGACCGAGTAGCCGATCAGCACCTGGCGGCGCGTCGATTCTTTCCAGCGTGAGGCGAGGCGCTGGATGACGATCGCGTTGCAGAGCACGATCAGCGCGAGGTTGGGGAAGAAGTGGTACTCGAACAGCAGCCGCGGCGTGCGCGCCCAGGGCAGCCACTGCATCAGGTACGCGATCACCAGCAGCGCGTAGCCTTTATGCCGTTCCTTCCACGCCAGATATCCGACATACGGAACGGTGACGAGCCCGAGCAGGAAGACCAGCGGGTTCGGGAGCGCGAGGATCTCCGCGACGCAGCACGCCGCGCCGTTCTGCGCCGCGGCGCCGACCCGGAAGTCGTGATAGTAGTACGAGATCGGAATCTGCATGATCGGCCACTGCCACCACGCTGACGAGTACGGGTGGGTAGCGTTGGCGACGCCGTGCGAGTGATACCAGAACATCTGGAACTGCAGCGCGATCATGTCCGGGAAGCCGTGCCCGATGAGGAAGAACGGGATGTAGCTGATCGTGTAGATCGTCGCCGAGACGAAGATCATCAGCGCGACGATCACGTCGACGCTGAAGCCGCGCGGGTTGCCGTAGAGCGCGCGTCCCCCGATGTACCGCTGCAGCGAGACGAGGAGCACGACGGCCCCGACGACCGCGAAGTCGTACGCACCGTTCCACTTGCTCGACGCGAGCAGCCCGAGCGCGCCGAGCATGACGACCAGCCACGTCCGCGCCGCGCGCGGCTGTGCCGTCTCGGCGCCGTCGACCGTCATCACGCCCGACGGCGTGAACGTCGCGGTGCCGTCGGGGGTGGCGTAGCGTTCGGAGCCGTCGCGCTCGTAGGCGACCTGCAGCTCCGGCGGATCGAACGTGCTCGGCGGTGCCTGCACGACCGGGGGCGTCCGCGCACCCTCGACGGGGAGCGCCACGACGGTTCCGTCCGCATACGACGCGCGATAGCCCGCGACCGGGAGCCGGCGCGGGACGATCGTGCGGGCGATCAGGTAGACGCCGACCATCGCGTAGAGGAACGCGAACTCGTAGCTGCCGGCGTAGTAGACGACCAGGTGGGTGAGCCCGCTGAAGTTCCCCGCCCAATCGGAATTCGTCCACGACGCGTTCGACTGCGCGATTCCCGAGGCGATCTCGGCCGCGTGCCGCGGCGGGTTATGGTTCACGATCCACGAGAAGAGCGCGGCGGGGGCGAGGCCGGCGGCCATCGTGATCCAGAACGGGAGGCCGAACGGGCGCGCGACGCGGCGCTGCACGCGCACCTGGGCGGCGAGCCAATAGCGGTAGAGCGCGTAGAGCGCGAGCAGTATCAGCGTCGAGATCGTGATCTCGCCGGTCGCGATCCGCTGCTCGACGAAGTGGAAACCGTCGAAGGTCAGCATCAGCGCCGCGAGCGCCGCGAACGTCGTCGACGCGGTGAGGCGCTTCGCGAACGCATAAAGCAGGCCGACCTCGAGCGCGCCGATCACGATGTTCAGGAAGCGCCAGCCGAACCCGGTGTTCCCGAGGCCGTTCAGGCCGCCGAAGAGCATCATCGAGAGGGCGATGATCTCTTTGGTGAACGGCGGGTGCGTCCACTCGAACTGGTTGATCCCGCGCAGATACTCTTCGCCGGCGCGCGCAAAGTAGATCTCGTCGAAGATGCGCTCGTTGGGCCAGCCGTAGTTGATGATCGGAACGACGAACGCGACGACGACGAAGCCGCCGATGAACAGGCGATCGGCTCGCGTCAGCGCGGCGATCCCTTCGCGGGGTGAGAACCAGCCGCGGCCGCTCGCAACGAGCGCCTGCACCCAGCTCTGGCCGGGCGCGCGCGCCGGCAGCAGCGCGGCGTCGGGGCCTTCCGAGGCGACGCCGAGGTACCGGTAGCCGAGCCAGAAGAAGAGCGCGACGTTGGCGAACGCGCACAGGTGCGAGACGAGCGGCCACAGGTCGGTCGCGTCAACACCGGGGATCTTCTGCTCCATCACCGTCTGGTACCAGAGCGAGTACGCGAGGTTCGCGTACATCGTCACCGTCAGCACGACCGACGAGATGAGCCCGGTGCGCCCGAACGAGATCAGCGGGATCGCGAGCAGAAACGCGCCGTAGATGTAGCGTTCGTGCATCCGCGTCGCTAGCACGAAGAAGGCGAGCGCGCAGAGCATCGCGCCTTCGAGGAGTGCGCGATCGTCGCGGCGCTGCAAGTAGCGGCCGACGATCAGCCCGGTCGCCGCGACGACCAACAGGATGCCCCAGATCGAGCGCGGGCCGAGCGGGATGTTCAGGATCGGCACGAGCAGCGGCTCGGCATCCGGGATCCAGAAGTGCTGGATGAGCGCGTAGAGGTTGAACGCGTTGACCGAGGTGTACGGGTAGACGTTGCTGCCGAAGATGTAGCGGCCGAACAGCCATCCTATGACGTCGCCCGCGGGATGGAAGAGCAGCGAGATCACGAGCGCCAGCAGCGCGGCGCAGCCGACTCCCCTCACCGTCGCGGCGAGACGGCGCCGGCGCACGTCCGGATCGGCGGTCGCGAACGGGTACGCGAGCAGGAGCAATCCGATCGTCGCCGCCTGCGGCTTGATCAAGACCGAGAACGCGAACGCGGTCCAGGCCCACGCCAGCCGCGCGCCGCTCTTCTCGGGCTCGTCGCCGGAGCGCAGAACGAGGTAGAGCGCCAGCAGAACGATGCCCCATGAGACCGAGTCGACCTGACCCCAGTACGCGCTGACGTAGATCGCCGCCGGATTGAGCGCCATGAACGCCGCGGCGACCAGCGCGATCCCGTTGCTGGCATAGCGGCGCGCGATGCGATAGATCAGCCAGGCGTCGAAGGTGTCCATCGCAATGCCGGGCAGCTTCACGAAGGCGCGCAGCAGCGAACCGTCGTGGTCGGGGATCGCGAGGTTGACGACGGCGTAGATCTTGCCGAGGCCCCACAGCACGACGAAATAGCCCGGAGGGTAATCGGCGAACCCGCTCTTGGCGTAGAACGCCCACGTCGGGTTGTCGCGCAGCGTCAGCATCCACGACTCGAACGACGCGATGTCGTTGTGGAAGCCCGTCCCGCCGATCAGCAGCAGCCGGATGAGCAGCCCGGCGCCGAGGATGGAGAGCAAGGGGACGTTGACGGCGGTACGACCCGCCGCCCGCACCGCCTCGAGTCGCGCGCCGGTCTGCATGGCCTCTCCTTACTCCCCGGGTTGCGGCCGCGACCTTTCGACGCCGAGGGCCGCGACGATCTCGCGCGCGGCGCGCTCGCCGCTCTGAAGCGCGCCGGCGACCGTCCCGGCTTCGCCGATCGACGCCGTCGCCTCGCCGGCGAAGAACAGCCGCGTGCCGACCGGTGCCGCCAGCGCCTCGCGCGACGCCCCCGCGCCGGTGACCAGATAGCTGTAGGCACCCAGCGCGTGCGGATCGCGCTGCCAGTCGTGCACGTAGACGGACTCGAGCTCGCCGCGCGGATCGCCCTCGGGGCCGAAGAGGACGTCGAGGTCGTCGAGCACGGCGGCGGTCAACGCGGCATCGTCGCGGTCGCGCAGCAGGTCGGCGCGCGGACCGCCGGCCCAGGCGACCAGGAGCGGCGCGCGCAGCGGAAGCTGCGTCCAGATCGTCGGGAAGTGCGCCTCGGGGCGGTGGAAGAAGGCGACGTCGATGTAGCGGCCCCCGGCGATCCGCTCCCAGAACGCCGTCCTGAAGCAGAGCACGAGCTTCACCACCGGGCCCATGAGGATCTCGGCGAGCGCGCGGGTCTTCGCGGCGTCCAGCGGCGGGTCGAAGCCGATCGTGCCGGCCTGGAGGATGCCGACGGGAACGGTCACCAAGACGGCCCGCGCCCGGAGCGGCTCCGGTTCGCCGCCCGGGCCCGCCGCCTCGACGATGCAGCCGTCCGCGCCGTACCGGATCGCCGTCACCGTGGTTTGCAGGCGCAGCTCGACCCGGTCCGGATCGAGCGTCTGCCTGAGGGTGCGGACGAGCGGCCCATAGCCGCCCAGCGGCCGGAACTGCCGTGCCGTCTGGCCGGCGTCGCCGCCGCTCCACTCCTCGGCGAGCGCGAGCGTCCCCGCTCGGGCCGGATCGGCCGCGTCGAACCCCTGGACCATCTGGAGAATCGCGACCCGCTCCCGCTCGTCCAGGGTTCGGACGAACTCGGCGATGCTGACGTCCTCGCGGAGCGTCTCACGCGCACGGCCGAGGGCTCGGGCGGCGTCTTCGAAGGGATCGTCGCGCTCGCGCAGCGCGCCGTCGACGTAGGTCAGCGCGCCGCCCACGGTATCGATCGCGACGGCGTTCGCCTCACGGAGCAGCGCGAAGCTGACGGCCGCGGTCCCATGGATGAACTCGGCGCCCAGCTCGGCAGGCAGCGGCAGCTCCGGACCCTCCACGGTGAGGATCCGTCCGCCGATCCGGCCGCGTGCCTCGAGGACCGCGACCCGCAGACCAGCCTCCGCCAGGCGGCGCGCTGCGATGAGGCCGGCCGCGCCGGCTCCGACGACGGCGACGTCGACCGATGACTGCATTCGGCCTGATTACCCGGCGCGAAGCTGCGTCGTGCAGTACTTGCAGCGCCGCGCGTCCTGCGGGATCTCCGAGAGGCACTCGGGGCAGGTCTTGAGCGCCAGGACTTGCGGCGGCGGCGCGAGGCGCTCAATGATGTCGCGCATCGGGACGACCAGCACGTAGTAGATCACCAGCGCATCGAGCACGAAGGCCACGATCGCATTCAAGAAGTCGCCGACGGCGAAGTGCGCGTGGTTGATGGTAAAACCCAGCCGCGAGAAGTCGGGCTTTCCGGCGATCGCCGCGACCAGCGGCGTCAGCAGGTCTTTCACCAACGCGTTCACGACCGCGGTGAATGCGGAGCCGACGACGACCGCGATCGCCAAGTCCATCACGTTGCCGCGCGTGACGAACCCGAAGAATCCTTTGAACAATGCAACCTCCGGCGGATGTCGCGCTACGGCGCGCGCATCGACCGCTGCGTGTTCAAGATGCCGTCGACGTTCGCGAGCGCTTGGGCGGCGTTCGCTCCCTCGCGCGCTTGTTCCGGCGCACGCCGCATGATCCGGTCCCGCACGACGTCGCCGAGCGCAAACCCGACCAGCAGCGTGGGGAAGCCGCCGTGCGAGAACGGCCGCACCATCCGGTTCTGCTCGAAGTGCCGGGGCTGCCGTAAGGCGATCGATGTTTCCATCGCATCGATCGCTTGCAGGACGTAGAGGACGGTACGCACTGCGGGCTTGCGAGCAGGCGCCGGCCGTTCCGCGAAGGCCGGAAAACGCAGGCCCGAGGGAACCGCATACGCGGTCGTGACCGTTGGTTCTGTGTCGGCCCGCGCACATAAAGGAACGAGCACCGGCCATAACGCCAGTGCCGCTCCGGCCCAAAGCCGTCGCATGTCCCGATGATCGGCCGGTCACCCCGCCCGGTCGAGCGGCGCTCGCGAAATTACTCGATCTTGACGTTCCGGCTATACTCTGCCGCCTCACCGTCCGATATGGAGAAATAGCGAGCCGCGCCTACACAGCGAGGGTGCTTTTCACGCATGATGGATATCCCCGAAAACCTCGATACGTTCTTACGCGACCTCCTCAAAGAGGAAGGTGGCGCCGTACAGCTGGACGACGAGGACCGCGCTTTCATCGACCGTATCCTGAAGTCGATCACGCAGGGGAGCAAGGGCGTGTTCGTCGTCTTGCATCCGAACGACCGGATGCAGTACATGCTGCTCAACACGAACCGGGCCGGCGCGATCGCGCTGCTCGCGAAGGTCATGCAGCGAACAGCCGAAGCGTTAGAAGCTGATCTAGACTAGCAGAACGGTGATGGACCGAGCGCAGCGGAATCGCGCCCGGTCCGTCAGGTTGTTGCGAGGTCGGACATGGGGGCCCCGCGCGAAGCGTGGGGGGCGCGGAGCCTAGGGCGGAGCGCCGTTAAAACGCGGCGAGGCCTCGCGGTGAGCCGTTGCCGCCGGGGCCGCTGTACGATGTCGTCGCGGTGCAGAGATACGCGATGCTCGCTGGGCAGGTGCCGTTGGAGCCGACGGTGATCGGGTTGAGCTGCGCGCGCGACGTCCACAGGCGCTGCGGCGCGACGATCGACTTCGCGTTGCCGGCCAGCGCGTAGAGGCCGGCGACGAACGGCGCGCCGACGCTCGTCCCGCCGGCGACGATCCAGCCCGTCTGCACCCCCGCGGGTGCGATCGACGTGTACATCGCGACGCCGGTGCGCGGGTCGCCGACGACCGCGAGGTCGGCGACCGTCCGGCCGGCGCAGCCCTTGTCGGTCTGCCACGCCGGTTTCGCCGCGATCGTGCTGCAGCCGCTGCCGGTGCCGCTCCACACGCCTTCGCCCCAACCGCGTGCGCTGACATCCGGCAGCAGGCTCGTCGCGGCAACCGCGACGACGTTCGGTGATGACGCGGGGTAGGTCGTGCCGAATCCGCCGTCGCCGGCGGCGACGGTGACGACGCTTCCGCTCACCGCGTAGGTGCGTTCCAACGCCCGCTGCGAGGGATCTTCCGGCGCGTAGTAGCTATTGCTGATCGCGTCGGGATGATAGGAAGCCGCGACGCCGACGGCCTTCGCGAGGTCGTGCATGCTCGCCGACTGCGCTTCGACCAAGACGATGCTGCACTGCGCGCAAGCCGCGGAGACCATCTCGACGTCGAGCGCGATCTCGGCGGACCAGCCGGCGTCGGCGTTGGGTGTTCCCTGTACCGCGACTTTCCGGAAGCAGCGGTTCGCCGACGTACACGCAGGCAGGCCCATCGCCGAACGGTAGACGGCGAGATCGGATTCGACGGCGGGATCATCGTACGCGTCGACGATCGCGACCGTGCCGGCGTTCCCGCTCGCCGGGATCGCGTACGCGGCAGCGAGGTCGCGCGGTTTGTAGCCCCAGATCTGCGCGTAGGGCGTGTTTGGATTCGGCTTCGCGCCGAAGAGCCTGTTTTGCTGAACCTGACACCCGGCGTTGCCGTCGCCTTTCTGCGGCTGCACGCACATCGGTTGCGGCACGCCGGGGAGGGCGTTGAGGCGTTCCGCGAGCGTTCCGCTCTGCGGCATCCCGGGCAGCGCGTCGAGCCGTTCTCCCGGCGCGGCGACGCTCATCGCCGGTGTCGACCGCATTGTCGCGGCATCGGACGAGAGCGAACCGGTCGGCGGTAACGCCAAGCCGCTCCCGGCGTGCGCACAGGCGGAGAGTGCGAGGGTCGCGATGACGGTGGTGAGCGGAAGCCTGCGCATCTCGGGGACTTTCGTACCCCTCGATACCACGGTCAATCGCCGTCCTCGACGACGAGGATCATCGCGTCGACGATCGCGGGGTCGAACTGCCGTCCGCGCTCGTGAACGAGCTCGAGAAGTGCCGCCGCGGGTGAGCGCGGCGCACGATACGGACGGCGGTCGATCATCGCGTTGAACGCGTCCGCCACGCTGACGATCCGCGTCACCAGCGGGATCGCCTCGCCGCGCAGCCCGTCAGGATAGCCGCGGCCGTCGTAGCGCTCGTGATGGTGGCGCACCGCGGGCGCGAACGGGCGCAGCACCGGCTGTTCGTTCACCATCCGCTCGCCGAGGACGACGTGCTCTTCGATCTGCGCGCGTTCGCCGGACTCGAGCGCGCGCGGCGCGACGAGCAGCGCCAGCGGCACGGCGGACTTCCCGATGTCGTGAATGAGTCCCGAGCGCGATGCGTGGAGCGACTCGTCACGCGCGAGGCCGAGACGTTCGGCGATCCGGCGCGACCACGCAGCGACGGCGCGCGAGTGATCCGCCGTGAGCGGATCGATCAGCTCGAGCGTCGCGATCCGTTCGGCGATCGCGACGTCGCATTCGGCGATCGGGGCCGGCGACGACGATGCATCGGCGGCGCTCCACCGCAGCTGCGTGAGGACGGCGGTGACGGCGGCGTCGAGGGGCGCGGCGACGCCGGCGCCGTGCGTCGCGAGCCGGCTGACGAGCGCGGTCCGCAACAAGCGCGGGACGTCGGCATCGCTGACGCGGACGGGCGGCCGCGCAAGCGGCGTCTCCCCGCGCAGCTGCCGCGCGACGTCCTCGAGCAGATACGTCGCCAGCACCTCGTCGCCGACCGACGCGCGGCGGAGCGGAGCGACCATCGCGTCGACCAGCGCCGCGCGCTGCGTCTCGAGCGTCGCGATCCACTCGCTCACAACCCGACCGCCGTCTCGAGATGGGTGCCGGGTTCGGGCCGGCGCGGCAGCGCTTCGACGAGGCGCGAGAAGCCGCCGAACCCGTTCTCTCTCGCGCGCTCGAGGATCGCGACGAACGCCGGCGCGTCGATCGCATTGTTTGCGCGGGCACGGTACGCGCGCACGACGTCGCGCAGCACCGCCGTGCGCCGTTCGACGGCATCGCCGTGGCGGAGCAGCGTCTCGACCCGATCGTCCGGGAGTCCGAGCAAGACGGCCGCGAGTGCGAGCGAGGCGGCGATCCGGTCGCGTCGCGCGCCGTCGGTGATCAGCAGCAGCTCCATCTCGGCGATGCTCATTGCGTCGCGCGCCGCGGCGTCGTGCCCGGACGCGGCAGCGTAGCGCGCGATCTCCGCGTGGCGCATCGCGCGCAGGCCGACGTCGTGCTCGCCGGTCGCCGTCCCCGCGAGCAGCCGGAACGCGGCATCGAACGCGCCGTCCCACGCGAGCGCGAGCGCGCGGCCGGGGAGGAGCGCGCGCAGCGCACCGTCCGGCGCCTCGACGACGTCGAAGTCCGCCAGCGCTTCTTCGATCCGCCGCATCGCGTCCGCGTCGCCGTCGTTCGCGCGCAGATCGTATGCGCCCAGGAGCGCGAAGGTGCGCAGCGGCGACTCACCCGCAAGCGCGGCGTAGTGCGCGACGCCCTCGAGCGCGGCGAGCGCCGCGAGCGGTTCGTCGGCGTCGTAGGCGAGCTCGTAGAGGATCGTGTTGGCGCGCGCGGCGACGTCGTACGTTCCCGTTTCGCCGGCAAACCTGATCGCGCGCGCGGCACAGCGATCGGCCTCGCCGGCGTCGCCGCGCTTGAGCGCGACGTAGGCGCGCTGATGCTCCATCCTCGCGCGGGCGGCGACGTCGACGAGCTCGGCGTCGGCGAACGCCGCCTCGATCGCGCGGCGCGCGTCGGCATGCCGGCCCGCCGCCGCATAGGCGGTCGCGAGCGTCGCGCGCAGCGGTGCAGCCGCCGCCGGCGACTCCGACGACGTCGCAAGGTGGCGTTCGATCAGCTCGGCGGCGTCGAGCCGCCCGCGCCGCATCAGCTCGATCGCGAAGCGCTGCACGATCGTCGTGCGGAGCGGTCCTTCGGCGCGTTCGAGCGCCGCGGAGAACCGCGCCTCGGCGGTGTCGTTGCGGCCGCGATGGGCATCGGCGATCGCTTTCATCGTCAATACCGCGGCGTCGTCGGCGACCTCGAGCGCCGGGAGTGCCGCGACGAGCGCCGCCGGGACACCCGCTTCGAGAAACCGTTCGGCGTGACGCGCGACCAGATCGCCGGCGAGCTCGAGCTCTTGGGCACGCAGCGCGAGCCGCAGCGCGCGCGTCTCACGCCCGTCGCGTTCGAGCGCGCCGACGGCGTCCGCGACGATGCGGTCGTAGCGCGGATCGCCGGTGATGCGCTCGCGAATCGCGCTGCGCATCCACGACGCCGGCCCCAGGCCGGCGAACGCCGAGGGGATGCGGGCGCGAGTCCCCGCCAGCACCGCCGCCGCATCGTGGATCGGAAGCGCCGCGAGCAGCGCGTCGTCGAGCTGATCGAATTGCGCGGCGAGCGCGAGCGCGTACCGTTCGGCAGCGTCGGCATCGGCGAAGGCGACCTCGGCGAGCGCGCGCAGCGAACGCGCGTTGTCGGCAACGTGGCGCGGCTCGAGCCCGGTCGCGAGCAGGTCGCACGCCAGCACGACGGTCGCGGGACGCGGTTCGACGTTCGGCAGCAGCGCCGGATCGACGCCGCGCTCCTCGAGCATCGCGGTGAGCTCATCGGGACGCAGCATCAGCATGTTCTCGTCGATTGGGACGCTCGCGGTTCCCTCCGCGAGCCAGCGCGCGATTGGGAGCTGCCGGATCTCGCGGCCGGCGAAGACCCAGCGCACCGCTTCGCTCGAGCGCGCGACGAGCGCCGCGACGAACGCGGCGGTTCCGCGGATTGCGAGCACGGCGTCGACGTCGTCGATCGCGATCGGACCGCGGTCGCGCGCGTACTCCGCCAGCCATGAGGCGAAGACGTTCCACGGCTCGGGCGACGCGAACGCGCGGCGCGCACAGGCGGCGAAGGCGAGGTGCAGCCCGGGAGCACCGGGGGCGGTCGCTTCGGCGAAGGCGAGGGCGACGTCGGCGAGCGAGGCGGCGTCGTCTGGGATGCGATGGACGCCGTGCCCGTGCGCCGCGAGCGCATGGGTTTTCCCGTAGCCCATCGGCGCACCGATCAGCGTCACGCGACGGTGCGATGCGCGCGCAAGCGCGGCGGCGATCCGAGGTCGGACACCGGAGACCTCGAGGTGCGGCGACGAACCGCGGAACGGCGGCACTGTGGGGCTTTCGTACCTAGGGGTCGGGACCGTTAAACCCGGTCAGCGCCCCCCGCAGCTCAACCGCTCGCGCGCTTCGTCGAGCATGACGGCGCAGCGCGAGGCGAGCCCGTAGCCGACGTGAACCCCGTCCTGCGTCCGCGCGACCGTCGCGCGGAGGGCGCCCAGCGGGATCGTCCCGACGACGACCTGCGGGACCGCGACCACGAACGCGTCGGCGGTGCCGGCGATGCCGAAGGCCTGGAGGCGTTCGACCACCGGCCACGGTGTCCCGACGCGATACTGCGCGTAGCCGAGCGAGACGATCGCCGCGTCGCCGCTGTCGAACAGCGCGTCGGCCGTGCGACCGTCGAGCGTCACGGCGACGTGGGGGGTCCCGTTGACGAACCGCAGCGGGATCCCGGCCGCGGCCGCACGGTCGGGTTCGCCGATCGTCACGCGCCGACTGGCCCGGTCGAAGACGACCCGGACGCGGGCCAACAGATCGGCGCCGACGACGACGTCGAACTTCGCTGCGGCGAGCGACGGGATCACGGCGAAGCGCGCCGCCGCGAAGCGCGCGCCCCCGACGGCGAGCGGCCCGGCATCGACGAACCCCGTCGCGAAGCGGCTATAGCCGCTCAGCTCGAGCTCGCCGCGCGCTTCGAGATGCAGCGCTTCGGCGAGCGGGAGGGTGATCGCGCTGGGCGTCGCGCCGCTGTCGAGCAGACACCGCGCCGCGCGTCCGCCGAGCGTGCACGGCACGATCGGGATCGCGTCGTTGCCGAGCGCGACGTCCGGATCGCCGGCGAACGTCGCGGCGGCGCCGGCCGGCGGGCGCAGCGGTTCCGCGACGACCGCTACGCCGTCGAGCGCCCCTCCCGGACGGAGCGGATCGTCGACGGCGACTCGGACGCCGCCGGCGCGAACGGCGCCCGGGAACCGTTCGACGAGGGTGCCGTCCGGCTCGCGGATCTCGCGCAGGCCGAGGGTGGCGGAGTCGAAGGCGGCGACCAGCGGCGTCCCGCCGGCGGCGCGGACGCGCCAGGCCGACGGTCCGGCCGGCTCCACCGTCCCGCCGGACGCGCGGAACGCGGGCTCGGCGAACGCGAGCGAGACGATCGCCGCGACCGTCCGCTGCCGCGCATCGCTTCCGTCGTCGGCCGGGAGCGCGACGTCGTTGAGACCGTACTCCCAGCCGCGCGTCCCGTCGAACCACCGCCCCGAGCACGCCTCGGAGACGCAGAGGCGCGACAGCGATCGCGTCCCCTCGCGATCGACCGTCATGACGTAGCGGCGGCGTTCGATCGTCGCGCTCCAGGTCAGCCGGACGTGGGTCGCCGCGGGGTGTCCGTTCGCTGCGGCGAGCGCCGCGAGCGGGTCCGCGGCGGCGCCGGCGGGGAGGACCAGCAGGGCGGCAAGCACGAGCGCGCGCGTCGCGAAACGCATCGCGATGGAACTGCACCCTCTCGACGGCTACCTCCTCGACGGCACGCCGTCGAAAGCCGACGCGATCGCGGCGGCGCTGCGCGACCGCTCCGCGGATCCGCGCGCGCAGCCGTTCTATCGCGCCCTCGACAGCGTCGGCGCGCGCGCCGCCGACGAGGCGCTTCTCGCGCTGCGGATCGTCCTGGGCGGGGGCGCGGTGTCCGACGACGCGATCGTTGCGGCGCGGACGGCGAGGACGAAGGCCAAGGCAGGCGAGCCCGGCGCGCGCGCCGAGTATCTGAGCGCGGTAGGTGCGATTCACACCTGACGGGGAACGCTTGCGGTCCTCCGATGCGTTGTCAGGTGGTCATGACCCGCTTCACGCCCTTCGTACTCGCGCTGGGTCTGGTTCTCACGCCTGCCGCCGCCTTCGCCGCGGGGAAGTCGCCCGTTCCGAGCGCGACGCCTCTCGCCGACGAACAGGCGCGTGACGGCGGCGTGATCGAAGGGCGGGTCACCAACGTCGACTACAGCCGCGGCGTGATCAGCGTCGACTCGAAGCAAGGGAAGGTCGACGTCGCGACGATGCCGTCGACGTCCGTGCAGTCGAACGATCCGGGCTATCACACGCTGACCGACGTCTCGAAGGGTTCGAAGGTCCAGATCTTCATCTCAAAGACCGCGGGGAAGCTGGTGGCGCAGATCATCCACCTGATCAAGCACTGATCGACGATCCGGCGGCGCTCGCACGCGCCGTCATCGCGGTCGGCTTCGCGGGAACGACGGCCGAGACCGCACCGCTCGACCTGCTGCGCGACTTCGCGCCGGGTGCGATCACCCTGTTCGGCCGCAACGTCGGAACGATCGACGAGCTGCGCGCACTCATCGCGGCGCTGCGCGCGATCGACGACGTCCCGCCGTTGATCGCGATCGATCAGGAAGGCGGCCGCGTCGCGCGGATCGCCGACGGCGTAGCGGCGCTTCCGCCGGCGATGGCGGTCGGCGCGACCGGCGATCCCGCGCTGGCGGAGCGGCTGGGGACGCTGTTGGGCCGCGATCTCGCGCGACTGGGGATCAGCGTCGACTTCGCGCCGGTCGCCGATCTCTCGCTCGAGCCGAACAGCCGCGTCATCGGGACGCGCGCCTACGGCGACGACCCCGAGCGGGTCGCCGCCTTTGCCGGCGCCGCGGCGCGCGGGCTCGAGCGCGGCGGCGTCGCCGCGGCGGTGAAGCACTTCCCCGGACACGGCGCAACGGCCGCCGACTCGCACGTCGATCTGCCGGTGGTGCGTGCGAGCGCGGCGACGCTGCGCGCGCGCGATCTCGTCCCGTTCGCACGCGTCGTCGCAGACGGCGACGCCTCGATCGTGATGAGCGCGCACGTCGTCGTCGAAGCGTTCGACCTGCAGCGCCCGGCTACGCTGTCGCCGGCGATCCTCACCGGACTGCTGCGCGACGAGCTCGGCTTCGACGGCGTCGCGTCGACCGATTGTCTCGAGATGGACGCGATCGCGCGCGGCGTCGGGACGGTGCGCGGCGCGGTCGACGCGCTCGCCGCCGGCGCGGACCTGCTGCTCATCAGCCATCGCCTCGAGCTCGCGCGCGAGGCAGCCGAAGCCATCGCGGCCGCGGTCCGCGACGGCAGCGTCCCGCTCGCGCGGCTGCAGCAGGCGTTTCATCGCGTCAACGCCCTGCGTACGCGATTCGCCGCGGTCAACCCGCTCGCCGAGCCGCTCGACGACAACGTTCCGCTCGAGGCGGCGCAGCGTGCGGTGACGGTCGTGCGCGGCGACCCGCGGCTGGCCGACGGCGCCGCGGTGACGGTGCTGTCGTTCGAAGGGACGGCGGTCGACAACGCTGCCGCCTCGGGCGCGCGCGCACGCGCCGTCGAGCAGCCGTCGCTCAGCTCGGCGCTGCGCCGGCGGCGCTGGAAGAGCGAGGTGATGCGCGTCCCGCTCGATCCGGACGCCGGCGACGTCGATCTGCTCCTCGAGCACGTGGAACGTCTGGGCGACCGCGAGTTCGTCGTCGTGACGCGTGCGGCGCACCTCTACCCGGCGCAGCGCGAAGCCGTCGCGCGGATCCTCGCCGTTGTTCCGGAGGCGCTGATCGTCTCGGCGCGCGAGCCGTATGACGCTGCGCTGTGGCCGCAGGCGCGGCGCGTCGTCTGCATCTACGGCGATCAGCCGCTCGCGTTCGAAGGCTGCGCCGACGTGCTGTCGGGCCGCGCCGAACCGCGCGGTACGCTTCCGATCCGGCTGCCGGCGCCGGCGTGAGCGACCGCTTCGCGGCGCTCGACGCGGTGCTCCGCGCGGAGCTCGGGACACGGTATAGCGCCGCGGTCGTTCGCGTCGAGCAGGGCGGCCGGCTGCGCTGCGAGCGTGCCGTCGGCACGATGCGCGCCGACGGCGGCGAGGCCTGCGCCGTCGACACGCGCTTCGACGTCGCCTCGATCACGAAAGTGTTCGTTGCCTCGCTGGCGCTCGACGACGTCGCGCGCGGTCTTCTCGCGCTCGACGCGCCGCTCGTCACGTTGCTGCCGGAATGGCGTGGGACCGATCACCAGCAGATCGCGCTGCGCGATCTCCTCGCCCACGACGCAGGGCTGCGCAGCGGCGCCGATTACCGGACGCTGCTCGATCGGAACGTCGAGCAGTTCGCGCTGTGTGAGGAGCTCGCCGCGCCGCCGCGCGAGCGCGTGATCTACAGCGATCTCGGTTTCATCGTCCTCGGGGTCGTTCTGGCGCGGGCGCATCGCCGTTCGCTGGCGGCGCTCGTACGCGAACGGCTGATCCGCTGGGGCGCGACCGACACCGCATATCTGCCGCGCGGGGACGAACGCGGCGCGATCCCTGCGACGGAGACCGACGCCTGGCGCGGCAGCGTGCAGGGAACCGTTCACGACGAGAAAGCGCATCTGCTGGGCGGCGTCGCCGGTCACGCGGGACTCTTCGCAACGGCGCGCGACGTCGCGCTCCTCGGCGAATGGTATCTTGGCGCGCTCCGCGGCCGTCCCACGCCGCTCGACCCCGCACTGGCGCGCGACGCGGTCAGCGAGCAGGCTTACGATCCGGTGTTGCGGCGCGGGCTCGGATGGGCGCTCAAGACGAACGACGAGAATTCGTGCGGTCCGCTGCTCTCCGTCGAGACGTTCGGTCACACCGGGTTCACCGGCACCTCGATCTGGTGCGATCCGCGGCGCGATCTGAACGTGACGCTGCTGACGAACGCGGTCCACTACGGCCGCACCGACATCCGGCCGATCCGCGTCGCGGTCGTTGAGGCCGCGCTCGCGGGGCTCGGCGAGCCGGTCGCCGCGTGCTGATCGCCGGCGTCCTTTCCGGCACGTCGCTGGACGGGATCGACGTCGCGATCTGCGACGTTCGCGACCGCGACGACGGCGGGGTCGCGGTTCGCTGCGAGGCCTCGGCGACCGTCCCGTTCGACGACCGGCTGCGCGCCCGCATCGTCGCCGCATATCCGCCGGCGCCGGTCGGCGCGCTCGAGCTCTCGGCGCTCCACGCGGCGATCGGAGAAGCGTTCGGCGACGCGGTGGCGACCGTCGCCGATCGGCGCGTACTCGACGCCGTCGGATCGCACGGGATCACGCTCGCGCACGACAACGACGCGCGTCACACGCTGCAGCTCGGTGATCCGTTCCGCATCCGCGAACGTGTCGACGCGATGGTCGTCTTCGATTTTCGCTCCGCCGACACGGCGGCGGGCGGCGTCGGCGCGCCGCTGGTGCCGTTCGTCGACGCGCTCCTGTTCGCGCACCTCGCACCCTGCGTCGCGATCAACCTCGGCGGGATCGCGAACCTCACCGTGCTGCCCGAGACGGTCGCCTTCGACGCCGGACCGGCGAACCTGCCGCTCGACTCGGAGGTCGCCCGCCGCACGCGGGGTGCCGCGCGTTTCGATCGCGGCGGGGCGCTCGCCGCCGCCGGCACGGTCGACGAAGCGCTGCTGGCACGGATGCTCGAGGACCCCTACTTCGCCGCGGCGCCGCCGAAGTCGACCGGGCGCGAGCAGTTCGGCGCGCCGTTCGTCGCGCGTTGGGGCGGCGAGCTCGATCGGTGCTCGGATGCCGACGCGCTGGCGACGCTCACGGCGCTGAGCGCGCGCACGCTGGCCGCGTCGATCCGTGACGCCGCTCCGCGGGCGCGGCTGGCGATCGTCAGCGGCGGCGGCGTGCATAACCCCACGCTGCTCGCGATGCTGCGCGAGGCGCTGCCGGGCGTCGAGGTTGCGGTCTCCGACCGGTTCGGCGTCGACCCCGACGCGAAGGAGGCAATCGCCTTCGCCGTCCTCGCGCACGCGACGCTGCGCGGGCGCGCCGCCGGACTCCCCGCCGTCACCGGCGCACGCGGACCGCGCCTGCTCGGCGCGATCGTGCCGCGCGGACTCGGCGAACCGCTCGGAGAAGGCGGCGCGTCGTGATCTGTGTAGGCGTCGATGCGGGCGGAACCGCGACCCAGGCCGCGCTCTCCAAGGACGGCGCGTTCGCGCGTGAAAGCCGGGGCCCCGGCGCGAACGCGACGACGCTGGGGATCGACGACGCCGCCGACGTCATCATCAAAACGATCCGCGACGTCCTGCACCACGAGCATCCGGACGCAATCTACGTCGGCGCCGCGGGTGCCGGCCGCACGCGCATCGCGCAGGGTCTGCGCGAGCTGACCGCGATCGCCTTCCCGCACGCGCGGATCGCCGTCGCCGACGATACTGCGATCGCGCTGCGCGCCGCGATCCCGAGCGGCGACGGTGCGGTGCTGATCGCCGGAACGGGTTCGGTCGCGTACGCGGAGCACGGCAGCCGCGCGCAGCGCGTCGGCGGCCTCGGCTATCTCGCCGGCGACGAAGGCTCGGCGTTCTGGATCGGGATGCAGGCGGTGAAGCTCTACGGCCGCGTCCTCGACGGCCGCGCGGCGCGCGACGAGACGACCGATCTCGTCGCTCGCGCGCTCGACGCCGTCGACCGCGCGAGCTACCTCGACGCACTCTACGAAGCGCCGCTGCACCCCGCGTCGATCGCCGCGCTCGCGCCGAGCATCATCGCCTTCGCCGGGAAAGGCAACCGCGCGTCGACGAAGATCGTCCAACAGGCCGCGCAGGAGCTCGGCGACTTGGTGAAGGCGGCGCTCAAGGCGGTCGAGATCGTCGACGCCTCGCCGCAGCTCGCGCTCGCCGGCGGCTTGTTCGCCGAGAACAGCCTGCTCTCGTTTCTGCTCGAGACGCGCCTGACCGGCGACGTCGCGGGGTTGACGATCGTGCGCGGCGGCGACTCGCCGGTGCGCGGCGCGCTGCGGCTCGCGGAGCGGATGATCGTCGCGCAGCCGACGTGAGCGAGATCCCGGCGACCGAACGGCGCGATCCCGCGACGGCGGAGATCGACCGGCTCGACGACGACGCGCTCGCGCGAGCGCTGATCGAAACCCATCGCGGCGCGGTCGATGCCGCGCTCGCCGCGTCGCGCGAGGTCGCGCGCGCGACGGCGCTCGTCGCGGACGCGCTGGCGAACGGCCGTCGCGTCGTCGCGATCGGCGCCGGGACGAGCGGACGGCTCGCGGTCCTCGACGCGTCCGAGCTGCCGCCGACCTTCGGCCTCGAGCCGGATCTCGTCGAAGGACGGATCGCCGGTGGCGACCGCGCGCTGCGCACCGCGATCGAAGGCGCCGAGGACGACGCGGGCGCGGGCGCGCGCAGCGTCGCCGACGTCGGCGCGGGCGACGTCGTGATCGGGGTCTCGGCGAGCGGCGGCGCGCCGTTCGTCCGGGCGGCGCTGCAAGCGGCGCGCGCGCAAGGCGCGCGCACGATCGCGATCCTCAACGCACCGGGCGGTCCGCTCGCGGGCGACGCCGAGGTCGCGATCGTCGCGGCGACCGGCGCCGAGCCGATAGCCGGCTCGACGCGAATGCGTGCCGGCACCGCGCAGAAGATCGTCCTCAACGCGATCTCGACCGGCGCGATGATTCGGCTCGGAAAGACCTACGGAAACCGGATGGTCGATCTGCGCGCGACAAACGCGAAGCTGCGCGCACGCAGCGAGCGGCTCGTCCGCGAGCTCGCCGGTGACGGTGCTGACGCCGCGGCGCTGCTTGCCGCCGCCGGCGGCTCAGTGAAGCTTGCCGTCGTGATGGCGCGGCGCAACGTCGGGCGCGACGAGGCGGAACGGCTGCTCGCCGGCGCCGGCGGGCGGCTCGCCGCGGTCATCGACGGCGGCTGAAGACCGTCCCGCTGCGCGCGGCGTAACCGCGCGCCGTCAAGAGCGCGCGCAGGCCGGGTTCGTCCTCGGCCGCGACCTCGGTCTCGCGAACGTCGAGCTGGTCGAGCCGCGCCTGCAGCGTCAGCAGCATCGCGGTCCCAACGCCTTTGCGCCGGTACGTCGGGTCGACCCACAGGTCGCGCAGCACGGCGAGCACGCCCCCGCTCGCCGTCGAGATACCAAACGCGACTGAGATGCAGCCGACGGGTATACCGTCCGCGTACGCCAGCCAGATGAAGCCGTAGTCCGGCCGATCGACGAACAGCGAGAGCGCATCGCCGAGCGTCGCCTCGTCGGGACGGAACTGCTTCATGAGGCTGAACGCGTCGTACCGCTCCGGCCCGGCCATCGTCCGGCATTCGACTACGGAAGGAACCATATGACGCTCTTCGCTCCGCTTCGCCGCAGCCTTCCCGCTCTTGCCGCCGCGCTGATCGCCGCGTCGGCGCTCCCCGCAACCGCGCAGGTGACGTCGCGCCAAGACGCTTCCGTCCCGGGCGGCAAGATCCGCGACTGCCACGGCTACGTCCGCCACGTCTCCGACACGAACATCCGCGTGCACTGCATCGACGGCGTGCCCGCCGACCTCTCGTTCCTCTACGCGCCGAACTTTGCGACGCTGCTGTCGAGCGGGAAGAGCGTCCAGACGAAAGACCTCAAGCCCGGCACGCCGGTCCACGTCGAGTTCACGCAGTCGCTCGGCGTCCGCAAAGCCTACAAGATCTTCGTCGCCAATCCGAACGGCCACGGGCTCTTCGGCTTCAAGAGTTAAGCCGCCGTCGTGAGCAGAAGAGCGCCGCGGTGGCTTCCGTCGCGGCGCTCTTCTCGTCCCTGCTCGCGCTGACGTTCGTCGTCGTCCCCTTGGACGACCGGCCCGTCACCGCGCAGCTTCCGCGGCTCCTCGGCGCGATCGCCGGGGTTCGCGTCGCCGAGCCGCCGCGCGCGATGCTCGGCCGGTATCTCGAGCCGGGTGATCCCGGCGCGATCCTGCGCTGGCTCCCGACGACGCCGGCCGACGCGAGCGCGTACGTCGTCTCGAACGACATGACCGTCTACGGCGGCCTCGTCGCCTCGCGGATTCCGGGCATCGCGCGTGGGGAAGCGTACGCCCGCATCGACGCGCTCGCGCGCTTTCGGGCGACGCGTCCGGCGTCGTCGTTCGCCGTCTTCGGAACCGTCATGCGGCTCGCGCCGACCGGCGTTCCGGCGCAAGGCGCGGCGGCATCGTTCCCGTTTGCGGGGGACGTGTGGCCGCTGCTGCAGACCTATGCGAACCTCCCCGATCCGCCGCAGACCGCGGCCGACCGCGACAAGGCCGACCGGCTGCGTGCGCGGCTCGGGGCGAATCTCGATCGCTACCTCGCGACGCGCAGCCGCAACCTCGACGTCGACTTGTACTTGCTGCGCGCGGCCGCCGAAGGGTCGTTCGACCGCGTCGTCCTCGGTCAGGACGACGCGGGCCCCGTCGGGCTTCACCTGCGCGACCTCGCGGCGCTGCGCCGCTTCGCGTCGGCCTGGCTGCCGCCGGCGCGTGCTTCCATCGAACCAGGCGCCGACGAGCTGGCAATGGTGCTCGAAGCGGCCGCGCTCGCGCGCGCCGCGCACATCGTCCCGGTCGTGCACGTCGTCTACTCGCGCGCCGACGGCGCGATGGTGAACGATCCGCTCGAGTTCGCGCCGATCGCGACGACGATCGCCGCGATCGTGCGAAGCTGCGGCGCGCGTGAAGCCGCCGGCGGCGAAGCGGGTGACGTCGATCTCTACGTCCGCGTCCCGGCGACAAGCGACGCCGACGAAGCGCGCTTCGCCGCCGCGATCGCCGCCCGCCCGCAGCGCGCCGCCATCGCCGACCTCTCGTTTCTTGCGGCCGACGACTACGCGCAGCAGCGGCGGCTGACCGACGACCTCATCGACCTGCACGTCGCCGGCGACGTCGCCGCGTTCGCGTCGTGGAACA
>DASYFS010000285.1:0-1834 GCA_036498305.1 Candidatus Elarobacter sp. | reverse complement strand
CAGATCGCGAAGATCGGGGGCTGCCGGGTCGTCGGAATCGCCGGCGGTCCCGAGATGTGCCGCTGGCTCGTCGAAGAGCTCGGCTTCGACGCGGCGATCGACTACAAGAGCGAGAAGATCGGCCGGCGGTTGCGCGAGACGGCGCCGAACGGGATCGACGTCTTCTTCGACAACGTTGGCGGCGAGCCGCTCGAGGCCGCGCTCTCGAACCTCGCGCCGCACGCGCGCATCGTGCTGTGCGGTGCGGTCTCGCAATACAACGAGACGCGCGCCCCGCAGGGTCCGCGAAACTACATGATGCTGCTGGTCGCCCGCGCGCGGATGGAAGGGTTCGTCGTCTTCGACTACGCGCCGCGCTACGGCGAAGCGGCGGCGGAGATGCTGCGCTGGGTCAACGAAGGGCGTCTGCGCTCGAAGGAGCACGTCGTCGAGGGGATCGACAGCTTCCCATCGGCGCTGTTGAAGCTGTTCTCCGGCGAGAACTTCGGGAAGCTGCTGCTGAAGGTCAGGTGATGGACGCGTTCGTGAAAGCGCAGGTCGCGGGCGGTGCCAAAACGCTGCCGGGACGCTGGTACTGCGACGCCGCAGTCTTCGCGGCCGAGGCCGAGCGAATCTTCGGGCGCGACTGGATCTGCGTCGCTCGGGCGGAGCAGCTGCCGGCACCCGGCTCGTTCGTCGCCGCCGAGATCGCCGGCGAGAGCATCATCGTCGTTCGCGGCGCGGACGAGCGTCTGCGCGCCTTCTACAACGTCTGCCGCCACCGCGGAACGCAGCTCTGCGCGGAGCGCGCGGGGCGCTTCGCGGGCTCGATCAGCTGTCCGTATCATGCTTGGACGTACGGCCTCGACGGATCGCTGCTCGCCGCACGGACGATGGGTGACGTCGACGACTTCGACCGCGGCGACTATCCGCTGCACCAGGCCGCGCTCGCGGAGCTGCACGGCTTCGTCTTCGTATCGCTTGCGGCGCAGCCGGAGCCGCTCGCGCGCTCGCATGCGGCGATCGCCGAACGCTTCGGCTCGTGGCGGCTCGGAGAGCTGCGCACGGCGCGCACGATCGAGTACGAGGTCGCGTGCAATTGGAAGCTGGTCTTCCAGAACTACTCGGAGTGCTACCACTGCCCGCTGCTTCACCCGCAGCTCGATCGCCTCTCACCCTCCGATAGCGGCCGCAACGACCTCACCGAAGGCCCGTTCCTGGGCGGGTACTCGGAGCTGCGCGAGCGTCGCGGCAGCCTGACCACCAGCGGCGAGACGTCGCGCCCGCCGATCCGCGACCTCGCGGTCGCGGATCGCGAGCGCGTCTACTACTACACGCTCTTTCCGTCGCTGCTGCTGAGCCTCCATCCGGACTACGCGATGGCGCACGTCGTGCGTCCGATCGCGCCGGACCGGACGGCGATTGCGTGCTCGTGGCTGTTCGAGCCCGAGACGATTGCTGCCGCCGGTTTCGACCCCAGCGACGCCGTCGAGTTTTGGGATCTCACCAACCGCCAAGACTGGCGGGTCAGCGAGTCGACGCAGCGCGGCGTCGCATCGCGCGCGTACGTTCCCGGCCCGTACGCGAACGGCGAAGGGTTGCTGGCCGCCTTCGACCGGCACTACCTCTCGTTGATGCGCGACGTCTGAGGCTACGGCCGCGCGAGGTGGAAGTTCTCGACGGTGTCGCCGCGCGCCACGCCGGGTGAGTCGCTGACGAACGTATACAGCGCCTGTCCCTTATAGGAGAGCTGGAGCTGACCGTTGTCGGCGCGCGTGAACGAGCTCCACGGCGCCGGAAGCGTGCCCGCCGAAGCGACGACGGCCGGCCATACCTGAAGGCACGAGCCCGTGCA
>DASYFS010000284.1:0-3206 GCA_036498305.1 Candidatus Elarobacter sp. | reverse complement strand
GTCGGCGCCGCGGTCG
This sequence comes from Candidatus Elarobacter sp., assembly GCA_036498305.1. Classification (GTDB taxonomy): domain Bacteria; phylum Vulcanimicrobiota; class Vulcanimicrobiia; order Vulcanimicrobiales; family Vulcanimicrobiaceae; genus Vulcanimicrobium. Next base: position 3,190 of record DASYFS010000284.1, on the reverse strand, counting down.
GGGCGGCCGCGGGTGCGCTCGCAATGGCCGCCGCGCACCTCTCGCCCGCGCTCGGCATCGCGGTGGCATTCGCGCTTTCGATCGTGCTGACCGGAGCGGTACACCTCGACGGCTTCGCCGACGGCTGCGACGCATTCTTCGCGCCGGTCGCGCCCGAGCGGCGGCGCGAGATCCTCAAAGACCCGCGCCACGGAACGTTCGCGCTCGCAGGCGTGGCGGTGCTCGTCGTGCTCTGGATCGCCGCGCTCGCGAGCATCGAGCCGCGCGCCTATCCCGTCGTGCTCGCCGTCGCCGCGGCCGCCGCGCGCTGGGGCGCCGTCGCGCGGATGCCGGGCACGCTGCGCATCGTGATCTTCGTCGAGCTCATTGCGATCTTCGCGCTTTCGCTGCTCGCGCCGTCACCGCGCGGCGCGGTGATCGAAGCCGCCGCGGGATTCGTCGCCGCAGCGCTCGTCCTCATCTGGGCGCGCGAACGCATCGCCGGAGCGTCGTCCGGCGATGCGTACGGGTTCGCGATCGCGATCGCCGAGGTCGCCGCACTCATCGCGTATGCGGCGGCGTAGCCGCCGGCGGCTTCGCAATTCGAAGAAGCCCCCGGCAACGCCGGGGGCTTCAACCTTACTTGTGCGAAGCCACTAGAACTTCACGATACCTTCGAGGCCGATGCTCGAGAGACGGCTGATCGGGTTGCCGTTCCCGTCGACCCACGGCATGACGTTGGAGTGATCGGCACGCACTTCGAGACGGAACAGCAGCGGCGTCGAGGGTGCATACGCGAACGTCAGCGTCCCTTCGCCCCACTTCTGCGCGTACGACGAGCGGTAGCCTTGCGGGTCGTTGAAGACCTCGTAGCGTCCGGTCACCGTGACCTTCGGCGTGACCGCCGCGCTGGCGTAGCCGGCCAAGCCGTTCCAGGTCGCATGGCCGAACCCGAGCAGCGCGCCGTTCGCGTCGACGATCGGCGCGACGCCCTGATAGCCGTAGTCGTAGTTCAGCGTCCCGGTGACCACCGGACCGAACTTGTACGTCGCGACGCTATCAATCACAGAGCGGTGTCCCGCCGAGTCGAAACCGGGCGGGAACGCCGCCGGATTCGTCCACGCGGCGTTCGAGACGCGCTCCGTGCCCGAATAGCCCTGCGCCGTCCAGGTCAGGTTCTTGTTGGTATACGCCAGGCCGCCTTCGGCGGTGAGCGGTCCGCCCGAACCCTTCGTGTTGTCCCAGCCGTTGTTGATCCCGGCGATCACCGACACCGTCGACGTCGCGGCCCAGGTGAGGCGCGCGCCGGTGTGCGTGAACGGGATCGCATAGCCGAACAGGATCGAACGCGAGAAGTTGAGGTTGCCCGGACTTTCGAGCACCTCGGCCCCGGCGAGCGTGCTGAACTTGCCGGCGATCAGCGTGAACTGACCGGAGCTGGCGGAGAGGTACGCGTTGGTGATGTCGACGCTGTTGTTGTTCGCCGTCGGATACGAGGCGATGACGTCGGCATCGGAACCCAGGGACAGCTCGAGCTTTCCGCCGATCACGCCGTTGTGCTGCAGCTGCAGGTTGAGGTTGTTCAGCATCGGCTGGCGGTTGACGGTGTCGAACACGCGCGAATTGGCGCCGTCGCCGAATTGAAAGCTCTTCGACGTCGAGACCGCGCTGTACGACGTGTCGGCGAACCCTGACGGCACCCACGGCTTTGGTGTCGGTGACGGCGAGGGGCTCGGCGACGCCGCCGGCGACGCGGCCGGGGCGGGACTGGCTTTCGGTACGGGGGCGGGCGACGCGCTCTGAGCGAACGCGGGGGCGCCGATTGCGACGCATGCGGCGGCGAACGCCGCGGCGAGGATCTTCAAACCTCCTCCTAACTTACAGAACGGCAGAACCTTCCGCCGTCCTGGATGGTGCAGAATACACGGCATTGTACGTGCGCTTGCAAGCATCGCCATTGGGGAATTGGCGAACAGAAGCGCGTGCAGCTACGACGTGTGTCCGCGACTCATGTCGCAATCACCAAACGTTTCGGCCGCGTGCCGGAACGCAGCACCGCCCGATTGGACAAATGGTGGATCGCGCGCGGCGTCAGGTATGCGTCGGCGGCCGGACGTCCTGCGACGTCACCCAGCCGTAATGCCCTCGGTTCGGGCCGTCGAGGAGACGGATACCGACCGCGTCGAGCGTGTCGCTGACATACTTCTGACGGACGATCCCGGCGTCACACTGCACGATCATCGCGCGCGTCCCCGGCTTCGCGAGCACGGTGTGGACGAGGACCTCACGCGTCGAGCGCCACGAGCCGGCGGCGTAGTCGACCACGCGCTGCTTCGAATCCCAGACGAAAACGTCCGGATCGATCTCCACCGATTTCAGCACGACCTGCTTCCCGGCCGGGAGCGCACACGGTGCCGCCGTCGCAACAGACGTGCCCAGCGCGGCGAGCAAGGCGGCGGCCCGGACGGTCCTGCTGACCACGACCCGCGTTGCGCCGGAGACGCGCGACGCTCCTCCGTCGGGGAACGTTGGTAGGGAGATGAAGCGAGTCACGCGGACGCTGCTCGCGGGGGCCGGGGTAACCGGCGCCCTCGCGGCGACGAACCGGGCCCTGCGGAACGCGGCCCTGCCGACGAACGCCCTCGGCGGCGTCCGCCTGCCGTGGACGTTCCGCGGCCACGACGTGTTCGCGACCACCATGGGAACCGGCAAGCCGCTGCTGCTGGTCCACGGGATCTCGGTCGGCGCGTCGTCGTACGAGTTCCGCCGCCTCGCCCCGCTGTTGGCACAGCGCCACCGCGTCATCGCGATCGACCTGCTCGGCTGCGGGCTCTCCGACAAGCCGAACCTCGACTACGGCGCCGACCTGTTCGCCGACCAGATCGCCGACGCGCTGGAGCAGCTCGCCGGGGAGCCGGCCGCGGTCGTCGCCTCATCGCTCGGCGCGGCCTTCGCGATCCGCGCCGCCGCGCGCGTTCCGGAGAAGGTCGATCGGCTGGCGGTGATCTGCCCCGCGGGCGTCAATCGGGAGCTCACCGCCGGCCCGCGCGCAGGCGACGCCGCGCTCGGCGCGCTGCTCCGCGCACCGCTCGTCGGCGAGGGGATGTACAACGCGCTCGCCGCGAAGCCGTCGATCCGCACGTTTCTGCAGCGCGAGGTCTACGCCGCGCCCGAGCGCGTGACGCCGGAGATCGTCGACCACTATTACGCG
>DASYFS010000283.1:0-2146 GCA_036498305.1 Candidatus Elarobacter sp. | reverse complement strand
AAAGCTGACCGGATACGGCGCCCAGACGGCGAGCGAGAGCCCTCCCCAGGTGAACGCCAGCGCGAATACGACCGAGAGCGCGATCGCGTGCGCAGGTCGAGCCGTCAATCGTTCGGCGATCGCCGCCGGCGTGACGAGCAGTGCGAAGACGAGCAGGATCCCGACGACCTGTGCCGCGGTCGCTACCGCAACGGCCAAGACGAGCATGAACGCGACCGCGACGCCGCCCACCGGGACGCCGCGAACCTCGGCGGCGTCCTGATCGACCGAAGCGAACAGCAGCGGCCGGTAGAGCACGGTCATGGTGACGAGCGCCAGGAGTGAGGCAAACGCCGTCAGAACGACGTTCCCGCTGCTGATTCCGAGAATCTCCCCAAAGAGCAGCGCATATGCCTCGGTCGCGTAGCCGGAGTAGAGCGACAGGAACAGCACGCCGAGCCCGAGGCACCACGCGAGGACGATCCCGATCGCGACATCGCGTCCCCGAACGCGATCGCCGAGCGCCCCCATCACCGCGGCGCCGCCGCACGAGAACGCGAGCAGTCCCGCGATCGCCGGCAGGTGCACGACGACGGCGCCGGTCGCGCCGGCGAAGCCAACGTGCGAGAGCGCGTGCCCGGCGAACGAGAGCCCGCGGAGCACGACGAAATAGCCCACCACGCCCGCGACGACGGCGACCATCGTGCCCGCGATGAAGGCGTTGCGCATGAACGCGAACTCGAAGAGATGCTCCATCGTCAGGCCTCGATCGTCGGTCCGGTCACGAACGGCCGGCCGCGGCGATCGTGCAGCACTTCGACCGGCGCATCGTAGATGCGCGACAGCGTCTCCGAGGTGATGACCTCCTCCGGCGTACCGGCCGCCATGCGGCCGTGCGCGACGTAGATCACGCGATCCGCGTACGAGATGAGCCCGTTGAGGTTGTGCGCCACCAAGATCGCGGCGATCCCGCGTTCCCGCTTGATGCGCGCGATCAGCGCCACGAGGTCCGCCGCCGTCGGCAGATCGAGGCTCGCGAGCGGCTCGTCGAGCACGAGCAGCCACGGCTCGCCGACCAGCGCCTGCGCAAGATACAGACGCTGCGCCTCGCCGCCGGAGAGCTCGCCGACGCGGCGGTCCGCGTAGGCCGTCGCGTGCACCGCGCCGATCGCGGCGTCGACCCGGGCGCGGCGCACCCGCTCCGTCGCGCCCGGGCGCGGAACTCCCCAGTGGTGGCCGTCGACGCCGAAGCGCACGACGTCGCGGCCGCGGATCGCGAGATCCCGGTCGACGCCGCGCTGTTGCGGCATGTAGCCGATCGCCGGATTTCCGCGACGCGGCGGCGCGTGGTCGACCTGCACGCTTCCCTCCGACAGCGGGAGCAGTCCGAGCACGACGTTGAGGAGCGTCGATTTGCCGGCGCCGTTGGGTCCGAGCACGAGGGTGAACGAGCCCGCCGGAATCTCCAACGACACGTCGCGCCAGATCCAGCGCTCGCCACGGCGGATGCCCGCGCGATCCAGCGCGACGACATGGTTCATCGCGAGAGGGCTGCGCGCAGCCGGCGCAGCTGATCCGTCTGCCAGTCCCCAAACCGGCCGTCCGGCGGCACGATCGTTTCGGTGACCGTGACGACGGGGATGTGCGCCGCTTCGGCCTCACGCCGCGCGTTCGTCGTCACGGCGCCGACGGTCTGCGTGTTGTAAAAGAGAACGTCGATTCCCCGCCCGGCGATCTGACGCTCGAACGTGGCAACCGAACCGGTCGGCGGTTCGGTGTCGTTCGCGACGGCCTGCATGTAGGCCGGGGGCGAGACGAGCCGCAGTTGGAGCGCGGACGCGAGATAGACGACGATGTTCTCGGTGGCGCCGACGGGGCGGCCGTGAAAGCGCGAACGGATCGTCGCGATTTCGTTATGGTACGGCTGCAGTGCCGTTTCGAACGCGGACCGCCGGCTCGCATAATATGCGGCGCCGTCGGGATCGATCGCCGTCAGGTCCGCGCGGATGCGGTCGGCGACCCGTTCGACAAACGCCGGACCGTACCAGAAGTGCGGATTGTCGCCGGCATGTTTCCCGAGGAGCGCCGCAACGTCGAGCATGCGTCGTGACGGCGAGGGATCGGCGTCGACGAGCCGCTGCGCCCACGAATCGTATCCCGCGCCGTT
>DASYFS010000282.1:0-12284 GCA_036498305.1 Candidatus Elarobacter sp. | reverse complement strand
TTGTTGTTGCGCTGTTCTGTGCGCTGAGCTATGTAGTGGCGCAGGCCGCGCTGCACGGCGTGTTCGCCGGCTTGTGGGTGGTGTACGCCTGTCTCGCCGCAGTTTTGGTCACGCTGGCGTATTACATCACGCGGATGATCGCCGCGCGCTAACTCTCCGCAGGGCGCCGGCGCGGGAAGCGCCGCAGCAGCGAGACGGCCGACGCGCGCGCGCGTTCGACGACGCTCGCGATCGCGTCGCGGGGTGTTGCCGGGCGTGTTTCGTCGAGCGGCGCGAGCTGCGCCAACGCGCGCACCGCCGGGGCGGCGTCGACCGTGTATTCGGCGGCGTACGCCAGCTGGTTGGCGCGGTAGCGGTCGAGATTATAGCGATAGTTGACCATCATCCCATACGACTGCCGAATGCCGTGCTGCGTCGGATCACCGAGCCAGTCGATGCGTTCGACCGTCGCGCCGTTGCCCAGATGGAAGCGCGCGACGGCGTCCTGCGGCGCGCCGTCGCCGCGCTTGCCGCCGAGCAGATAGCGCGCGGCCAGCTGCGTGAGCGGTTCGCGCACCTGTGCGACCAGTAGGGGATTGCGCTGCCAGCCTGGCGAGTCGAGCGCCGTGCGCACCTCGGCAGGGACGCGTTCACCGAGCGATCGCACCCAGCCGGCGAAGCCCGGCATCGGCGAGAGCGTCGCGAAGGTGCGAAGCCGCGGCATCTCGGCGCGCAGCGTCTCGACGGCCTGTTTGATCAGCGCGTTCCCGAACGGGATCCCGGTGAGGCCGCGCTCGGTGTTCGAGATCGAGTAGAACGTCGCGGTGCGCGCTTGGCCGACGTCGACGCGCGGCGCGTCGACGTTGAGGATGGCGCGAATCGAGGTGGGGAGCTCGTCGGTCAACGCGACCTCGGTGAAGACCAGCGGCATCGCCGGCAGCGCGGGATGAAAGAACGCGTACACGCGGCGATCGTCGTCGAGCCGATCTTTCAAGTCGAACCAGCCGCGCACGGCGTGGACGGCTTCGGAGCGTGCGAGGCGTTCGAGCAGCTCCGCCGAGTCGGACCAGGTCAGACGCCGCAGCTGCAGCGCGCCGACGTCGAGGTGGGCGGAGAGAAAGTCGCGGAGATCGGCGTCGAGCGGTGCGAGGTCGGCGATCTCCGGCCGCTCATCAATCAAACGCAGCAGCGCCGCGCGCAGCGCGACGATGCAGCGCAGGTCACCCGGAGGCGCCGCCATGTGTTCGAGGACGACGTTGCGCTGGGGAACGAGCGCGCGGCGGAGGCGGCCCTGCGCGGCGCGGCGCGCGGCGGCGTCGTCGGCGCTCTGGGCCTGCTGCAGCTCGCGCGCGAGGAGCGGCGCGTCGACGTCGAGCGCGTCGAGCTGCCGCAGAATCGCGATGAGGTCATCGTCGGGCGCGACGGTCAGACCCGAGCAGAGCAGGCGGGCGGGCTCGCGCGCGGCGACGTCGCCGGGCGGCAGAGTTCGGAGCGCGTCGATTGCGCGCTCGAGGGGAGTCGTTCGCAGCGCCATCCGACTCCATACTACCCTACCGGGGTCCTAGACGGTTCCGACCTTGGTTACGGTGCCGTAAAGCCTTCCAGTGCCTCGACCGCCAGCTCCCAGGCTTCCATCGCCGCGCCGGCCTCGGCGTTAGCCTTCTCGAGCTGACGCTGCAGCCGCACGACCTCCTCGGCGTCGTCGTACAAATCGGGGGCGGCGAAGAGCGTCTCCAGCTCTGCCTTGCGGCGATCGAGATCGGCGACGCGCTTCTCCGCATCGGCGACGGCACGTTTGCGTCGCCCGAGCTCCAATTTCGCGTCGTGCCCCTGGTTCCGATCGCGCGCCACCGGAGTCGGCGGGGGCGCCTGCGCGCGCGGTGCGGTGCCGCCGGAACGTTCGTGCTGCGCGCGCTCGTAGGCCTCGTAGTCGCCGTCGAAGACGACCGCCTTGCCGTCGCGAATCGCGACGACACGTTCGGCGAGCCGCTTGAGGAGAAAGCGATCGTGCGAGACGACGAACAGCGCGCCTTCGTACGACGCCAGTACGTCTTCGAGCGCTTCGCGGCTGGGGATGTCGAGATCGTTCGTCGGCTCGTCGAGGAAGAGGCAGTCGGCGCGCTGCGCCATGAGTCGCGCCAGCATGATGCGCCGCCGCTCGCCGCCGGAGAACTCCTCGACGCGCTTGTCGCCGGAGTCGCCGCCGAGGTTGAGCCGGCCGAGCAGCGAGCGCGCTTCTTCATCGGTGACGCCCATCTGCATCACCGCTTCGGCGGCCGTCGCGCCGGCGGGGAGATCGTCGACGGAGCTCTGCGAGTAACTCGCGGTACGCAGCCCGGTGCCGTAGCGGACGCTGCCCGTGTCGGGCTGCAGCTCGCCGGTGAGGATGCGCAGGAAGGTCGATTTCCCCGCGCCGTTCGGGCCGACGATCGCGACGCGATCGCCGCGCACGAAGTTCGCGTTGACCTTCGCGAACAGCGTGCGGTCGTAGGCCTTCGACAGGTTCATCACGTCGACCGCGGGGCCGCCGGTCGCGCGGCGCGCGGCACGCAGGGCGACGGAGATCGCTCGTTTCTCCGAGCGCGGTGCTTCAACCGAATCGAGCTTCGCGAACGCCTTTTCGCGGCTGCGAACGTGGCTGTAGTTGTGCGAGCCGTGCGTCCGCAGCTCGGCGATGACGGCCTTCTGGCGTTTGCGTTCGGATTGATACGACTCGTAGTCGCGGCGCTGCTGCTCGCGGCGCTCCTCGCGCTGCGCGAGGTAGTCCGTGTACGCTTGTCCCTGCTTGACGTCGTAGATCGCGAGCTCGCCGCGATCGAGCTCCCAGATCTGGTCGGCGACCGTCTCGAGGAAGTAGCGGTCGTGCGAGACGATCACGAACGCGCGCGGATCCCGCGCGACGAACGTCTCGAGCCAGCGCACGGTGTCGAGATCGAGGTGGTTGGTCGGCTCGTCGAGGACGAGCCAGTCGGGCGACTCGAGCAGCGTGCGCGCAAGCAGCGCGCGGGTCCGCTGCCCGCCGGAGAACTCGGTCAACGGCCGATCGAGGTAGGCCTCGGCGAAGTCGAAGCGGTTGAGCGTCGCGCGCATCTCCCACTCCGCGGCCTCACCGCGCGCCATCGCTTCGTCGAACGCGGCCCGCAGGGTCGCTGGCCCGCTCTCCGCGGCGTCCTGCGCGAGATACCCCAGCCGCCGCTCGCGAGCGCGCGCGATCGAACCGCCGTCGGGCTCGTCGCGCCCGACGAGCATCCGCACCAGTGTCGACTTCCCGGCGCCGTTCGGCCCGACGAGCCCGATCTTGTCGCCGTCGCGAATGACGCCGGAAAGGTCGGCGAAGACCTCGTTCGCGCCGTAGTGCCGTTCGAGCGCGGTGAAGCGAAGTAGTTCCATGGGAGCGGCGACCCGCGTTCGCCGCCGGGACGCCTGAGACCGGCCGAGCTAGGTTCGCGCGAACATCGCCGCGTCGTCCGCCGTCAGGACATCGAAAACCAGCTGGTCTGGACGGCTGTCCGGGAAAAATTGCCGCCACGCGGGGAGCAGGCCGGCGGAGATCTGATCGACGCGAAGGTTTTCGAGCATGCCGTTCCAACGCGCGATCCGCTCCGGCGCGATCCCGTCGAGTAGGCGCGCCGCGACTTCCTCCTCGTCCCGCGCCTCTGCGACGAGCGTCAGAAAGGCGTCTTCCGTCACGCCGAGCTTCGAGAGGAGAAACGAGCTGACGCCGGGCGAGATGAAATAGACGCCGGCGTTCCCGCCCGGGAGCAGTCCGCGCGCCTTGTCGATCGTGCGCGGTACGAGGCAGAGCCCTCCGAGCCGTTCGCGGGGAGCGCGGGGAGGCTGGGAGCGCAGGTCGAGCGGTTCCATGACCGCTGCTACGTCACGCCGCAACGACGGTCTTGCCGCCCTTCTTGAGCGCGCCGCGTCGGCCGCGCTCGATCACCGAGCCGGCATTCTCCAACGGAACGGTCTCCGCGATCCGGACCTCGATCGTCTTGTCGAGAACCATCCCGGCGAGGAGCGCGAGTCCCGCGGCGGACGCTTGTTCGGAGCTGAAGAGGCCGATGTTATGGGGCTCATAGCCGGCGTCGCGCAGCGGTTTCTCGTCCAGCGCATTGATCGTCGATGCGATGCGTCCGCCCGGCCGCAGCGCGCGGAGGTCGCCGTTGATCGCTTCCGGGCCGTTCGCTACGTCGAGCACGGCGTCGATCCCGTTCGGATACTCGGTGAGGAGCTTGCCGACCCAATCGCCGGAGTCGCGGTCCACCTCGATGACGTCCGCACCGCGGACGCGCGCGATCTGCGTCGCAAACGAGCCGACGCCGCCGTGCGCGCCGACGATCGCGACCGACGTCTCGGCCCCGACGCCGAGAGCGTCCAGCGCCGCGAGCGCGGTCAGTCCCGCCGTCGGCAGCGCAGCCGCGTCCTCATACCGCAATCCGGTCGGCATCGGCGCGACGATCGCGCCCTCGACGTTCGGGTCGACGAGCGTGCGCTCCGCGTATGCGCCGTAACCGCGCGCGATGCCGAAGACGCGCTGCTCCTTCTCGATCGCGGCGACGCCCTCGACGTGCGTCGCGCGCCCGGCGAAGTCCTGACCGAGGACGAACGGGTACTTCTCGTCCTCCGTCAGACGATCGAGAATCTTCCAGTCGATCGGGTTGACGCCGGCGAATCGGACGTGCACCGCGACGCCGGCGCCGCGTGGTTCCGGCAGTTCCAGCAACGCCGGCGGCGCGCCGTAGCGCGCGATCGCGAATGCCCTCATCGCAGACGGTGTCTCCACCCGATCGGGCGCCGAATCAGGCAGCTACGCGGCCGCCTCCTCGCGGGTGAGGTGCGCGGTCGCGTCGAGCGCCTGCGCGAGGTCGGCGATCAAGTCGTTCGCGTCTTCGAGGCCGATCGAGAGGCGCAGCAGATCCGGCGTGATTCCGAGCTCGTCCTTGCGTTCGGTCGGCACCGTCTTGTGCGTCATCTCCGCGGGGCTGCAGATCAGCGATTCTGGGCCGCCGAGCGAGACCGCGAGGTTGAACAGGCGCGTTTCGCGTGCGAGCGTGAGCGCGCGTTCGCCGCCGCCGCGCACGCGGAACGAGACGATCCCGCCGTAGCCGCGCTGCTGCCGCGCCGCCAACTCGTGATCGGGATGCGAGGCGAGGCCGGGGAAGAACGTCGCCGCGACGTCGTCGCGATGCTCGAGCCAACTCGCAACGGCGAAGGCGTTCTGCTCGTGCTGTTTCATGCGCAACGCGAGCGTCTTCGCGCCGCGCAGCGTCAGGTACGCATCCTGCGGGCCGGGGATCGCCCCGACGGCGTTCTGGTGGAACGCGATTCGCTCGAAAAGCTCCTCGTCGTTGCAGATGACGATCCCGCCTACGACGTCGCTGTGGCCGTTGACGTACTTCGTGGTCGAGTGGACGACCAGATCGGCGCCGAGCTCGAGCGGGCGCTGGAAGTACGGCGAGAGGAACGTGTTGTCGACGGCGATCAGAAGTCCGGGCCGCTTCAGCGCGGCGAGCGCGCGCAGGTCGGCGACGCGCAGCAGCGGGTTGGTCGGCGTTTCGATCCACAGCAGCTTCGTGGTGGGGCGGATCGCGGCGCGCACCGCCTCGACGTCCGTCGTGTCGGCGAAGGTCGTCTCGATCCCGTAGCGCGAGAGCTCGTCGACGAGCAGCCGGTACGTGCCGCCGTAACAGTCGCTGGTCGCGACCAGATGATCGCCGGCGCGCAGCGGCGAGCAGGCGCCGAAGACCGCCGCCATCCCCGACGCGAACGCGGCGCCGAAACGGCCGCCTTCGAGGTCGGCGAGCTGACGTTCGAGCGCGAGGCGCGTCGGGTTCCCCGTCCGCGAGTAGTCGAAGCCCTTGTCGACGCCGACGGCGGCTTGGGTGAACGTCGCGGTCTGATAGATCGGAACGACGGTCGAGCCGGTCGCACTGCACGGATCTTGGCCGGCGCGGATCGCGCGGGTCGCGAAGCCGTCGCTGGCGCGGGAGCGGGTGCTGGTGTCGGGGACAGAGTGGGCCGACGGTTTGGTCGCCATGAGTTTCACTCCGATGGGTGGTGAGGTGGGAGCAAAAAGAAAAGCCCTCGCGGTCAGCGAGGGCTTTCGTAGGGGCAGCGAGCCTGAGCTCAGCTAGCCCGAACGGAAATACCGCCGACCGCAATCGCGGAGACGCATCGTCATTCGCATCATCTGGCCGGCGGAAAGGTGCATTTCGCGGCACGATACCACGACGGCGCGGGAGTGTCAAGGCGAGTCCTTCCTTGGACGCTTCCAAGGCTGCCTTAAACGAACGATCACCTGGCGCTCGTAGCGTTCGGGGATGAACCGCGTTCGAGCCGTCGCCTGCGCCCTCGCCCTTGTCGTTTCCGCCGCGCCCGCATTGAGCGCCACCGCCGTCATCCCCGACGGTCGCTCCGTCAGCCCGGCGGGGTTCACGATCCCCGTCGAGAGCTTCGCCTCGGCCGAGGCGCTCTCGCCGGACGGCCGCTGGCTGGCGGTCCTCTCGCTCGACGGCGCCGCGGTGGACGTTCTGTCTACCGGCGGTACGCCGGGGGTGGCCGACCGGATCCCGGTCCCGGGTGGCAGCGGGATGACGTGGACGACCGACGGGCTCTACGTCGCCCGCGGCTACACGGGGACGATCGCGCGCTATGCGTACGACGCCGGCGCCAAACGTGCGCCGCTCTTCAGCAAGTTGATCGATCTTCAGGTCGACGCCGCCGGGCTGATCAACGGGATCGCCGAGGATCCGGCGACGCACCGGATCGCCGTTGCACGAACCGCGAACCGCGAGGTCGTCGTCCTCGACGGGGCGAGCGGCGCGACGCTGGCGCGGCTGAAGACCAGCGGTCAGCCCTACGGCGTCGTCTTCGCCGGCAACGCGGTCGTCGCGTCGCTCTACGACAGCGATCACGTCGACGCGTGGGCCAACCTCGGCGCGCCGGCGACGCAGATCGCGACCGGGCCGCATCCGACGCAGCTGCTCGCCGACGGGACGACGGTCTACGTCGCCGATGCCGACGGAAGCGACGTCGTCGTAATCGACGCCGCCTCGCTGCAGCGCACGAATCGCTTCTCGCTGGCGGTGGGCGCGAACGCGCCGCCGGGACAGACGCCGGCGGGGATGGCGCTCTCGCCGGACCGCAAGACGCTCTACGTCGCGGAGTCGGGGTTCAACGACGTCGCCCTCGTCGACATCATCAGCGGCCGCGTGCGCGCCCGCATCCCGACCGGATGGTATCCGACCGCCGTCGTCGCGTTTGCGCGCCCGACGACCGGTAAGGATCCGCGGCCGCGCGAGCAGCTCTGGATCGCGAGCGCCAAAGGATACGGCTCGCAGCCGGATCCGGCCGGCGAGTGGGACGGCACCTACACCGGGCTCGTACAGCACCTCGTCGTCGAACCGAATCGTTTTGGCGCCTGGTCCGCGGAGGTCGCGCGGAACGACCGCTTCACTTATCCCGCTCCGGCGCGCGCCGCGCTGCCGCCGGTGGAGCACGTGGTCTTCATCGTCCGCGAGAACAAGCACTTCGACGAAGAGTTCGGCGACGAGCCGAAGGCGAACGCCGACCCCGCGCTGCTGTTGTTCGGCCGCCGCTACACGCCGAACGCGCACGTCCTCGCCGAACGCTACACGCTGTTCGACAACTTCATGACCGACGGCGAAGCGAGCATCTACGGCCATGCTTGGACCGTGCAGGCGATGGCGAACGACTACCACGAGCGCAACGCGCACACGCGCGACGACGGGGCGAAGGTCGACGCGCGCGTCGCGACGTCGATCTGGCCGTACCCGCTCGGCGGCGAAGAAGCCGTCACCCCGGCCGAGATGGATTTCGACTGGTTCACCAACCTCGCCGCGCTGCCGAAAGGGCCGCGGATCAACGTCAGCGGCGTGTTCGGCCCGCGCGGCGAGCTCGTCGACGCGCTGGCGCGCAAGGGCGTCGATTTCCGCGTGTACGGCGAGCAGCTCACCGTGCGTCCCGACGGCACGATCCCGGCGAACCTGGTCGCGCACGCCGCGCAGAACTACCCCGGCGACCACATCGACTTCGGCGTCCTCGACACCGACCGCGCGAAGCTGTTTCTCGACGACGTCGCCGCGCACGGCCTCGCCTCGTACTCCTATCTCACGCTGCCGGACGACCACACCGCCGGGACGCGCGCCGGTTTCTATACGCCGGCGTCGTACGTCGCGAACAACGACGAGGGGCTGGGACGGATCATCGCCGGTCTCTCGAAGCGGCCGGAGTGGAAGGACACCGTCGTGTTCGTCACCTGCGACGACGCCCAGGGCACGGGCGACCACGTCGACTCGCACCGCATGCCGGCGTTCGCGATCGGACCGTACGTGCGGCGCGGGTTCATCGACCACACGCGCTACAGCCAAACGTCGATCCTGCGGACGGTCGAGGTGCTGTTCGGCGTAGAGCCGCTCAACGTGTACGACGCCGCAGCGACGCCGATCGTCGCGGCATTCGCGCGCCAGCCCGACGGACGCGCATTTGCGGCGCTGCCCAGCACGATCGCGATGGAGAAGAATCCCGGCAAGGCGGTATCGTTGTTCCTGCCGATCGACGGCCCGGACGCAGCCGCAATTCCGGACCAGGAGTGGCGCTCAATCCGCGGCGAGGTCTCGCTCGAACACCATCAGCAGTATCTCCACCGTCACCCCGAGCTTGTCGAGGGGCCCTCGTCCGTCGTCGCGAGCGAAGTCGAGCGATGACCCCTACTCTTGACCCGATTTAGCCCGCGCGCGAGAGGCGCACGCTCTCCGGAACTTCCTCCGGCTCCTGCGCAAACAGCGCATGATACACGAGCCCTGCGAGCGCGCCGCCCACCAGCGGCATCACCCAAAACAGCCACAACTGCGCAAGGAAATCACCGCCCGCAAACACCGCGACGCCGGTGCTCCGCGCCGGATTGACCGACGTGTTATCGACCGGAATGCTGATGAGGTGGATCAGCGTCAGCGCAAGCCCGATCGCGATCCCCGCGAACCCCGCCGGAGCGCGCCGTTCGGTCGCACCGAGAATGACGAACAGGAACATGAACGTCAACACGATCTCCGCGACGATCACCGACAGCATGGAATAGCCGCCCGGCGAATGCACCCCGTACCCGTTGCTCGCGAAGCCCGCGTGCACGTCGAACCCCGCGCGGCCACTCGCGATCGCCAGCAGCACGGCGCCGGCGATGATCCCGCCCACGAGTTGCGCGAGCCAATACGGCAGGATCTCGCGCGCCGGAAACCGTTTCGCGGCCCAGAGGCCGATGGTCACGGCCGGGTTGATGTGGCACCCCGAGATCGAGCCGATCGCGTAGACCATCGTCAGCAGCGTCAGCCCGAACGCCAGCGAAACGCCGGCGAAGCCGATCCCGAGCTGCGGGAAGCCGGCCGCCAACACGGCGCTGCCGCAGCCGCCGAACGTCAGCCAGAACGTACCGAACGCTTCGGCGGCGAGCCGCCTCCCGAGCGGCATCAGCGTGCCGCCGCCGCGGAGACGGCCCTGGCCGCGAAGACGTCGGCCATCGCGCTGCGATAGGTCGGAGACGCAAACGTATCGCCGCGCGCCGACTGCCCGGAGGCTGCCCCGGCGCACGCCGCCGCGACGCCCTTCTCGTCGCCGGCACGCAGCCCCGCGAGCGCGCGCTCGACGCCGCCCGCACGGAACGGCGCATCGCCGACGCCGGTGATCGCGACGCGGGCGGAGCCGATCTTCCCGCCGTCCACGGCGAGCACAGCAGCCGCGCCCACGACCGCATAGTGCGACGCCGGATGGCGGAACTTCACGTACGCCGACTTCGGCGCGGCATCGAATGAGATCGTCGTCAGAATCTCGTTCGCACCGAGCGCCGTATCGAACATCCCGCGGAAGAAGTCGCTCGCCCCGATTCGCCGTTCGCCGCCGCGCCCGACGAGCGTGAACGTCGCGTCGAGCGCAAGCAGCACCGCCGGATAGTCGGCCGCCGGATCGCCGTGCGCCGACGCGCCGCCGATCGTCCCGCGGTTGCGGACCTGCGGATCGCCGAGCTGGTTCGCGGCGTCCCAGAGCGCGCGCGCACCCTTTTGCAGCGCATCGCTGGCGGCAAGCGAGGCATGTTTCGTCAGCGCGCCGATCGTGAACCGATTCCCGTCGACCCGGATCGCATCGAGCTGCGGGATCCCCGTGATGTCGATCAGCGTCGCGGGCGTCGCCAGCCGCAGCTTCATCATCGGGATCAAGCTGTGTCCGCCGGCGAGCAGCTTCGCTTCGTCGCCCTTTTCGGCCATCAGCCGGATCGCCTCGTCGAGGCTCGACGCGCGGACGTAATCGAATGCGGCCGGAATCATGGCGCGCTCCCGTTCCCGGCGTGTTTGCCGTGGATCGCGGTCCAGATCTTCTCCGGCCGCAGCGGCATGTCGATGTGGGTGACGCCGAACGGCGCGAGCGCGTCGATCACGGCGTTCGCGACCGCCGGCGTCGAGCCGATCGTCCCCGCTTCGCCGATGCCTTTGATCCCGAGCGGGTTCACCGTCGTCCCCGTCACGGTGTGGTCGACCTCGTAGTGCGGGACCTGCCCCGCATGCGGGACCGCATAGTCCATCAGCGTTCCCGTCAGCAACTGCCCGTCGTCGTCGTAGACCACTTCCTCGTACATCGCCTGCGAGAGGCCTTGGGTGATGCCGCCGTGGACTTGGCCCTCGACGATCATCGGATTGAGCAGCCGCCCGCAATCGTCGACCGCGAGATAGCGCTCGAAGCGCACCTGGCCGGTCTGCGGATCGACCTCGACCACGCAGACGTGCGTCCCGAACGGGAAGACGAAGTTCGGCGGCTCGAAGCGCCGCGTCGCATCAAGCCCCGGCTCGAGCCCCGGCGGCAGCTTGTCGCCCATGAACGCGAGGAAGCCCGCCTCCGCGGTGCTCAGCGACTTCGACGGATCACCTTTCACTTGAATCTTCCCGTCGCGGTACTCGACGTCGTCGGGGTTCGCTTCCCACTGGTGCGCCGCGATCTTGATCGCCTTTGCCTGGATCGTCTCGATCGCGAGCTTCAGCGCCGCGCCGCCGACCGCGGTCCCGCGCGAGCCGAAGGTTCCGACGCCGTACTGCACCTTGTCGGTGTCGCCGTGAATCACGTTGATGGTGTCGATCGGAACGCCGAGCTCGTCGGCGACGATCTGCGCGAACGTCGTCTCCTGCCCTTGACCGTGCGGCGAGACGCCGGTCATCACCGTGATGCTGCCGGTCGGCTCGACGCGAATCGTCGCCGAGTCCCAGCCGGCCGCGGGCATCGCGGCCGACGGTCCCATGCCGCAGACCTCGACGTAGGTTGAGAGCCCGATCCCGAGATACCGGCCCTGCAGACGCAGCTCGGCCTGCTTCTTGCGCAGCCCCGCGTAGTCGACGATCTTCAGCGCCTTGTCCATCGTCGTCTCGTAGTCGCCGGAGTCGTAGGTGAGCCCGGTCGACGTCGTATGCGGAAACGACTCGTTGGCGATGAAGTTCTTCCGGCGCACGTCGGCGGGGTCGAGCTTCAGCCGCTGCGCGACGAGATCGACCGCGCGCTCGATGAAGAACGTCGCCTCCGGCCGCCCGGCACCGCGAACGGCGTCGGTCGACATCGTGTTGGTGAAGACGCCGATGACCTCGGCCTCGATGTTCTCGATGCGGTAGCAGCCCGGCGCCATCAGCAGCGTGAGCGTCGGAATGACCGGCGTGAGGAGCTGGTGATACGCGCCGAGGTTGCCGACGATACGCAGTTTGAGCCCGGTGATCGTTCCGTCACGCTTGCACGCGATCTCGAGATCGTCGACCTGGTCGCGGCCGTGGATCATCGCCTGGAAGCTCTCGGAGCGCGTCTCGATGTATTTGACCGGCCGTTCGAGCTGCGTCGCGAGCCAGCTGATCACGACTTCTTCGGCGTAGACGTTCAGCTTCGCGCCGAACCCGCCGCCGACTTCGGGCGCGATCACGCGGATGTGATTCTCCGACATCCCGAGGACGACAGCGAGCTGCGTGCGCAGCAAGTGCGGGATCTGCGTCGACGAGTAGAGGGTGAGCTGCTGCATCCCGGGGTCCCAGTTCGCGACCATCGAGCGCGGCTCGATCGGGACCGGCGCGACGCGCTGGTTGATGATGCGCTGCGTGATGACCTCATCGGCCTCGGCGAACGCCTTGGCGGAGTCACCGGCGCTGAACGGCATCGTGAACGCGACGTTCGTCCCGAGCGACGAGTGGACGTACGGCGGTCCCTCGAGCGCCTTGAGCGGATCGACGACCGCGGGGAGCGGTTCATAGTCGACTTCGATTAACTCGGCG
>DASYFS010000281.1:0-2368 GCA_036498305.1 Candidatus Elarobacter sp. | reverse complement strand
ACCGCGAGCCAAACGGCCTGGGCGCTGATCGGCTTACTCGCTGCGGTCGAGCGGCACGCGCAGCTCGCGGCGCCGTTTCGCGACGCGATCGAGCGCGGCGTCGCGTTCTTGCTCGCGCGGCAGACGCCGGCCGGAACATGGGACGAGCCGGAGTTCACCGGCACCGGCTTCCCGGTGCACTTCTACCTGAACTATCACCAGTACCGGCTGCACTTTCCGCTCAGCGCGCTCGGGCGCTATGCGGCGCTGAGCGATCGGATCTCTTCGGCGTCCTGAGCGGGGTTCGTTGCGGCCGCGTTTTCCGGCAGCGGCGGCAGCAGTTTGAGCGCGATGAGCGCGAGCGTCGCGAGCGTCGGCATCAGCTTCGGCTGGATGAGCCGCGGATCGAGCTTCGCCATGTGCCGGCGGTTCTCGGCGAGCGCGGTCTCCAAGAACGCCGCCGGCGCGAACCCGTCGAGGATCGCCCGCAGCTGCTCCTTCGAAATCTCGGGAAGCTTCGGACCGCCGGGCTGTCCCTGCGCGGTCCCCATGATCGCCTTGGCGTGATACTTCAGGCTCTGGATCGAGCGCCGCAGCAGGCCGTCACGGCCGGCGCGCGCTTCCTCGTACCGCCACCAGTTCACGAAGAACGTGATGTGGCGCGCTTCTTCGAACAGCACGGTGTCGAAGATGCGCATCAGCGACTCGGGGAAGAGCTGCTTCTGGCGCGCCAGCGCGAACGCGCCGAACCCGATGAACGAGTCGGTGCACTCGCCGAAACCGAAGATCAGCCAGTCTTCGCGGCGGGCGGGGGGCTCCGGGATCGTGAGCTCCGCGACCTCGATCCCGTAGCGCTCGACGACGTGGGCCATGAGGCGGCCGTGCCGCGTCTCCTCGAGCCCCTGCAGCGCGACCGCCTCGCGGATCAGGGGGTCGTCCAGGGTCTCGGCAAAGGCCGTCACCATGCGTCCGGCGCGCTGCTCGATCCCGCGCGCGTAGCTCCACAGCGGGAAATTCCGTAGGCGCTCCAGCGAGAGCGGGTCGAGTTCCGGCCACGGCAGCGTTTCGGGCTCGAACCCGACGTGCGTGTCGATGAAGGTGCGGCAGAACAGGTCCCGATGCGCCGCGGTACCCGGCTTCATACCGGCGTTTTTCCGCCGCGACCCGCCCGGTCGCCTCTTGCAACCGGCACTGCCACCGTTCCGAAAGCAAGCGGGTCGTGGTACGCGATGGGAAGCACGCCGGTGCTGGAGCACGCACAATCGGTCTCGACGGCGACGCGCGCATCGCGGCTGATCTTGCCGCGGGTCTCGCGGACCTTCGCGCTCGGGATCAAGCTGCTGCCGCCGCGTCTCGAGGCCCCGGTGCGGATCGGCTACCTCCTGTGCCGGATCGCCGACACGATCGAGGACGATCTCATCCTGGCACCCGATCGCAAAGCCGCGCTGTTGGACGCTTTCGTTGCGTGCTTCGACGACGAGCGGGCCGCCGACGCGTTCGGCACGGTGGCCGCCGAGCTGACCGCGAACGACGATTACCGCGAGCTGGTCGCAGAGACCGGATCCGTCTTCTTTACCTGGCGCGTCCTCGACGCGCCGACGCGTGCGATCCTGCAGCGCTGGGTCGCGGTAATGGCGGGCGGGATGCGGCGGTTCGTCCTCGCGCATCCGCACGGGATTCGCATCGCCAGCGTCGAGGAGTACCGCGAGTACTGCTACTACGTCGCCGGAACCGTCGGACATCTGCTGACGGAACTCTGGCACGAGCACTCGTCGGTGATCGGCAACAAGACCTACGCGCGGCTGCTCGAGAACTGTGAAGCGTTCGGCGAAGCGCTCCAGACCGTCAACATCCTCAAGGACATCGCCTGGGACGCCGAGCGCGAGAACGCGATCTACATTCCGTCCGAGCTGCTCGACGCGGTCGGAAGCGGACACGAGGCGATCCTCGTCGCGGAGCGCCGTACGGCGAATCGCGACGCGCTCGCGCCGCTGATGCAGCTCGCGCAGGACGATCTCGAGCGCGCGCTGCGCTACGTCGAAGCGCTCCCCGCCGCCGCGGTGCGCATCCGCCTGTTCTGCATCCTGCCGGTGCTGTTCGCGATCGCGACGATGCGCGAGCTTGAAGCCTCCGACGCGATGCTCGTCCCCGGCGGCGGCGTGAAGATCGAGCGCGGGGAAGTGCGGGCCTTGATCGTCGCCGCCTCGACGTCGACGCTGACGAACCCCACGGTGCGGTGGCTCGCCGACCGCGTCCGCAAGCGCCCGTTCCTCTTCGGCCGCTGAGCGCACCATAGTGGCGCGCACCGCCTTCGTCACCGGCGCCTCCGGGTTCGTCGGCGCCAACCTCGTGCGCGCGCTGCTCGACGACGGGTGGTCGGTGCGCGCGC
>DASYFS010000280.1:0-10445 GCA_036498305.1 Candidatus Elarobacter sp. | reverse complement strand
CAGTTCACCATCCCGACGGCGCTAACGGTCGACGTGCGGCCCTGGGAGCCGAGCTCGGCGATCCCGGGCGCGGCGCGGCTGATCGGCGCGTACGTCGATGCGTACCGCGGACGGTACGCCGATCCGTACGCGGTCGCACTGGCGGCGTACAACGCGGGACCCGGGACGGTCGCCTACTATCACGGCGTTCCGCCGTACGCGGAAACGCGCGAGTACATCGCCGACATCAACGACCGCTGGTCCCGGATTGTAGGCCGTTAACGTGGGATGGTGGCGGCTGATGGCCGCCACGTCGCGCCGTCGTCATCCCGAGCTTGTCGAGGGACCCTCGTCGTCGTGCGAGCGAAGCCGAGCACGACCCCTTATGCTAGCGGCCACGATGCGGGGTTGCACTCGACTACGCTCGTGCAACGACGGGGGTCCCTCGACAAGCTCGGGATGACGGCGTGCAACTTCTGACGGCGCGCCGCCGCGACCCTATTTGAAACTCCGGTTGAGAAAACTCCGCACCCGATCCCAAGCATCGGCAATCTGCCGCGTAGCGATCGTTCCCAGATCCTCGCGGAAGAACGAGTGCCCCACCTCCGGATACTCCTGAATCTGAAAATTCGCGTGCTTCGCGGTGAGCCGCTCGCGGATTTGCGCGATCTCGTTCGCACCGATCTGCTCGTCGTGGCCGCCGAACACCAGCAGCATCGGCGTGCGGTACTCGTCGATCTCGTCCAGCACCGGCTTCCCCGCGCCGGGAAGCCCACGCGCGATGCTCTGTCCGTAGAACACGATCGACGCGCTCAGCCCTGGCAGCGTCGACGCGAGAAACGACGCCGTCCCCCCGTATCCGAAGCCCCACGTCGCGATCCTGCCATGCTGCACGAACGGCTGATCGTTGAGCCAATCGCGCGCGAACGCCACGTCCTCGCAGACGTTCGTCGTGTTGAACACCGTCGCCGCGTCGCCGCCGCGCAGATAGTCGATCGCCAGGCCGACGAACCCCGTACCGGCCGTTACCGAGGTGATCCGTTTGATCTCGTCGTCGAACCCGTAGATGCCCTCGAGCACGATCACCGCGGGGCGCGGCTTGTCGTCGAGCCGTGCGACGAACGCGCGCATCGGGCCGCGTTTCCCCTCGAGCGTGAACTCTTCCGAGATCATCGCCTCACCCGAGGTTCTTCTCGAAGAACGCCTGCACGCGCCGCCACGCGTCGGCGACGTCGGACTGCGAGAGATCGCTGTTGCGGAAGAACGCGTGACCCTGCTCCGGATAGACGACGATCTCGAACGTCTTTCCGGCCTGTTCCAGCGCCGCGCGAATCTGCTCGACGTGCTCGCGCGTGATGTAGTCGTCCTTCCCGCCGAACGCGAGCAGGAGCGGTGCGCGGATCTTCGCCGCGTCCGCCATCGCGGCCGGCTCGCCGTTGGGGAACGGCGATGCGATGCTGCCGCCGTAGAAACACGCCGCGGCTCGGACGCCTGGGAGCGTCGCGGTCAGAAACGCGACCGCGCCGCCGAAGCAGAACCCCCAGGTCCCGATCGAGCCGGTCTTCACGAAGTCCTGAGCGTCGAGCCACCCGATCGCGGCCGCGACGTCCGTGAGCAGGGTCTCCCGCGAGACCTGCCCGGCCGCCGCGAAGCCGTTTTTCAGCCCATCGGGGGTATAGGGCTCGTTGAGGTCGGGGTGCGTTCGGTGATAGTAGTTGATGGCCAGAGCGACAAAGCCCGATGAGGCCAGAAGATCCGTGATTCGTTTGACCTCGGTGTTGACGCCGAAGATCTCTTGCAGCACGATCACAGCGGGGAGCGGTGCATTCGTGTCGGGCCTTGCCAGGTACGACGGCATCTTCGAGCCGCCGACGTCAATGGAGAACGATTCTGATTTCACGCAAACCTCCCAAGTTGTGCTGCAAACTCGGCTGAGAACCAAGGGTTAGGCGCTTCGCATGCTTTCGACGACGACGGGGACGGTCTCGGAGCGGTTCGCGCTTCACCGCGATCCCCACCCCGCGCGGGTCGCCACCTTCGCTGAGGATGTCGGTGCCGGTCTTCGTACCCGACCGTACCAGCTCTCCCCGAAGTACTTCTACGACGACTTGGGGTCCGCGCTCTTCGAGGCGATCACCAGGCTGCCTGAGTATTACCTGACCCGCGTCGAGCGCGACCTCCTGGCGAGCTACCGCCGCGAGATCGTCGGCTCGTTCGACGGTACGCTGGAACTGGTCGAGCTCGGGAGCGGGAGCGCGGTGAAGACGCGCCTGCTCATCGACGCGATCCTCGAACGGCAGCAGATGCTGACGTTCCATCCGATCGACATCTCGTCGGACGCGCTTACGGAGTCGTCCCTCGCGCTGATCGGCAGCTACGATCGCTTGCGCGTCGACGGCTACGCCGGCGACTATTTTCCCCTGTTGCGCGAGAAACGGCTCGAGACGCGCGATCGCGCCCTGGCGCTGTTTTTGGGCTCGAACGTCGGCAACTTCGAGCCGGACGAAGCGCGCGAGCTGCTGATGCTGCTCGCCGCCGCGCTCAAGCCCGGCGACGGCTTCCTGCTCGGCTACGATCAGAAGAAAGACCCGACGATCCTCGAGCTCGCCTACGACGATCCGACCGGCGTGACCGCGGCGTTCAACAAGAACCTGCTCGCGCGAATCAACCGCGAGCTCGGCGGCGACTTCGATCTCGACGCCTTCCGCTTCAAGGCCGAGTGGAGCGAGCGCCACGGCGCGGTGCGCTCGTATCTCGTCTCCCGCCGCAAGCAGCAGGTTCGCATCCCCGGCGCCGGCCTCACCGTCGACTTCCGCCGCGGCGAGACGATCCATACCGAGTCGTCGTACAAGTTCACCCGCGAGGAGATCGAGGCCCTCGCGCGCCGCTGCGGCTTCGTCCCGAAGGCCGCGTACACCGACGCCGGCGGCCGGTACGCGCTGGCGCTGTTCACTGTCGCCTAGCGTCCTCTCCGTCGCCGTTGCGCTGATCGCGATCGGCGTCGACATCGGGATCGCACGGCTCGGCTACGGCCTCGTCCTGCCGGCGATCCGACGCGAGCTCGGCGGCGCGTATGCCGTCTACGGTGCGATCGGCGCGCTGCATCTGGGCGGATATCTCGCCGGAACGCTCTGCGCGCCGGCCCTGCTGCGCGATCGCGCGAAGACACCGCGCGCGATCGCGGTCGCGCACCTCTTCGTCGCGGCCACGATCGCGGCATCGGCGGTGGCGTCCGGGTTCGTGTGGCTGGCGGTCGCGCGCGTCGCGCTCGGCGTGGCGAGCGGCGTCGGGATCGTCGCGATCGTCACCGACTCGCTGGAGCGCTTCGCGCCGGCGAAGCGCGGGCTCGTCAGCGCGATCTCGTGGGCCGGCGCGGGGCTGGGTCTGCTCATCTCGGCGCCCGCGGGCGCGTGGTCGCTCGGCGATCCCGCGCGCTGGCGCGTCGCGACGCTGCTGGCGGCGGTGCCGGCGCTGCTGCTCGTCATGCTGGCGCTGCGGCTGCGTCCGCACGTCGTCGTGACGCAAGCGGCGGCGGGCGCCGCGGACGCACCGCCGTTCGCGTGGCATCACGTGATTCTGTCGCGCCACCTCTTCTTCGTGGTCGCGTACGGCGCATACGGGATGGCGTACATCAGCTACGCGACGTTCTCGATCGCGGCATTCGCCGCGCGCGGCCTCCCACCGGTGCTCGTCTCGGCGGTGTGGGCGGTGTTCGGGGCCGCCGCGGTGA
The DNA here is from genome assembly GCA_036498305.1 of Candidatus Elarobacter sp. GTDB lineage: Bacteria > Vulcanimicrobiota > Vulcanimicrobiia > Vulcanimicrobiales > Vulcanimicrobiaceae > Vulcanimicrobium. Next base: position 6,736 of record DASYFS010000280.1, on the reverse strand, counting down.
TCGGCGTCTTCGGAATCGTCCCGCTGCTGCGCAGCCGCTATGCGCGGTTCACCTTCGCGGTGCCGTTCGTCACCTCGGCGGCGGGCTGTGCGATCTCGAGCCTCGGCGGGCCGGTGTCGCCGGTCGCCGGCGCCTTGTGCGTCGGGATCGGGCTCTGCGCGGTCCCGGCCGTCGCCTCGGCGTACTCACGGATGCGCAGCGATCCGGCGACCGCCGCCGTCGCCTTCACCGCGGTGACGACCGTGTTCGGCGTCGCGCAGCTGCTCGGACCGCTCGTCTCGGGGGCGGTCGCCGACCGGCTCGGGTTGGACGCCGTTCCCGTGTTCGCCGCAGTCGTCTTCGCGTTCGGCGCGGTCTCGGCGGCGATCGATGCGCTGCTCCCGCGGCGGCGCGCGGCTTAGAAGGCCTGCATCGCGACGAACGCGGCGATCTGCATCGCGACCGCGTCGTCGTCGAGCGCCGCGAACGCGCCGGGCAGCGCATTCTCGTCGACGGCGTCGCACACGTACGCTTCGGCCTCGATCTCGCCGCGCGCGGTCGTGACCGTAACGGCGAGGCGCCTATAGATGGGAACGTCTTCCCATGCGTCGGCGCGCTGCAACGCGCGTTCGTCGAGGACGAACAGCGCGCCGGCGAGCGCGTCGTCGGCGGCGCCCGTATGTTCGATCGTGAGATAGCCGGTCGTCGTCACGCGTTTGCGCCAACCGCGCAGCGTCGCGGGCTGCGGCAGGTAGTAGCCGCCGAGGATCGCGCGCCGCCAGTCGTCGCGCAGCAGCGTTCCGTATGCGAAGAGCCGCGTCACGCGCGCACCGCGCGCTCGCAGGCGCGCAGCGCGAGGTCCGCGGCGATCGCAAGGACCGCGGCGGCCAGCGCTCCGGCGACGATCTTGTCGGTATTGTACGAGCGGATCCCCTCGAAGATCAGCGTCCCCAGACCCCCGGCGTTGATCCACGCCGCGATCGTCGCGAGGGCGATCAGGCTCACCGAGGCGACGCGCACGCCGCCGAGGATCACCGGAAGCGCCGTCGGCAGCTCGACCTTCAGCAGCGATTGGCGCGCCGTGTAGCCGAGGCCGCGGGCGGCGTCGACGAGCGCGGGATCGACGCCGTGCAGGCCGGCGACGACGCCGCGCACGAGGATCATCTGCGCGTAGACGACGAGCGCGACGACCGCGGTCGTCGTCCCCAACCCGAGCACCGCAACGAGCAGCGCGAGCAGCGCGAGGCTCGGCACCGTATACAGCATCCCCGTGATTCCGAGAATGACCGTCGCGGCGCGGGCATTGCGTGCGGCGACGATCCCGAGCGGAACGGCGATCGCGAGCGCGACGATGAGCGAGATGCCGACGAGCACGACGTGCTCGCCGAAGAGTCCGGCGACGCGGCCCAGATGTGTCGCGGCGTAGCTCATTGCCGTTCCACCAGCGGCCGCTCCGCGACGAGGCGGCGCGTCTGCTCGTCGACGCCGACGAGCTCGCGCACGAAGTCGTCCGCCGGATGCGCGAGCAGTTCGTGCGGCGGCGCGGCCTGCACGACCCGGCCGGCGTTCATCACGACGATGCGGTCGGCGAGGCGCAGCGCCTCGTCGACGTCGTGGGTGACGAACACGATCGTCGTGCCGAGCTCGCGGTGGACGCGCGCGATCTCTTCCTGCAGCGAGGCGCGGACAATCGCGTCGACGGCGGCGAACGGCTCGTCCATCAGCAGCACCCGCGGCTCGGCGGCGAGCGCGCGTGCGACCCCGACCCGCTGCGCCTCACCGCCGGAGAGCCGCCGCGGTTTGCGCGCGCGATAGCGCGCCGGATCGAGCCCCACCAGCGCCAGCAGCTCGTCGACGCGGCGGCGGATGCGCGCGTCGTCCCAGCCCAGCAGCCGCGGTACGACGGCGACGTTGTCGGCGACGGTGTAGTGCGGGAACAGCCCGACCGCTTGGATCACGTAGCCGATCCCGCGGCGCAGCTGCGTCGCATCGCGCTCGCGGACGTCGACGCCGTCGATGAGCACCGTCCCGGCCGTCGGTTCGACGAGCCGGTTGATCGTACGCAGCAGCGTGCTCTTTCCGCAGCCCGAAGGCCCCAGCAGCACGGCGAACTGACCGGCGTCGATCGTCAGCGCGACGCCGTCGACCGCAGGCGCCGCCGCGCTCTGATACCGCACGCCGACGTCGCGCAGCTCCACCTGCGCGCCGCCCGGCGCGCGCGGCTCAGGCGAGCGCGTGCTGCTTGAGGAAGTCACGGGCGACGTCGGCCGGATCGCGTTTCCGCGGGCCGTCGACCTGGAGGTTGAGGTTCTGCATGAGGTCGGTGGTGAGCAGCGGTGCGAGCGCGTTGAGCGGCTTCGCCAGCTCCGGCTTCGCGGTGAGCGCGGCGTGGCGCACGACCGGCGCGGCTTGATAGACGGGGAACAGGTGCTTGTCGTCCTCGAGCACGATCAGGCTGTCGGCCTTGAGCTGCCCTTCGGTCGAGAACGCGACCACGACGTCGACGTCGCCGTGCTCGAGCGCCTGATATTTCAGCCCGTTGTCGAGGACCCTGATCGCTTTGAACTTGAAGCCGCCGTAGCGCTGCTGGAGTCCCGGCAGCCCGTCGGCGCGTTTGAGGAACTCGGGGACCGTCCCCAGCCGCAGCTCGTTCGCTTTCGCCGCGAGATCGCTCAGCCGTCCGAGCGCGTAGGTGCCCGCGACTTGCTGCGTCGTCGCGAGCGCCTGGGTGTCGTTGAACGGCGCCGGCTGCAGCCAATCCAAATCGTAGCGCGTCGCGAACGCGCGTTTCACCGTCTCGTACGATCGCTTGGGATCGCTGTCGGGCGGGAGCTTGAGGACGTTGAGCAGCGCGGTGCCGGTGTACTCCGGATAGAGGTCGATCTCGGCGCGTTTGAGCGCGCCCAGCGCGATGTCGGTCGTGCCGAGGTCGAACTTGCGCGTGACGTGCATCCCCGCGCCTTCGAGCGCCTGCGCGTAGAGCTCGCCGAGGATCAGCTCCTCGGTGAAGTTCTTCGACCCGACCTTGATCGCGTCGCCGCGATTGCCGCATGCGGCGAGCGGTGCGGCGGCGATCAGCGCGAGGACGCGGGCACGAATCACAGGGTCGTCTCCAGTCGGCGCTGGGCGAACCCGAGCGCCAGGTCGGCGATGAGTGCGAGGGCGGCGACCGAGAACGCGCCGAGCAGGAGCTCGTTCATGTCGCTGGTCTGCAGTCCCCCGACGATGTAGTCGCCCAGGCCGCCGCCGCCGATAAACGCGGCCAGCGTCGCGGAGGCGATCACCTCCAGCGCGGCGGTGCGGACGCCGACTGCGACGACGGGGAGGGCGAGCGGCCAGCGCACCCGCGCGCCGATTTGCCGCGGCGTCATCCCGGTCCCGCGCGCCGCTTCCAGCGTCGCGGCCGAGACGGCGCGCAACCCGACGTCGGTGTTCACCACGATCGGCGGCAGGGCGAGCACGACGAGCGCGAGCAGCGCCGAGCCGAAGCCGAGTACGAGGACCGGGATCGCCAGGGTGAGGATCGCCAGCGACGGGATCACGCGCAGCCCGCCGGCCAGCGCCAACACGACGCCGCGCGGGAGCGGGCGATCGGCGGTAACGCCTGCGAGCGGAATCCCGATCGCGAGGGCCAGCGCGAGCGCGGCAACGGAAAGGCCGACGTGGGTCCCGAGGTGGGCGATGAAGTCTGCGCTCACGTGCCGAATCGGACCCTGGCCATGATCACCGGTTCGCAGGTCGGCGCCGAGGTCCGCTCGGAGGCGGCTCCGCCCTCGATTGCGCTCGACGACCCGTCGCTCTACATCAACCGCGAGACGTCGTGGCTCGAGTTCAACGACCGGGTTCTCGAAGAGGCGCTCGACGAACGGAACCCGCTCCTGGAGCGCCTCAAATTCGTGGCGATCTACGGGACGAACCTCGACGAGTTCTTCATGATCCGCATCGCGGGCCTGATGCAGCAGATGGCGGCGGAGGTCCACAAGCGCTCCGACGACGGCCGTCTCCCCGAGGAGCAGCTCGCGCTGGTGAACCAGCGGCTGCGGCGCTCGCTCGACCGCCTCACCGACTGCCTGAAGAACCAGCTCTTCCCGTCGCTCGAGCGGCACGGGATCCGCATCCTGCGCTACGAGCAGCTCGACGCTCCGACGAAGCGCGTGATGCGCCGCTACTTCGACGAGCGTGTCTTCCCTGTGCTCACGCCGCTGGCGATCGACAAGGGCCACCCGTTCCCGTACATCTCGAACCTCTCGCTGTCGCTGGCGGTCGAGCTCGACGAGCAGACGCCCGACGGCCCGATCAACTACTTCGCGCGGGTGAAGGTCCCGGGCTCGCTCCCGCGCTTCGTCGCGATCGAGAACGCGCCGGCCGGCCAGCGCTGGTTCGTGATGCTTGAGGAGATCATCGCGAACAACCTCGAGGCGCTGTTCCCGGGGCTGCGCGTCACCGCGTCGTACGCCTTCCGCGTCACCCGCGACGCCGACCTCGACTTGCAGGAAGATGAGGCCGACGATCTGTTGCGGATGATCGAGTCGGAGCTGCGCAAGCGCCGCTTCGGCGAGCCGGTGCGGCTCGAGATCGTCCCGGAGATGCCGGCCGGCCTCCGCGAGAAGCTGCTCGAGGCGCTCGAGCTCGACAACGGCGACTGCTACGAGGTCGACACCCAGATGATGGGGACGAGCGATCTGTGGACGATCGTCGGCATCGACGAGCCTGCGCTGCACGATCCGCCGTTCACGCCGGCGATCCCCAAACGCCTGATCGGCCAGACCGACCTGTTCGCGGTGATCCGCGAAGGCGATCTGCTGCTGCACCATCCGTACGAATCGTTCGATCCGGTCGTGCAGTTCGTGAAGCAGGCCGCCGACGATCCGAGCGTCCTCGCGATCAAACAGACGCTGTACCGTACCTCCGGTAACTCGCCGGTCGTCGGCGCGCTCGTCGAAGCGGCCGAGAACGGGAAGCAAGTCGCGGCGCTGATCGAGCTCAAGGCGCGGTTCGACGAAGAGAACAACATCCACTGGGCGCGGATGCTCGAGCGCGTCGGCGTCCACGTCGTCTACGGTCTGCCTGGGCTCAAGACCCACGCCAAGGTGACGCTCGTCGTGCGCGACGAGCCCGACGGGATCCGGCGCTACATGCACTTCGGGACCGGCAACTACAACGACAAGACGGCCCGCATCTACACCGACCTGAGCCTGTTCACGTGCCGCGCCGACCTCGGCGCCGACGCCTCACAACTCTTCAACGCGCTGACCGGATTTTCGAAAGCCGACAGCTACGAGCAGCTCTACGTCGCGCCGACGAGCCTGCGCAGCGGCTTCGAAGAGCTCATCGATCGCGAGACGCAGCACGCACGCGAAGGCCGCCCGGCAGGCATCGTCGCCAAGCTCAACGCGATCAGCGACGCCGGAATCGTGCAGCGCCTCTACCGCGCCGCGCAGGCCGGCGTGAAGATCGACCTCGTCGTCCGCGGGATGTGCGTCCTGCGCCCGGGGATCCCGGGCGTCAGCGAGACGATCAGCGTCCGCAGCATCGTCGGCCGCTTCCTCGAGCACTCGCGCATCTATTACTTCGTCAACGGCGGCGAGTCGGAGGTCTACATCGGCAGCGCCGACTGGATGGGCCGCAACCTCGACCGCCGCGTCGAAACCGTCGTCCCGGTCTTCGACCCGTTGCTGCGCGAGACGATCGTCAACGACATCCTCGAAGTCTACCTCGCGGACAACGTAAAATCGCGCATCCTGCTCTCCGACGGCAGCTACGAACGTCGCGGCGTCCTCCCGGGCGAACACCGCATCGACTCCCAGCAGATCTTCCTGAAACGCTACCAGGCGGTCTAGCACCGTCATCCCGAGCTTGTCGAGGGACCCTCGTGTCGCGCTGAGCGTAGTCGAAGCGCGACCCCGCGTCTTGGCTGGCGAGATGAGGCGTCGCGCTCGGCTTCGCTCGCACGACACGAGGGTGGCTCGACAAGCTCGCCATGACGCGCCATTAGCGCGCCATGACGCGCCCAAACGCGCACCCGATTAGCGAACGATTTGGAGGATGCGCTCCCACTCCTGATCGCTGACCGGCTGCACCGATAGCCGTTGCCCGCGCCGCAATAGCGGCATGTACGCCAGATCCGGAATCCCGCGCAGCTCCTCGATCGTGATCATCCGCGGGAACTTCTCGACGAACGCGACGTCGACGCACCACCACTTCGGGTTCTTCGTCGTCGAGCTTCCGTCGTGGTACTCACTCTTGCGGTTGAACTGCGTGGAGTCGGGATGCGCCTCGGTGACGACGTTGCAGATCCCGACGATCCCCGGCGGCTGGACGCTGGAATGGTAGAAGAACCCGAGGTCGCCGATCTGCATCTCGCGCATCAGGTTGCGCGCCTGATAACTGCGGACGCCGGACCACTCCTCGCGGCCGACCCGTTGCAGGTCGTCGATCGAGAACGTCTCGGGTTCGGTCTTGAACAGCCAATGCCGCGGCACGCGCGCGGTTTCGGCGGAAAACGAAAGGGGGCCCGCCGCAGCGGACCCCCTCGCATCGAGCCGGCGTTTCCGGCTTAGAGGTTCACGAAGTCGAGCGACAGACGCACGTTCCGCGGCGGAAGCGCGTTGAGGTTCGTCGAGCCATTCCCCGAGAAGGTGAAGCCGTTGCCGGGCTGGAGCTGTCCGGTCGCCGGATTGAGCCACACCGTCGGCTCAACGTTCCCTTGCGCCTGGAGGCTGCGGCCGAGCAGCGTCCCCGTGTTGAGGTTCAGCAG
>DASYFS010000279.1:0-15009 GCA_036498305.1 Candidatus Elarobacter sp. | reverse complement strand
ACCGTGGCGACGACGGCCCCATCCCGCAAGCTGCCAGCGGCGAGAAGGCGACGCGCGGCAAGAACGTTCGCGCCCGACGAGTATCCGACATACAAACCGCGCCGCCCAAGCAAATCACGCTCGGCGGCCGCGTCGTCGTCGGAGACCGCCGCGAACGCGTTGACGAGCCCGGCCTCCCACAACGGCGGCACCGCACCGTATCCGGTGCCCTGCAGTACGTGCGCCGGTTTGATGACCGGCTCACCGGCCAACACCGCGGCGCCCGCCGGTTCTACCGCGACGCCGAGTACGGTCGGATCGTGACGCTTGAGATCGCGCACCACGCCGATCAGCGTCGCGCCGCTTCCGACGCAGGCGACGAACGCGTCGATGCGGGCGCACGCCGCACGCAGCTCCGGCCCGGTCGTCGTCTCGTGCGCGCGGACGCAGTCGGCGTTCGCGAACTGGTCGACGTAGAAGCCGCCGCGCTCACGGGCGATAACGCGTGCACGTTCCGCGGCGGCGGCGATGTCGGCTCCGGTGACGCGTCCCGGCGAGCCGTCGACCTGCGCCACGAGCACGACCTCGGCGCCGAGTCCCCGCATCATCGCCGCGCGCTGCGGGCTGTTCCCCGCAGACATCACCGCGACGAACGGGTGGCCGAGCGCGCCGCAGACGACGGCCAGCCCGGCGCCCATGTTGCCGCTCGTCATCTCGACGACGGTCTGACCGCCGGCGAGCGCGCCGCGTGTGCGCGCACCCTCGATCGCGGCGAGCGCGGCGCGGTCCTTGACGCTGCCGCCGGGCTGCAGGTACTCGGCCTTCGCCACGATCCGGCCGCCGGGGACGTCGAGGATCGCGAGCTTCGTCCCGCCGATCAGCGCGATCGCGCCCGCCTCGCTCACGCGGCGAGCGCGTTCTTCACGATCCGGCCGCCGTGCACGATCAGGACGAGCGATTCGTCCGGCCGTTCCAGCAGCGAGAGATCCTCCAGCGGGTTACCGTCGACGAGCAGCATGTCGGCGCGCGCGCCGGCGGCGATCGTCCCGATCTCGCCGTCGGCCTGGAGCAGCCGCGCGTTGATCGAAGTTGCCGAGCGCAGGACGTCGAGCGGTACCTGCGCGCGCGCCCGCAGCGCAAACTCGCGCGACTGATACTGCTGCATCGTCCCCAGCAAGTCGGTCCCGAAGCCCAGCTGGACGCCCGCGTCGTGACAAAGCGCGACGGCGCTGATCCCGGCGCCTTCGACTTGCGCGAGCTTCGCCCGCATCGCTGATGAGAGCCCGTCGCCGCCGTGCAGCGCCAGCGCCTCGTACGTCGCGAGCGTCGGGTCGACGAACGCGCCGCGCGCGGCGACCTCGCGCGCCGCCTCGGCGTCGATCAGGTTGCCGTGCTCGATCGAGCGCACGCCGAGCGCCACCGCGCGCGAGATGCTCTCGGCGGTGTAGGCGTGCGCCATCACGTAGCTGCGTCGCGACGCGGCCTCGTCGACGGCCGCGACGACCTCGGCGTCGCTGAATTGGCGCATCCAGATCGGATCGGTCGGCGAGGCAACGCCGCCGGAGACGAAGATCTTGATCTGGTGCGCGCCGCGGCGGAGCTCCTCGCGCGCCGTCGCGCGCACAGCATCGGCGCCGTCGACGACCTGGGCGAGGACGCCGGAGTCGCACGCGCACGGTTCGTCGGCGGGTCGGGTGTCGCCGTGCCCGCCGGTCTGCGTCAGCGCGCGGCCGGAGAAGAAGATGCGCGGCCCGTCGATCAAGCCGTCGTCGACGGCGCGCGCGAGCCCGGCGTCGGCGCCGCCGGCGTCGCGCACGGTCGTGAAGCCGCGCCGCAGCATCGCTTCGAGCAGCGGCTTCGCCTGGAGCGCGAGCAGGCTGCGCGGGATCCGCTCGAGCGCCTTGAGGTTGGCGTGCGTCGCGTAGGCGTGGACGTGCGCGTCGATCAGACCCGGCATCAGGACACGGTTGCCGGCGTCGATGCGGAGCGCACCGTCGACCGCGAGCGCGCGTCCCGAGACCGCTTCGATCCGCCCGTCGCGGACGAGCACGTCGCCGAACGCGAGCGTCCCGACGCTGCCGTCGAAGATGCGGGCGCCGGCGATCACCAGATCCATCCCGCGAGCTACGACGGGGGCGGATGAACTCCCGGGCGAAGGGCGGCGCCGTGGAGCGCATCGCCGTCGTCGACTCGCACACCGAAGGCGAGCCGACGCGAACGGTCGTCGACGGCTTCCCCGCGCTGCGCGGCGCGACGATGACCGAGCGGCGCGACGATCTCCTCGTGCGCTTCGACCACCTGCGGCGCGCAATCGTCGCCGAGCCGCGCGGCCACGATGCGGTCGTCGCCGCGATCCTGACGCCGCCCGTGACGCGCGGTGCCGCTGCCGGCGTCATCTTCGTCAACGACGTCGGCGCGCTCGGCATGTGCGGCCACGGCGCGATCGGCGTCGTGCGCACGCTCGCGCACCTCGGCCGCGTCACGGGCACCGCGGTGACGATCGATACGCCGGCCGGGACGGTCGTCGCGACGCTGCAGGACGACGGTGCGGTTTCGATCGAGAACGTCGCCGCGCGCTGCACCGCGCTCGACGTCGCACTCGACGTTCCCGGGCTCGGCCGCGTGGCCGGCGACATCGCGTACGGCGGCAATTGGTTCTTCCTCACGGAGCTGCCGTCGCCGCCGCTCGAGCTCGCCAACCTGCGCGCGCTCCTCGACGCGACGCACGCGATCCGCGACGCGCTCGCAGCGGCCGGGATCACCGGCGAGGGCGGCGCGCCGATCGATCACGTCGAGCTGTTCGGCCCGCCGCACCGCGCCGACGCCGATGCGCGCAACTTCGTGCTCTGTCCCGGCAACGCGTACGATCGTTCGCCGTGCGGGACCGGGACGTCGGCGAAGATGGCCGCGCTGTACGTGCGCGGCGCGCTCGCGCTGCAGGCTCCGTGGCGCCAGGAGAGCATCACCGGAAGCCGCTTCGTCGGAACGCTCGCGGAACGCGACGGCGCGCTGATCCCGACGATCCGCGGGCACGCCTACGTCACCGCCGAGTCGACGCTGCTGTTCGATCCCGCTGACCCGTACCGCTACGGGATCGTCGCGGGTTCAGCGTAACGCGGCCGGGAGTTCGGCGGCGGCCGCCGCGTCGACGAACCAGCGCAGCGTGCCGGGATGCGGGCGGATGAGCTGCGCGGGGAATACGTCCGGCTCGTAGGTGCCGGTGAGCACGGCGCGCAGCGCACCGGCCTTCTCCGCGCCGCCGGCGGTGATCGCGACCTCGCGCGCGGCGTTGATCGTGCGCGGCGTGAGCGTCATGCGCCAGCGATCGAGCTTCGGGACGTAGTGCGCGACGCAGAGGTCGAGCCGCCCGATCGCGCCGGTCGTATCGGGGAAGAGCGAGGCGGTGTGACCGTCGGGTCCCATGCCGAGCAGAACGAGATCGAGGACCGGCAGCTCGCCGAGCTGCGATTGGAGGACCGCCGCGTAATCGGCCGCCGCCGGCTCGGGGTCGCCCTCGCCGTGCATGCGGTGGACGCGGCCGGGCTCGATCTTCAGCGGCTCGAGGAGCGTCTCGCGGTTCATCCGGTAATTCGACTCCGGATCCTCCGGCGGGACGCAGCGCTCGTCGCCGAACCAGAAGACGACGCGCTGCCAGTCGACCTGCGCGCGGCGCGGCGGGGCGGCGAGCAGTGCGTTCATCGCGCGCGGCGTCGATCCGCCGGCGAGCGCGATGTGCGCGAAATCGCGCGCGGCGAGCGCCTCGGCGAGGACCGTCACGGTGTGGTCCGCCGCGGCCGCTGCGAGCGCGGCGGCGTCGGGGAGGATCGTGACGAGCTTCGGCGCCGCCATCGGCTGCTATTGGGCTTGCGCGACGACCGGCGCGTTGAGCTTGAGGTGCACGATCGTCCCGCGCTTCACGTCGATGTCGCTCTTCAGCGAGGTCGCAAGCGCGAAGCCGGCTGCTGCGCCCGCGATCGTGCCATGCTTGATCCCGGTCCGCTTCGAGGCGATGTGTCCGGCGACGGCGCCGCCGACAATCAGCCCGACGTCGCGCAGGTGATGCGTCTTCGGCTCGAGCGCTTTGGTCGAGGTGACCTTCGCATCGATCGGCGCAGTCTGGCCGTCAGCCGTCTTCACGTCGTCGAGGAAGACGTTCATCGACGCGCCGTGTCCCATCTTCGCCGCGCTGACGTTCTCGACGTGACCGTCGATCGTCGCGCCCTTGAGGCCGGGGGGCGCTTTGTGGAACCAGCCCTCGTGCTCGGTGAGGGTGAAGGTGTCGCCGTCGTGCAGCGTCTTCGTGTTCAGCTCGCGATCGAGTCGAGCTTCGAACTCGGCGCCTTTCGGCGCAATGACCGCCTGCGCGAACACGGGGCCGCACAGCGCGGCGGCGAGCCCCACGGCAAGGACGAGGTTGCGTCTGATCATCCGCCCGTCTACCCGAGCAGGGTTCCGACCGCCTTCAGCGCGATCTCGAACAGCTCGTCGGCTCCCTCGTCGAGGATCGCACGTTCGATCAGCGACGCCGTGTCGAGGAGATGAAGCGGGAAGAGCCGCGCGTCGCGTGCGTGGGCGCCTTCGACCCAGATCGAGACGACGTCGGGGTCGCTGGTGACCTCGCCGTGATACCACGACGTCTCGCTGTCGAGACAGATCGAGTGGACGCGCCGCATCTCGCCCTCGCGGCGGTGGCTGAAAGATATCTCTTTTCCGTCGCGGTCGCGGAGCTGCCCGGGTCCCGTCGGCGTCCACTCGAGCCGGCTCGCGAGCCAGCCCGCGAGGTAGAGTGCCTCCGACGTCGACCCGCTGACGATCGCGACCTTGCGGATCTGGAATAGTTCGTTGAGGAGCTCCGGGTTGTCAAAGAAGTGCGCGATCATGTCGCGCCACGGCCCTAAGCGCAGCCACGCCAGGTCGCGCAGCACGACCTGCGGCCGATCGCGATGGAATCCGATCAGGCGGGAGAGCGCGGAGTCGTCGCCGGTCGCGCCCGACGAGTCGACGATCAGCAGCCCCGCGATCCCGAGGAGCGCTTCGAATGCCTCGCTGCTGCGCGGGTTCGAGCCGGTCCACCACAGCACCGTTTGCACCGACGGCGAGTAGCGCTCAGTGCAGAACGCGACGACAGCTTGCGCGTCGAGCTCCGTCACGTCGACGTCGATCCGCTCGCTCTGCATGGTGTCGTGCAGCTCGCCCTGACGCGAAGCGCTGGCCACCGGTTCCCGGCCGGCGTGCGCACCGGTATTGTCGAGCACGAGCATCAACGACGGATGCTTCTCCGTAAACCTCGCCGCGCGTTCCAGCACCCACTCGCGCCGCCCATCATCGTCGATCCAGACGAGGAAGTTCAGCGTCGAAGCGGAGACCCGGGTCATATCTTGCGCCACTCACGCCCGTCCATGGCGAGGAGCCGATCCGCCGACGGCGGTCCTTGGCTTCCGGCGCTGTAGTTCGGGAAGCTCTCGTCGATCGTGTCGACCCACTTCTCGAGGACCGGCATCACGATCTTCCAGGCCGTCTCGACGGCGTCCCAACGGGTGAAGAGCGTCGCGTCGCCGCGCATCGCGTCACCGATCAGCCGTTCGTACGCCGGCGCGGAGACGACGCCGAAACCGGTGCCGTAGTTGAAGTCCATCGACACCGAGCGGATGTGCATGCGCGGGCCGGGGACCTTGGCGTTGAAGCGCAGCGAGATCCCCTCTTCGGGCTGGATCTTCATGACGAGCACGTTGTTGTCGAGCGCGTCGCCCGCTTCGCCGAAGAGCCGGTGCGGGAGGCTGCGGAAACGCACCGCGATCTCCGAGACCTTGTGCCCGAGCCGCTTTCCGGAGCGCAGATAGAACGGGACGTCGGCCCAGCGCCAATTGTCGATCCAGAGCTTCAGCGCGGCGTAGGTTTCGGTGTTCGAGTCGGGGCGGACGTCGGGCTCCTCGCGGTAGCCCGGGACGGGCTTTCCGCCGATCGAGCCGGCGTCGTACTGACCGCGCGCGGAGTCCAGGGTGACGCGGATCGGCTCGATCGGCCGCACCGCGCGCAGCACCTTGAACTTCTCGTCGCGGATCGAGTCCGCGTCCGAGGAAACGGGCGGCTCCATCGAGACGAGTGCGAGCAGGTTCATGACGTGATTCTGGATCATGTCGCGCAGCGCGCCGGCGTTGTCGTAGTAGCCGCCGCGCCCTTCGACGCCGACCGTCTCAGCGGCCGTGATCTGCACGGAGTCGACGTAGCGCCGGTTCCAGATCGGCTCGAAGATGATGTTCGCGAACCGCAGCGCCATGATGTCCTGGACCGGCTCTTTGCCGAGGTAATGGTCGATGCGGTAGACGAGCTTCTCGTCGAAAACTTTCGAGACTTCGGCCTGCAGTGCGCGGGCCGAGTCGAGGTCGGTCCCGAACGGCTTCTCGATGATGATCCGTGACCACCCCTGCGGGTTGTCACGCGGGGCCAGTCCGGCCGTGTCGAGGTGGTCGACGATTGTCGCGAACGCCGACGGCGGCGTGCTGAGGTAGAAGAGGCGGTTCCCGCCCGTTCCGAGCTCCTTGTCGTTCTTCTCGAGCTGCTCGCGCAGACGCTTGAAGCCTTCGGCGTCGTCGAACGTCCCTTGCACGTAGGAGAGCCGCTTGGCGAAGTCGCTCCAGAGCGGGTCCTTGGCGGGACCGGAGCGCGAGAACTCTTCGATGCTCTTGCGCATCTCCTCGCGGAACTCGTCGTCGCTCATCGGCGCCCGCGAGAACCCGACGATCCCGAAGTTGTCGGGCAGGATGTCGCCGAGCCGCAGGTTCCACATCGCCGGCATCAGCATCCGATGCATCAGGTCGCCCGTCGCGCCGAAAAAGACGACGCTGCAAGGCTCCTGAATCCGGCTGGTCGCGAGCCCCTTACGAAGCGGATTGACGGCGGTAGCGGTCATCGCTACTCGGACTTGACGGCGTGGCCGCCGAACTCGTTGCGGAGCGCCGCGATCACTTTCGCGCTGAACGACTCGCTCTGACGCGACACGAAGCGCGACATGAGCGAGGCGGTGATGACGGGTGCGGGGACGTCCTCGTCGATCGCGGCCTGCACCGTCCAGCGGCCCTCGCCGGAGTCGGCGACCCAGCCTTTGACCTTCGCAAGATCGGGATCGTCTTTGAGTGCGAGCTCGAGCAGCTCGAGGAGCCACGAGCGCACGACCGAGCCGTAGCGCCAGATCGAGGCGAGCTGGTGCAGGTCGTAGTCGTACTCGGACTTCTCCAAGATCTCGAAGCCCTCGCCGTATGCGGCGAGCATCCCGTATTCGATCCCGTTGTGGACCATCTTCGAGAAGTGGCCGGCACCGCTCGGCCCGACGTGCGCGTAGCCGCCTTCGGGGGCGAGGGTGAGGAAGATCGGTTCGACCCGCTTCACCGCGGCGTCGTCGCCGCCGACCATCAGGCAGTAGCCGTTGGCCAGTCCCCACACGCCGCCCGACGTCCCCGCGTCGACGAACGCGACGCCTTTCTCCTTACATCGTGCGTAGCGCGCCTTCGAGTCGGTCCACTTCGAGTTGCCGCCGTCGATGATGACGTCGCCGGACTGCAGCAGCCCCAACAGCTCGGTAATCGTCGAGTCGGTCGGATCCCCGGCCGGCACCATGATCCACACCGCCCGCGGCGCGCTCAACTTCGAGACCAGCTCTTGCAGTGAGCCCGCACCGGTCGCCCCGTCACCGACGGACCGCTGCACCGCGGCCGCGTCGCGGTCGTACGCGACGACCTGATGCCCGCCGCGCACGAGACGCGTCGTCATATTCGCGCCCATGCGTCCGAGGCCGATCATCGCCAGCTGCATGCGGTTACGCTTTCGCCGTGACGGCGGCTTCGAGTGCGGCGGCGAGCGCTTCGAGGCCGCGCTGCGGATCGCCGGGGAAGTGGATGCGGATCCCGCGGCGGTTGCGCTTGTCGAGCGACTCGAAGTCGCCCAGTGCCTGTGCCCGCTGCAGCGTGCGGAAGCCGACCATCCCCGGGATCTGCAGATCGAACGGCGCATCGTAGGTGATCTGGAAGAAGACGCCCGAGTTCGGGCCGCCCTTGTGGAGCTGCCCGGTCGAGTGCAGGAAGCGCGGGCCGAATCCGACCGTCGTCGCGACCTTGCGCGCGTCGCGAACCGTCGTCCGCAGCCGGCGCAGCACGTTCTCGTGCGCCTCGTTCATCGGCACGTAGGCGTTGAACGCAGCGTAGTCGCCTTCGCGGATCTCCTCGACGATCGCCGCGACGGCGCTTTTGAGGTCGCTGCCGAGTGCCGCCGACTGCGATCCGGAGAGCGGGAAGATCACCGCGTCGCCCGTTTGGGCGCGCGGCGCGGGCTCGCTGAACCGTCCGTTCGTGCGGTACTCCTCGAGGAGGCGCTTCGTGTTGTCCTTCGACTCCTGAACGTTCGGCTGATCGAAGGCGTCGATCCCGATCACCGCGCCCGCGGCCGCCGTCGCGACCTCCCACGTGTAGAACTGCTCGCCGATGTCGAGCGCGTCGCTCATCAGCAGCCGGATCACCGGATGCCCCGCCGCTTCGAGCTCGTCGATGCGCGCCGTGGTCTCCTCGTCACCGCCGAGGCCGGCGCCGACGTAGGCGAAGACGCGATCGCTGCCGTACGCGTCGACCGCGCCGAGCGGCTCGCCGTCGACCGGGACGATCCCCTTGCCTTCCTTGCCGGTCGACTCCGCGATCAGCTGCTCGGCCCACGCGCCGAACGCGCGCACCGTCGGATGAGCGAAGATCGTCAGCTTGTCGCGGCCGGCGTTCGCGAGCGCGCCGAGCGCGGCGCCGAAGCGCAGAGCCGGCGCATCGTGCGGCGCGACGGTCGGCGCGTTGGCGTGCATCGCGTTGATCGCGCGATCGAGGATCGCCGCGACGTCATACCCGGCGAGCGCCGCCGGGACCATCCCGAAGTACGAGAGCGCCGAGTAGCGGCCGCCAATGTTCGGATCGTTCACGAACACGCGCAGGAAGCCGGCTTCGCGCGCTTCCTTCTCCAGCTTCGTGCCGGGGTCGGTGATCGCGATGAAGTGATCGGCGGCGTTCGCCGCGCCGACCGTCTGCTGGACGCGGCCGAAGAAGTAGCGGTAGAAGGCGTCCGGCTCGGTCGTCGTCCCGGATTTCGAGGCGACGACGAAGAGCGTCCGCGCGATGTCGAGCGCGTCGTCGAGCGCCTGGATCTGCTGCGGGTCGGTCGAGTCGAGAACGTGCAGCGCCGGATATCCCGGCGTCTTTCCGAACGTCTCCCGCAGGACGTCGGGCGCGAGCGAGCTCCCGCCCATCCCGAGCACGACGACGTGCTCGAAGCGCTTCGCGCACGACGACGCGAAGTCGCGCAGCTCGCCGCTCTGCGCGTGCGTCTGCTGCGGGATCTCGACCCATCCGAGCGCGTGCCGGATGATCTCGACGTGCGCC
Organism: Candidatus Elarobacter sp.; assembly: GCA_036498305.1. Taxonomy (GTDB): domain Bacteria; phylum Vulcanimicrobiota; class Vulcanimicrobiia; order Vulcanimicrobiales; family Vulcanimicrobiaceae; genus Vulcanimicrobium. Next base: position 5,623 of record DASYFS010000279.1, on the reverse strand, counting down.
GGATCGCTCGACCACGGCGACGGATCGGCGTGCCAGAGCTGCGCGAGGAAGTTGCTTCCGGCGAGCTTGTCGAGCGCCGCGTTCGCCGCCTGCGCGTCGGGGATCGCGATCGAAACCTTGGGAGGCGCATCGCTGCGCAGCTTCTCGAGCTTGGCCTGGATCGCGGTCAGCATCGCGTTGAACGAGTCGGCAAACGACTTCACGCCCTCGGCGACGAGCTCTTCGGTGACGTCGTAGAGCGAGATCTGCTCCTGGGCGAGCGCTTCGACGACAGCGCGCGCACGGTCGAGATCCTCGAAGATCGTGTCGGGGCGGACGCGGCCATGGTCGAGGATCGCGTCGAGCGTGTTCGGCGGGACCGTGTTGACGGTGTCGCGCGCGATGATCGTCTCGACGTACATCAGGTCCGGATAGTTCGGGTTCTTCGTCGAGGTCGAAGCCCACAGCGGCCGCTGCACGTGGGCGCCCTTCGCCGCCAGCGCCTTCCAGCGGTCGGTCTCCGTCAGTTTGAGGAAGCGCTGATAGGTGAGCTTCGTGCTCGCGATCGCGGCTTTGCCGAGCAGGTACTCGACGTGTTCGCCGCGGTCGATCTTCGCCTGCAGCTTCTTGTCGACGGCGGTGTCGATCCGCGAGACGAAGACCGACCCGACCGAGGCGATGCGGTCGATCGGCTCGCCGCGTGCGGCGCGTTCTTCGAGTCCCTCGATGTAGGCGTTCGCCGCGGCCTCGTAACGGTCGACCGAGAACAGCAGCGTGACGTTGATGTTGATCCCCGCGGCGATCGAGGCTTTGATCGCCGGCACGCCCTCGGCGGTGCCCGGGATCTTGATCATCACGTTGGGGCGGTCGACGGCTGCCCACAGCCGCTTCGCCGCCTCGATCGTCCCTTGCGTGTCGTGCGCGAGCGTCGGCGAGACCTCGAGCGAGACGTAGCCGTCGAGCCCCTTCGTCTGCTCCCACACCGGGCGGAAGAGATCGCACGCGCTGCGGATGTCGCGGATCGCGAGCGCCTCGAAGACGCGGACCGGATCCTTCTCGTCGACGAGCTGGCGGAGCTGCTCGTCGTAGTCGGTCCCCGAACCGATCGCCTTCTCGAAGATCGTGGGGTTCGACGTCATCCCGCGCAATCCGAGATCGATCAGCCTTTGCAACTCTCCGGATGCGAACATGCTCCGGCGGATGTTGTCGAGCCAGATGCTCTGGCCGACGGCGGCCAATTCTTTGAGCTGATCGCCCATGATGTTCGTTCTCTTCCCTTGCGTTGCGTGTGCTGTTAGACGTTGGCGAGCAGGCCGGCGGCGACGTCGGCGACGTGCTCAGGCGTGAAGCCGTACTCTTTGGCGATCGCCGCTGCCGGTGCCGACGTCCCGAAGTGGTCGATCCCGTACGCGATGCCGCGGTCGCCCACATACTTGGACCATCCCAAGGTCGCGGCGGCTTCAATCGAAATGCGCGCCTTGATCTCGGGCGGAAGGACGGTGCGCCGGTAGGCCTCGTCCTGCTGCTCGAACAGCCGCCAGGACGGCATCGAGACGACGCGCGCCTTGACGCCCCGGCCGGCGAGCAGCTTGGCGGCGTCGACCGCCAGCGAGACTTCCGAGCCGGTCGCGATCATGATCAGGTCGGCCGTCCCGTCGGGATCGGAGAGGACGTATGCGCCCCGCGACACCGCCGCGTCGCGAGCGCCCAGAAACGGCAGCTTCTGCCGGGTCAGGACGAGCGCCGTCGGCCCGGTCTCCGGTTGGATCGCGATCTTCCAGGCTTCGAGCGTCTCGAGCGCGTCGGCGGGGCGGATGTCGATGACGTTCGGCGTCGCGCGCAGCATGGCGAGCTGCTCGATCGGCTGATGCGTCGGGCCGTCTTCGCCCAGGAACACCGAGTCGTGGGTGAAGACGAGGATCTCGCGCACCTTGTTCAGCGCGGCGAGGCGGACCGCCGGCTTGCAGTAGTCGAGGAAGTTGAAGAACGTCGCCCCGAACGGGAGCAGCCCGCCGTGCAGCGCGATCCCGTTGTTGGCGGCGACCATCGCGTGCTCGCGCACGCCGTAGTGGATGTTGCGGCCGGCGTAGGAGCCGGGCTGGAAGTCGCCGCCGTCCTTGAGGTACGTCTTCGTCGACGGGTCCAGATCGGCCGAGCCGCCGACGAGCTCCGGGATTGCCGCGGCGATGGCGTTCATCACCGTCCCGCCGGCATCGCGCGTCGCGACGCTCCCGTTCTCGGCGGTGAATGACGGCCACGGCAATGCATCCGGAAGTTTGCCGTCGCGCGCGCGCTCGAACTGCGCGGCGAGTTGCGGTTTTGCGCCCTTCCACGCCGCGAAGCGTTCGTTCCACGCGTTCTGCAGCGCCGCGCCCTTGCGGCCCAGCTCCTTGAACCACGCCGCGGGCTCGTCGGGGATCGTGAAGGGCGGGTAGTCCCAGTGCAGCGCCTTGCGCGTCGCCTCCATGTTCTTGCCGAGCGGCTCGCCGTGCGTCTTGAACGTCCCCGCCTCCGGCGAGCCGTAGCCGATCGTCGAGCGGATCGCGATCAGCGACGGCCGCAACGTCTCCGCTTTCGCTTGCGCGATCGCGCTGTCGATCGCTTCGACGTCGTTCGACTCTTCGGGCCCGACCTCGAGCGTCTGCCAGCCGTACGCCTCGAACCGTTCGCGCACGTCCTCGGTGAACGTGATCGACGTGTTGCCGGCGAGCGAGACTTTGTTGTCGTCGTAAAGGACGATCAGCTTGCCGAGCGCGAGGTGACCGGCGAGCGACGCCGCCTCCGACGCGACGCCTTCCATCAGGTCGCCGTCGCCGGCCAGCGCGTACGTGTAATGATCGACGATCGTCTGCTCGCCGTTGTAGATCGCGGCGAGGTGCGCCTCAGCGATCGCGAGGCCGACGGCGTTCGCGAACCCTTGTCCGAGCGGGCCGGTCGTTACCTCGACGCCGGCGGTGTGGTGATACTCCGGATGCCCCGGCGTCCGGCTGCCGAGCTGGCGAAACGCCTTGAGGTCGTCGAGCGTCAGGTCGTATCCCGTCAGGTGCAGCAGCGCGTACAGCAGCGCCGAGCCGTGGCCCGCGCTGAGCACGAAACGGTCGCGGTCGAACCACTTCGGGTCGGCCGCGTTGAACTTCAGGTGGCGGCTCCACAGCGTGTAAGCCGCCGCGGCCGCGCCGAGCGGGAGCCCGGGGTGGCCCGAGTTCGCCTGCTGGACCGCGTCGACCGCGAGAAAGCGAATGGTGTTGATGCGAAGGTCGTCCGCTGCGCTGTTCACGACGTCTCCTCGAAACCCGGGGTGAGCGCGTTACCGCCCAATCGTGCCCGCCCCCTCTCGACGGCAACCACGCGAAACAAATTGCCAAGCCGGGGGGCGGCAGGCCCGGGGCGAACGGCCATTCCTGGCATGATGGAAGAAGAATTGGAGCGACGGGTCGTCGAGCTGGAGGAGCGCATCGCCGCCGAGCCCGAGGCGGTGAAGAAGAAGCCCGGCCGGGTGATCGAGGAGGTCCTCGAGGCGCTCGACAACGGGACGCTGCGAGTCTGCCAGCCGCTCGACGGCGACTGGATCGTCAACGCTTGGGTCAAGCGCGCCATCCTGCTCTCGTTCGCGCGCTTCGAGATCGTCCCGATCCACGAGACGATGATGCGCCCCGTCGCGTTCAAGAACGCGCTCGCCGGCGTCGCGGCCCTTCCTTCATATTACGATAAGCTTCCGACCAAGCGAAATTGGAAGAAGCTCGGCGCACGCTGCGTCCCCGGCGGGATCGCGCGCTACGGCTCGTACCTCGGACAAGGCGCGATCCTCATGCCGGGCTTCGTCAACATCGGCGCCTACGTCGACGACGGGACGATGGTCGACACCTGGGCGACGGTCGGCTCCTGCGCGCAGATCGGGAAGAACGTCCACCTCAGCGGCGGGGTCGGGATCGGCGGCGTTCTGGAGCCGGCCCAGGCGATGCCGGTCGTCGTCGAGGACGGCGCGTTCGTCGGCTCGCGCTGCATCGTCGTCGAGGGCGTCCGCGTCGGCGCCGACGCGGTGCTAGGCGCGGGCGTCGTGCTTACCGCCTCGACGCCGATCGTCGACGTCCGGGGCAGCACGCCGGTGACGAGCAAGGGCCGCATCCCCGCGCGCGCGGTCGTGATCCCCGGGACGCTGCCGAAGAACTTTCCGGCCGGCGAGTTCGGAACGCCCGCCGCGCTGATCATCGGCGAGCGCAGCGCGTCGACCGACAAGAAGACGTCGCTCAACGCCGCGCTGCGCGACTTCGAGGTGGCGGTCTAAGGCCGTGAATCCAAGAGTCGAGGCGATCGAGCCCTCTTTGATCCGGCAAATCGCGGCGAAGAAACAGCCCGATTCGATCGACCTCGGGCTCGGCGAGCCGACGCTGCTCCCGCAGCAGCGCTTCATCGACGCGGCGGCGCGCTGGGCCTCGGAGTTCGGCGTCAAGTATACCGTCAACGCGGGCGATCTCGGGTTGCGCGAGCGCATCGCCGCGCATTACGCGTATCCGGGGATGAGCGCGGCGCGCAACGTCTGCATCATGACGGGCTCGCAAGAGGCGGTCTACGTCACGATCAAGACGATGCTCGATCCCGCGAGCGACGAGTTGCTCGTCGTCGCGCCCGCGTTTCCGGCCTACGCGAAGATGGCGCAGCTCGAGGGTATCGCGTGCCGCCACGTCCACCTTCGCGAAGACGACGGTTACCGGTATGACGTCGATGCGATCGTCGACGCGCTCGAACCAGCGACGCGGATGATCGTCATCGGCTCGCCGGCGAACCCGACGGGCCGCGTGCTGCGCGACGCCGACGCGCAGCGGCTTGCGGCGGCGCTGCTCGCGCGCGGCGGCGAGCCGGTGTGGGTACTGCACGACGAGATCTATCGCGAGCTCACCTACGTCGACGATCCGGGCTACGTCGCCCGCTACTATCCACACACGATCGTCGCCAACTCGCTCTCGAAATCGAACGCGCTGACCGGGATGCGCATCGGCTGGACGATCGCGCCGGACGCCGCCGCCGACGCGCTCGTGAAGACGCACGCGTGGGTGACCTCGACCGCGAGCGCGTTCGGACAGCGGGTCGCCCACGAGATCTTCTCGGAGCCCGGCGCGATCGCCGAGCAGTCGGCGTGGTATCGCGCGCAGCACGCGACGGTGACGGCGGCGCTCGAGCGCAGCGGCCTGCGCTACGTTCCGATCGACGGCGCGTTCTACGCCTGTGTGAAGCTCCCGCACGGACGCGATTCGCTTGCGGCGGCGCTCGAGCTCGTCGAAAGGCGCGGCGTCGTCGCTATTCCGGGGCGCATCTTCGGCGAGACGCTCGAAGGCTGGTTGCGGTTGAGCTGGGTAGCGCCGGCCGATCAGGTCGAAGAGGGGCTGCGCCGCATCGCGGCGCTGTAGCACCTCAGGCGGAGGCGTCGGGCCGGCGCAGCTTCGCGACGTGACGCGCGAACGCGTCGAACCACAGATCGACCAGCTCCCGGTCGGGCACCGCGTCGGCGTGGGGCCGCAGCAGCGAGATGATCCGGCGGTCGCTCAAGCGCCCGAACTTGTGGCGGCGCACGACGCGGCGGGCGACGCGGGCAGCGTCGTCCTCGAGAATTTGCCGGAGATCGTCGGGCGGGAGATCCCGCTGCGCG
>DASYFS010000278.1:0-2508 GCA_036498305.1 Candidatus Elarobacter sp. | reverse complement strand
CACGAAGGCGCGCGCGAACCGGCTCGCGCTCGCGCTCGAGAAGCAGGGCGTCGGTGCCGATCGCATTCACGGCGATCGTTCGCAGGCGCAGCGCACGCGTGCGCTGGCCGACTTCAAGCGCGGTAAGCTGCGCGTGCTGGTTGCGACCGACGTCGCGGCGCGCGGGATCGACATCGCCGACCTCGGCCACGTCGTCAACTTCGACGTTCCGATGGTCCCCGAGGATTACGTCCATCGCGTCGGACGGACCGCGCGTGCCGAGCAGACCGGCGATGCGATCACCTTCGTCTCGCACGAAGAAGAGCGGCTCTTCCGCGACATCGAGAAGGTCGTCGGCCGCCGCATCGACCGGGCGAAGGTCCCCGAGCTGCCGGTGCGCCTCGTCGCCGCGCCGGAACCCGCCGGTCTGCACCGCCCCTTCGCGCCGCAGCGCGGTCACGTCTCCGCGCGCAAGGCCTACTCCGCCGGACCACGGCGCGGCGGCCGCTGACGGCTCGGGGATCGCATGATCCCCGCGGCCGCTCCGCCGATCCCGGTCGTCCAGCCGCTTTCGTCTAGCGCTCCGCGCTACGTGCGACTGCGGCTTGACGTCGTCGCATACGGAGTCCCCGGGCACGGCGAGCTGTTGATCGACCGCGAAACGGGACGGTTCGTGCGACGCTTCACGACCGGGCCGACCTCCGAGCAGCAAGGTTTCGACGGAACGCGCGCCTGGCTCGCCGATGCGACGGGGATGCCGCGCATCCAAGGGAACGTCGATCAGCGCGGCGCGATTGCGGCGGCATCGTACGTCTTCGCGCGCGCTCCGCGCCCGGCGTCGCTCGCATTCGCGCGCGGCGTTCCGCGGCTGACCTTCGCCGGCGTCTCGCGCCCGATCGACGTCGCGTCCGGCGGTCGCCGCGGATTCGTCGGGCGCGTCGTCCAGCCGGTCGGTGAAGACCTCATCGAGCTGCGCTTCGACGACTATCGCTCGGCGGCAGGGCTGCGGCTTCCGTTCGCGTTCTCGCAGCGCTCGAACAATGGCGTCTGGCGCGCGCGTGTCCGCGCCGTCGAACCGTTGCGGTCGGTCCCCGCTGCGGTCTTCGCGCCGCCGGAGCCGCCGCGCGACGCGACGCTGACCGCGACGACGCGCCTGACGATCGGCGCCGACAACGCCGTCGAGGTGCGAATCGACGGCGGACAGCCGCTGCGCTTCATGGTCGACACCGGCGGTCAGAACGTCATCACGCCGCAGGCCGCGCGCCGGCTCGACCTCGACGTCGTCGGCGCAGGCCGCGTCGGCGGCGCCGGTGCCGCGATCGAGCCGGTGCGCTTCACCCGCGTTCGCTCGCTGCGCGTCGGAGCGGCGGAGCTGCGCGATCAGCCGTTTCTCGTCCTCGCGCTCGGGGCCGGGGCGCCGTTCGACGGGATCATCGGCTACGAGCTGTTCGCGCGCTTCGCCGCGCGCCTCGATCTCGAACACCGCACGCTCGAGCTCGCGCCTTCAGCCGCCGCGTTCGGCAACGGAACCGCTGTGCCGATGGCGTTCGACGACCGTCAGCCCCAGGTCGAGGGCGCGATCGACGGCCTTCCCGGCGCGTTCACGCTCGACACCGGCAGCGCCGAAGGCGTCGATCTCGGCACGCCGTTCGTCCGCGCGCACGATCTCGCGCGCCGCTACCCGGTCGGAGCGCGGATGATGCTCTACAACGGCCTCGGCGGCGAGGTCGACGGCTGGCTGACGCGCGGCAAGGAGCTCCGGCTCGGACCGGTCGTGACGCGCGACGTGCGGCTCGCCCTCACCGACGCGCGCGCCGGCGTCGAGATCGACCCCAGCACCGCCGGCAACGTCGGCGACCTCGTGCTGCGCCGGTTCGTCATCGTGTTCGATTACCGTCGCGGAGTCTTGCGTTTCGAGACGTCGTGGAACCGTCGCCGCGCCGCGACCTCGCAGCCATGAATGATCAGGTGTTCGTATGGGCCGTCAAATGGCGCGATGAAAAGGGCGGCCTCGGCTGTCAATTTTGCGAGACGCTGGAAAAGGCCGAGATCCTCAAGCAGCATCTGCTAGGAAAGCTCGATGAGCGTGATCTTCCCATGGGGCTCACTGTAGTTCGCCCCGCGGGGCGCGCAGTTGTAGACGCATGGATCGAGCCCCGCGATCCGGCCGGTTCAGGCTGACATCGCGATAGCGCGTACGCGCTCGCCGATCTCATCGGCGTAGCGGGTCGCTTCGTCGTCGCTCTTCCCTTCGGCCCAGACGTTTACGGCGGCTTCGGTCGCGTCGGGGAGGACGAGGACCCAGCCGTCGGGGCGTTCGAGGCGGATGCCGTCGAGCGTCTCGACCTTGCCGTTGCCATCGTGCGCCGCTTCGTCGTGCAGCGAGCGCATCACGCGGCCCTTGCGATCCCACGGACACGGAACCGTGAGCCCGGCGACGTGCCACGGCGGGATCGTCGCGACGAGCTCCGAGAGCTTGCGGCCGCCGGCGGCGAGCAGCTCCATGATCTTCGCCGTAGCATAGATCCC
>DASYFS010000277.1:0-3068 GCA_036498305.1 Candidatus Elarobacter sp. | reverse complement strand
TCGCGGTCTCCGTCGCGGTTCTCGCCGCGTGCGGGCCACAGGTTCCGCCGGCGCAGAATTACGGCGTGATCACCGGTCGCGCGTACGACGCTGCGACCGGCCAGGGCGTACCCGGGGTCGCCGTGAGCACCTTCACAATTTATAATGCCGTGACGGGCTCCGACGGAACGTATCGCATCAACAACATCCCGGCCGGCTCGTACACGATTCAAGTGACGCCGCCGCAGGGCTACGCCGTCACCTCGAGCGCCGGCTTCTCCGGGAGCATCGCGCTCGGTCAGACGATCACCGTCGACATCCCGCTCCAGAAGCAGTAAGGCGGCGTGCGCGTCGTCGTCGCGCCCGACAAGTTCAAAGGAAGTCTCGACGCCGCGGCCGTCGCCGCGGCGCTGATCGCCGGCTGGCACGACGTCGCGCCCGGCGACCTCTGCGAGCCGATCCCGATGGCCGACGGCGGCGACGGAACGGTCGACGCGTTCCTCGCCGGCGGCGCGACCGCGCGGACGATACGCGTCCGCGGTCCGCTCGGCGCGCCGGTCGATGCAACCTACGCGCGCGACGGCGACCTTGCCGTGATCGAGATGGCGTCGGCATCAGGCCTCGCGCTGCTCGGGGAACACCTTGATGCGCTGCATGCGACGACCTACGGAACCGGCGAGCTGCTGCGCGACGCGCTCGACGGTGGCGCGCGCCGGATCATCCTGGGGATCGGCGGGAGCGCGACGACCGACGGCGGCGCCGGCGCGCTCGCCGCGCTCGGTGCCCGTTTTCTCGACCGCGACGGTGCGGAGCTCGACCCCGCTCCGGCGGCGCTGGCGGCGCTGGCGTCCGTCGACGTGACGAAGCTCGACGAGCGCTTGCGCGATGCCGCGCTGGCTGTCGCCTGCGACGTCGACAACCCGCTGCTCGGGCCGAATGGGGCCGCCGCGATCTACGGACCGCAGAAGGGCGCCGCACCCGACGACGTCGCGTTCCTCGACACCGTCTTGGTGCGGCTCGCCGACGCGTTGGCGGCCGTGACCAAGCGCGATCTCCGCAGCGTTCCCGGCGCCGGCGCCGCCGGCGGGCTCGGCTGGGCGCTCGCGACCGCGTGCGGCGCGCGGCTAGAGCGCGGCGTGCGGCTCGTCGCCGAGGTGCGCGGGCTGCGCGCGGCCCTGAACCTCGCCGACCTCTGCCTCACCGGCGAAGGGCGGATCGACGAGCAGACGCTGCGCGGGAAGACCGTCGCCGGCGTCGCGGAGCTGGCGCGCGCCGTCGGCGTCCCGATCGTCGCGTTCGGCGGCAGCGTCGACGTCGCGGCCGAGGTGCCGCTGCGCGCGCTCGGCGTGCGGTGCGTCCCGATCGTCAGCGGTCCGGCGACGCTCGAGGCGGCGATGCGCGACGCCGCGCCGAACCTGCGTGCGGCGGCGGCACGAACCGCCGCGCTGCTGTCGAAGGAGTGACCGGATGTTGTCGTTGGTTCTCGCCGCGATGCTCGCCGCTGCGCCGCTCGACGGCCCGCACGCAGCGCTGTTGCAGATTGCGCAGAACGAGCACGGCGGCGGCTGCGAGACCGAGCAGCTGCGCGCCGCGGTCGCGCAGTCGAAGATCACCAAGCTCGGCCGCGCCGGCGGCGGCGACATCATCTACGCGACGGTCGAGTCGCCGTGCATCTGCGGAAACGTCAACTGCCCGGTCTACGTCGTGCGCCTCGACGGCGCGAACCCGAAGCTGCTCTACAGCAACTATGCGTACTCGGTCGTGACCGTCCCGGCCGTCCCGCTTGCGAGCCTCGTGCTGCGCAGCCACGACAGCGCGCTTGTCAGCGACGAGACGCTGGTCGCATATCGGAACGGCCGCTACGTCGAACAGAGATACACCCGCGTCCGCGGCGACAACGGCGAGCGCAAACCCGACGCGGTGCCGATCCGCTTTCCGGCCGGTACGTCTTCGACGACGCTTGCGGGCAGCGCGTCGACCGGTTGGTACGACGGCTATTCATTCGACGCGCAACAGGGCCAGACGCTTACGGTCAGCGGCGTGCGGTCGAAGGGCAAGGTCAACATCACGATCTTCGTCCCGACGATCGGCGGCGCGATCGACGTGACGCCCGGCAAGCCGGTCGTGCTGCCGCACTCCGGGACGTATCAGATGCACGTCGAGGTCGCGGCCGACGCCGACGTTCGGTACGCCCTGACGATCGCGATCCGTTAGACCGCTTCGTACCGCGCGAACGCGACGACAACGCCGTTGCGATAGACGAACCAGAGGTGCGCCTCGGAGATCGCCGGCATCGCAGGGATGTAGCGCACGACGTCGGTACCGCAGGTGGTGTGCCGCGCCTTCCCCGGTCCCAGAACGCGTTCGACCGCGGCACGGGTGCTGCCGATCCCGAGGCCCTCGGACGTCGTGACCGCGGACGGAAACGCCGCGAGTGCGCGCGGCGGCGCCGCGGTCACCTCGCCGACGACGGCGCTGTAGCTGCTTTCCTCCGCTTCGCTCCCCGCATGCAGCACGACCGTATGCGCCGGGCGCCCGCGCGCGGCGACATACAGGTAGCCGTGCGGGCCGCGGGCGACGATCGGCGCGCCGGGTCCGAACGTGGTGAACGAGGCGCGATCGAACCGCGCGGTCGGCGTCGCCGGCAGGTCGGGCGTCGTCGTGGCGCCTGTCCAGGGCGCGAGCGCGCCGGTGCAGCGCACCGACGGGACGGCGCTCAGCCAGCGGACGAGCGCGGGGTCAGGCCCGCCGGTCGTCACGTCGGCTCCGGAGTCGCCGGGCCCGGCCGGAACTTCACGAACGACGCCCGCTGCGCGACGGCGTCGTTGACGATCCCCACCACGACCTCGGCCAGCCGGTCGGGATCGTGCCGGACGGTGTCGGTTTCGGAGATCACGTTGGCGCGCACGATCCGCACGCCGAGCTGCAGCAGCTCGTCCTCATCGATCCGCACTGGCAGCTGCCCCTCGTCCGCGTAGACGTCGCGCAGCTTGCGCGGCAGCTCGTCGTTGACGACGACGACGTCGCACAGCGTCGCGCCGGCGCCGGCGGTCAACGCGCGGACGTGCGCCGAGGCGCTGTAGCCGTCG
>DASYFS010000276.1:0-1624 GCA_036498305.1 Candidatus Elarobacter sp. | reverse complement strand
CTGGCGCTGATCGGCGCCAACGTGCGTTCGGCGCCGCCGTACCTGCCCGCGCCTTCCGACGAGCGCGACTCGTCTTCGTACATTGCGGCGATGGCCGAACTGCTGCGCCGCTCGCGGAGCCGCCCCCGCGATGCCGCCGTGCTGCACGAGGCAGTTCTGGCGTACCGGCGGCGAAAGGAGCACGCGTGAACAGTAACGTCAGCGAGATCGCCGGCCGCGTGTCGGCCGGAATGGATCGCGTTTTGGTTGGCGCGGAACGCGTTACCACCGGTTTGACGATCGCCCTGCTCGCGCGCGGCCACGTCCTGATCGAGGGCGTGCCCGGTACGGGCAAGACGCTCGCGGTGCGAGCGCTCGCGCTGCTTCTTGGGTTGCAGTTCCGGCGAATCGCCTTTACGCCGGATCTGATGCCCTCGGACGTCGTCGGTACGACGGTCTTCAACCCGCAAACCGCGGAGTTCACGACGCGCACCGGGCCGATCGTCGCCAACGTCGTGCTCGCCGACGAAGTCAACCGGACGCCGCCCAAGACGCAGTCGGCCCTGCTCGAAGCGATGGAGGAAGGGCGGGTGACCATCGACGGCGTCTCGTACCCGCTGCCGCAGCCGTTTCTGCTCTGCGCGACGCAGAACCCGATAGAGTACGAGGGCACCTACCCGCTGCCCGAGGCCCAGCTCGACCGCTTCACCGTCAAGGTCGAGTCTTCGTATCCGCAGGAAGCGCAGGAACTCGAGCTGCTCGCGCGCGCTGCCGCGGGGTTCGATGCGCGCGCGCTCGAGTCGTCGGATATTGCGCCGGTAACCAACGCGGCCGAAGTGATCGACGCGCAGCAGGCCGTGCGGCGCGTTCACCTCTCCGATGCCGTTCGCGACTACACGTACCGCATCGTCGCGGCGACCCGCGCCAATCCGCGCCTAACGCTGGGTGCGTCACCACGCGCGGGCATCGGGCTGCTGGCGGCATCGCAAGCGGCGGCCGCCATTGCGGGACGCGACTTCGTCACGCCCGACGACGTCAAAGACGTCGCCGATTTGGTGATTCCGCACCGATTGATCGTTGCGCCGGACGCCGAGATCGAGGGTATCTCGGCGCGCGACGTCGTCAACGAGATCCTCGCGGCGCTCCCCGTACCTCGTGAGTAGATTCACCCCGTGGCTTCGGGTGTGGGTCACGGCGCGCTTTCTCTGGATTTTGGCGGCGATCGCGCTGCTGCTGGCGTGCGCGCCCGATATCTCGCTTTTCGTGCCGCTGGCGATCGCGATGGGAGCGGCGCTCGCCGTTGCGACGCTCGTCGACGCAGCGATCGGGCCGCCGGCAAAACTCATCTCGGTCGTCCGCACGCCGCCCGCCCACTTCGCGCTGCGCACGCGAGCCGAACTTTCCTATACGATCGAGAATGCCTCAACGCGGTCGCTGCGCATCGGCATCATCGAGACGCCGGTTCGTGCGCTGCGCTTCGACGTCGACGAGCTCGACGGCGAGGTGCCGCCCCGGAGCCGCACGCAGCTCGTACGCGCGGTGACGCCCCTCTCCCGGGGAGCCGACGAGTTAAAAACGATGTACGTTTGGTACGAGAACCGAATCGGGCTCTTACGGCGCCGGCGGCGGATCGAGGCGTCGACGG
>DASYFS010000275.1:0-3308 GCA_036498305.1 Candidatus Elarobacter sp. | reverse complement strand
GTCTTGGTCTTGACCTCGCCGGTGAACACGCGATCGCCCCAGAGCTGGGTCGGGAAGTCGGTCGCGTGCGGGCCGGCGTCGTCGCTGGTGGAAGCTTCTGCCGGCCTTGACCGCGGTGGCATATATTATTTATAATAGGTTAACGTTAAGCCGTCAATCCGGTCGTAGAGGTCGCTGCCCCGCACGATGACGCCTACCTCAACGCTCCCGGCGTTCATCGCCGAGCGCCTCTCGCATCCCCGCGCCGCCGCCCTGGGCGAGCGCCGCAACGGCGAGACGATCGGTCTCTCCTCGGCCGAGGTGCACCGCCGGGCGAGCGCCGCTGCCGCCGAGCTGCGCGGCCGCGGGATCGCTGCGGGCGACCGCGTCGCGATCCTCTCCGAGAACCAGCTCGACTGGCTCGTCGCCGACTTCGGGATCCTGTACGCCGGCTGCGTCGTCGTCCCGATCTTCGCGACGGCGGCGGACGACCAGCTCGCGTTCATCCTGCGCGACAGCGAGGCGAAGCTCGTCTTTGCCGGCGACGACGCCGCCGCGGAGCGCGTCCGCGCCACCGGCGTCGCGGTCCCGGTGATCGTCCTGGGCCGCGAGGGCGACGGCTCGTTCGAGCAGTTCGTCGCCGCCGGTGACGCCGCAGCACGCACCGCCGACATCGCTTCCTTTGCAGCTGGGGTCACCGCCGACGATCTCGCAGTTCTCATCTACACCTCGGGGACGACCGGGACGCCCAAAGGCGTGATGCTCTCGCATCGCAACCTGCTCTCGAACGTGCACGATGCGTACGACGGCGAGTACAGCGGGCTACGTGAAGGCGAGGTATCGCTCTCGGTTCTGCCGCTCGCGCACATCTACGAGCACTCGGGCTCGTTCGGTTACCTCGACAACCTCGTCACGCAGTACATCACGACGCCGGCAAACCTGCTCGACGACATGCGCGCGATCCGTCCGCAGTACGCCGCGTTCGTCCCGCGCATCTTCGAACGCGTCCTCGCCGCGATCGTCGGCAACGCGCTCAAGGCCGGCGGCCTGCGGGCGAAGCTCGTCCCGTGGGCGCTCAACGTCGGGCTGCGCTACGAGCGTGCGAAGCGCGGCAGGTTCGTGAACCCGTTCCTCGCGCTGGCGTTTCGCGTCGCCGACCGGCTCGTGCTCTCGAAGGTCAAGCCCGCGCTCGGACTCGACCGCCTGCGTTTTTTCGTCAGCGGCAGCGCGCCGCTCCATCGCGATACGGCGCTGACGCTCACCGCGCTCGGCCTCACGATCTGCGAAGGCTACGGGCTCACCGAGACGTCACCGGTGCTGACCGTCAATCGCCCGGAAGACGTCGTGCTCGGCACCGTCGGGCCGCCGATCCGCAACGTCGAGCTGAAGATCGCCGACGACGGCGAGATCCTCGCCAAAGGCCCGGGGATCATGCTCGGCTACTACCATCTGCCGCCCGAGGAGCAGCCCTTCACCGAGGACGGCTGGTTCTGCACCGGCGACATCGGCGCGTTCCAAGGCGATCACCTCGTCATCACCGATCGCAAGAAAGAGCTGTTCAAGTCGAGCGGCGGCAAGTGGATAGCACCGGCGCGGATCGAGACCGCGGTAAAGCGCTCCGTCTTCATCGCGCAGGTGATGGCGTTCGGCGACGACGAGCCGCACCCGGCGGTCCTAGTCGCGCCCAACTGGGACCTGGTGCGGACCGAGCTCGGGCTCCCCGCGGAAATGCCGACGGCCCAGATGGCCGCCGACGCGCGCGTCCGCAAGCTGGTCATCGGGGAGGTCGAGCATCAAACCGCCGACCTCGCCTCCTTCGAGCAGATCCGCCGCGTTGCGATCCTCCCCCGCGATCTGACCGTCGAGGACGGCGAGCTCTCACCGACCCTCAAGGTCAGGCGCCGGATCGTCGAGGACCGCTATGCCGCTCTCATTCGGGCGGCCTACGAAGAAAATCTCCACGAACGACGGGCGGCGCTGGGGGTCTAGCACCGCGCCCGAGAACGTCCCGTCATGCGGCGACGGATTTACAACACCATGAAGCGCCTCGAGATCGTCCTCGAGCGCGACCAACTGCCGGCGGCGTGCAAAGTCCTCTCCTCACACTCGACCGGCTACACGGTAATCCCGGAGATCACCGGCTACGGTCACCACGGCCACCGCGAGAGCGACATCGTGCTGGTGGTGACGATCGTGACCAAAGACCACGTCGACCCCATCATCGACCTGATGATGCCGCTCGTCGAGGAACGCTCCGGAGTCATCCTGGTCACCGACGTCCAGGTGCTGCGCGGCGAGTACTTCGTCCCCGAACTGCGCCACCGCAACGCGAAGCTCGAGAACCTCGATCACGGCGTAGCGCTCTAGCCTGCGGGTGGGCAGCGTCGAGACGGTCCGCGGACCGGTCGCGATCGAGCGGCTCGGCCCGACGCTGATGCACGAGCACGTCTTCGTTTTGAGCGAAGAGTTCCGCCAAGCCGATCCTGCCTGGGACGAAGAAGCGCAGGTCGCAGACGCGATCGCCGCCCTGCGCGCGCTCGCCGCGCGCGGCGCCGGGACGATCGTCGATCCGACCGTCTACGGCCTCGGCCGCTCGATCCCGCGCGTGCAGCGGATCGCGGCCGCCGTCGACCTGCACGTGATCGTCGCAACCGGGATCTACACCTACGACGCCGTTCCGTTCTACTTCCGCAACCGCCCCGCGCGCGGCGGGCGCGACCCGATGACGGCGCTCTTCGTCCGCGAGATCACCGGCGGGATCGGCGAGACCGGCGTCCGGGCCGCGTTCCTCAAGTGCGCGATCGACCGGCCGGGCCTCACCGCCGGCGTCGAGCGCATCATGCGCGCATGCGCCGCCGCGCACTGCGAGACCGGCGCGCCGATCACCGTCCATACCGACGCGGCCAGCCGCAGCGGCCTCGTCGCGCAGCGCCTCCTGGGCGAGGAGGGCGTCGACCTGGGCCGGGTCGTGATCGGCCACAGCGGTGACTCGACCGATCTCGGTTATCTGACCGCGCTGATCGAGGCCGGCTCGTACGTCGGGATGGACCGCTTCGGCCTGGACTTGCTGCTCCCGTTCGAGGAGCGCGTCGCGACGGTCGCGGCGCTCTGCAGCCGCGGCTACGCGGAGCGCGTCGTCCTCTCGCACGACGCGGCGTGCCACATCGACTGGTTCTCACCGGCGGCGCGCGCACGGCTCCATCCGCGCTGGACGTTCACGCACCTCTTCGACGACGTGCTGCCGGCGCTGCGCGAGCGCGGCGTCACCGACACGCAGATCGCGACGATGCTCGTCGCGAACCCGCGCGCCTACTTCACTGCGCCGTGAG
>DASYFS010000274.1:0-1531 GCA_036498305.1 Candidatus Elarobacter sp. | reverse complement strand
GTCTTCTTCTCGCGCGGCGCGCGGGTCGAACGCGACGCCGCGGTGCGGTGGCACCTCGCCGAGCTCGGCGCGACGCTCGCGCGCAGCGTCATCGGCGCCGATCTGGGCGAGCCCGGGGCGCGGAGCGAGACCTCGGCGCTCTTCTTCAACACCGGGATGCAGCACGTGGATCTGGTGAGCGGCGTCGATCATGCCGTCGGCCCGACGACGTCGGAGACGGTCGTCCGCAGCGCCGCGGCCGATCGCGGCCAAGGCCGGTACGTCGGCAACATCGTGATCCGCGCTCGGGCGCACGGCAGCGATGCCTCGCTCCGCGACGACGCGCTGCTCCTCAGCCGCCGCGCTCACATCGATTCGGTCCCCGCGCTCGAGATCGCGGCAAACGACGTCCGCGCGTTTCACGGCGCGACGGTCGGCTCGCTCGACGAAGATGCGCTGTTCTACGTCTCGAGCCGCGGCATTCCGCGCGTCGAAGCGATGCGGCTGATCGCGCTCGGCTTCTTCGAGCCGGCGATCGCGCGCTTCCCGGGCGAAGCGCTGCGCGACGAGATTCGCACCGCGCTCGACCAGAAGATCGACGATGCGACGGAGTTCGCATCATGATCGCCGCCGCCGATCCGAAAGCGGCGCAGATCGTCGCCGACTTCCCGATCTTGGGGACGACGACGTCGCGCGGGAAGCGCCTGGTCTACCTCGACTCCGCCGCCAGCTCGCAGAAGCCGCGCGCCGTGATCGACGCGCTGGTCGACTACTACGAGCACTACAACGCGAACATCCATCGCGGCGTCTACGAGATCGCCGCGCGCGCGACCGATGCCTTCGAAGCCGCCCGCGCCAAGGTCGCACGGTTCGTCAACGCCGCGGACACCGCCGAGATCGTCTGGACGCGCAATACGACCGAGGCGATCAACCTCGTCTCGTTCTCCTGGGGGCTCTACAATCTCGGTCCCGGCGACGCGATCCTTACGACGCAGCTCGAGCACCACTCGAACCTCGTCCCTTGGCAGCTGCTCGCCGAGAAGACCGGCGCGGTGCTGCGCTACATCCCCGCCGACGCGAACGGCGAGCTCGTCCTCGACGATCTCGACGACCTGCTGGCCGGGGTCAAGCTCGTCGCGCTCGCCCACGTCTCGAACACGATCGGGTCGATCGCGCCGCTCGAGCTGATCGTGAAGCGCGCGCACGCCGCCGGCGCCGTCGTCCTCGTCGACGCCGCGCAGTCGGTCCCCCACATGAAGGTCGACGTCCAGGCGCTCGACGTCGACTTCCTCGCCGCGAGCGGCCACAAGATGTGCGGCCCGACCGGGATCGGCTTCCTCTACGGCAAGCGCGCCCTGCTCGAGGCAATGCCGCCGTTCCTCACCGGCGGTGACATGATCAAGCGCGTTTCGTACGAGACGACGACGTTCAACGAGCTGCCCTGGAAGTTCGAGGCGGGCACCAGCAACATCGCCGACGCGATCGCGCTCGGCGCCGCGGTCGATTACCTCTCCGACGTCGGTATGGACTGGATCCGCAACCACGAGATCCG
>DASYFS010000273.1:0-2215 GCA_036498305.1 Candidatus Elarobacter sp. | reverse complement strand
GTCTGCGCGGCGCGCAGCTGCGCCGCGGCCTGCGCGACGAGCGGGCCGTACTGCGCGAGGTCGCCGAGCGTGATCTGTCCGCCGACGGTCGTCAGCCGCTGCGTGATCGTGTTGCCGAGCGCGCCGCCCTGCGGCGCCTGGTTGTAGCCCGCCGTCGCCTGCAGTCCGTTCGTCCCGCGCACCTGCGCGTACGCCGCTTGCGCGCCGGCGAGCGTCGCCTTCGCCGTGCGCACGTCCGGCGACGCGGCCACGGCGCGCGTCTGCGCGTCGGCGGGCGAGAGCTGCGCGAACGTCAGCGTCGTCTCCGGCGCGGGCTGCTGCGCGCGCGCGGGCGCGACGCTGAGGCCGGCGATTGCGAGCACGAGCGCTGTCGCCGTGGCGGCTTTGCCGACGGCCGCCGCCGCGGCGCGACGCTCGTCGCCGCCGATGAACGCGGCGTAGAGCACCGGGATCAGGACGAGCGTGAAGACCGTGGCAGTCGAGAGCCCGCCGATGACCGCGATCGCGAGCGGCTTCTCCATCTCGGCGCCCGATCCGATCCCGAGCGCCAGCGGCAGCAGCCCGCCGATCGCGGCGAGCGTCGTCATCAGGATCGGCCGCAGCCGCGTTGAGCCCGCGACGACGAGCGACGTGACGATGTCGTCACCGGCGGCGCGGCGCCGGTTCGCGACGTCGATCAGCAGGATCCCGTTCTTCACCACGATCCCGACCAGCAGCAGCAGCCCCATGAACGACGAGACGTTGACCGGCGTGCGCGTCACCGCGAGGCCGAGCGCGACGCCGATGAGCGCGAGCGGGATCGCCGCGAGGATCACCAACGGCAACCGGAATGAGCCGAACGTTGCGAGCATCACGCCAAAGACCAGCATGATCGCGATCGCGATGACGCTGCTGAACTCGCGGAACGACGCCTGCTGAGTCTCGTACGCGCCGCCGATCGTCGCTGTATAGCCGGGCGGGAGCCCGAGCGACGCGATGACGGGCCGGATCCCCGCGATCACCGCGGAGAGGCTCGCGCCCTCGATGTTCGCCGTCACGCGCATCACGCGGCGGCCGTTCTCCTCGTTCACGTCGGTCGTGTGGCCGGCGTTGCTGACTTGCGCGAGGACGCTCAGCGGCGCGGCGCCGGCCTTCGTCACCAGCGTGCGGGAGTTGGCGTCCGTCTGCGCGGCGCCCGGAGACGCGACCTGGATCCGTACCGGGATCTCCGAATACTGCCCTGGGACTTGCGCCGCGACGTTCCCCTGCGCGCCCGACGCGAGCGCGTCGGTGAGGTCGCTGCGCGCGATTCCGAGCGCCGCCAACCGCGAGGTCTGCGGGACGATGCGCAGCGCCGGATCGTCGTAGACGACTCCGTTGAACGCGTCGACGACGCCGTGGACCTTCTGGATCGCGGCGGCCGCCTTGTCGGCATACTGGATCAGCGTCGCCTGATCCGGACCCGAGAGCGCGATCTCGACGGGCTGCGGCGCGCCGGAGAGATCGTTGATCTGATCTTCGAGCAGCTGGTGAAAGTCCAGCGTCGCCGCGGGAACGGCCGCGTTGAGCTTTGCGCGCAGCCGTTCGGCCACCGCGTCGTAGCCGGCGCGCTTCCCGTCGACGAGCGCGACGCGGATCGTCCCCGTGTTCGTCTGCGTCGGCGAGTATCCGTTGGTGTCGACTCCGGTCAGCCGCCCGTCGTGCTGCACCGCCGGATCGGCACGCACGATCCGCTCCATCGTCAGCGCGGCGTCGTCGGAGGCGGCGAGCGACGCCCCCGGCGGCAGCGTGTACTTGATCTCGAACTGACCTTCGTCGAGCTTCGGGAGAAAGTCGCTCGCCGACGTTCCGAGCAGCAGAACCGTCACGACCAGCACGACGCCCGCCGCACCGTAGACGGCGGGCCGGTGTGAGAGCGCCCATCGCAGCAGCCCGACGTAGCGACGCTCCAGCCGGTCGTCGGCCGCGGCGACGTGGGTGCGCGCGCCGAGAAACCAGCGTGCGAGGATCGGCGTCACGAACAGCGCCAGCCCGAGCGAGATCACCAGCGACGCCGCCAGCGTGAAGGCGAGCGCGCGGAAAAAGAATCCCGTCACGCCGCTGAGCAGGCCCAGCGGCAGGAAGACGACGACGGTCGTCGCGGTCGACGCGATCATCGCGCGCGCGATCGAGCCGCTCGCACGGGAGATCGCTTCGTCGCGGGTGAGCTCCGGATTCGAGCCCAGCGTGCGCGCGA
>DASYFS010000272.1:0-7974 GCA_036498305.1 Candidatus Elarobacter sp. | reverse complement strand
AGGCGTTCGGGGTCGCGCTGGCCGCGTGCGTCGTCGTCGTGAGCGGCTACGCGCTGTTCCCGCAGCAGGTCGTGACGATCATCGCAGGGCGCTCCTTCGCGGGAGCCGCTCCCCTGCTCGTTCCATACATCTACGCGATCGCCGCGCTCTCGCTCGCCAACGTGATCGCTACCTACAACATCGCGCGCGGGCGGATGCGCTTCGTCCCGCTGCTCGTGTGCATCACCATCGGGGAGGTCGTCGCCGTGATGGTGCGGCACCGCAGTGCGGCCGATCTGCTCCAGACCATCGACGTCGGCCATACCTTGGCCCTCGTCGCCTGCGCGTCGTCGCTGGGCGGGCGCCGCGGCCGAGCGCGGAGAACGGAGGCCGGATGAGAAGGGTCGCGATCGTCGGCGCCGGGTATGTCGGACTCGTCACCGGAACGTGCTTCGCCGAGCTCGGCAACGCGGTGATCTGCGTCGACAATGATGCTTCGAAGATCGATCGCTTGGAGCGCGGCGAGATTCCATTCTACGAGCCCTCGCTGGCCGAGATGGTGGCCCGAAATGTTCTGGCTCAGCGGCTGCGCTTTACGACCGAGATCGCCGACGCGATTCGCGCGAGCGAGATCGTGTTTATCGCCGTCGGGACTCCGATGCGCGCGGATGGTCATGCCGATCTCTCGGCGGTGCGCGCCGTCGCGCGCGAGATCGGTCTGGCGCTCGATGGGCCGAAGATCGTCGTCTCGAAGTCGACGGTTCCGGTCGAAACCGGCGAGATGATCTCGTCGATCATCCGCGAGCATGCGCCGGCGCCGCATCCGGTCAGCGTCGTGAGCAATCCGGAGTTCCTGCGCGAAGGCTCGGCGATCAGCGATTTCCTCAAGCCCGACCGCGTGGTGATCGGAACCGACGACCCCGCGACAGAGCGCGTGATGCGCGATCTCTACGCGCCGCTCGACGCGCCGATCGTCGTGACCGACGTTCGCACGTCCGAGATGATCAAGTACGCCGCGAACGCGTTTCTCGCGACGAAGATCTCGTTCATCAACGAGATCGCGAACATCTGCGAGCTGCTCGACGTCGACGTCCGCGCGGTCGGCCGCGGGATCGGTTACGATCAGCGGATCGGGACGCAGTTTCTCAGCCCGGGAATCGGGTACGGCGGCTCCTGTTTCCCGAAGGACGTTCGCGCGCTCGAGCAGCTCGCGAACGAGCGCAACTACACCGCGCCGCTGCTGCACGCGGTCGAGCAGGTGAATCGCCACCAGGTCGACCGCACGGTCGTCAAGCTCGAGCGCGCGCTGGGCGGTTTGCAGGGCCGCGTCGTCGCCGTGCTCGGCCTCGCGTTCAAGCCGAACACCGACGACACGCGCGACGCCCCTGCGATCAACATCATCCGGCGGCTGGTTGACCGCGGCGCGCGCGTGCGCGCGCACGACCCGATCGCGAACGAGGCCGCGAAGGCGGCGCTCCCGCGCGAGACGGTCGTCTGCGAGGATATCTACGAGACCGTCGAGGGCGCCGACGTCGTGTTCCTCGCGACGGAGTGGAACGAGTTCCGCACCCTCGACTTCGAGCGCTGCAAAAAGGTGATGCGCGGCGAGCTGCTGCTCGACGGCCGCAACATCTTCGATCCGGAGAAGGTCCGCGCGGCCGGGCTTCGATACCTCGGCGTCGGCCGCGGCGATCGCCAGGCGCCGGCCGTATCGGCGGCGCCGGCGAAGGAGGAGCACGCGGGCCGTCGCTGACCACCACGCCGTGAGGTACGTTTTGCGAGCCCGCGGCCCGCGCATCGCGGTGATCGCCCTCGTGTGTTTCGTCCTCCTCTTCACGCGCCGCTGGGATCAGCTCGTGCACCCGCAGGTCTGGAACGAAGATGGAACGCGGAACATCGTTCAACTGCTGCGCTACGGGCCCGTTACGGTGCTGTGGCCGGTCAACGGCTATCTGATCACGATTTCGCGGCTCATCACGTTCATCTCTCTCGCGATATCGCCGCTCGCATATCCGGCGATCAGTACCGTGCTCGCGTGGGCGTTCATCGTCGCGGTCGGGGTCGCGATCGCGATCTCGCCGGTAAGCGTGCGGGGCGGCCTGCTCTTGACGCTGGCGGCGTTTCTGGTACCGAGCGACCCCGAGGTCTTCGGGATCCCCCTTTACGCATTCTGGTGGGCGGGTCTGTTGGTCGTGCTCGCGGCGCTCTGGAGGCGCGACGCCGGCTCGCAGGCGTGGCGCGCGGCGTTCATCGTGCTCGGCGGGCTTTCGTCTCCGTTGATCGTGCTCGCGCTGCCGGTATTCATCTATCGGGCCGTCGCATTTCGGGACGACGTGCGCGAGCGCGTTTTCTGCGGACTCGCCCTCGCTTGTGCCGCGGTCCAGGAAGCGCTGATTGCCGCGCACGGGAGCGAACCACATCGACCGCTCTCCGGCGAGTTCGCGTATGTGCTCGTGACGAAGTTCTTGGGTGCATATCCGTTCGGCGCGTTCGCGCATCACGGCGAATCGACGGGACGGATCGCCCTCGCGGCCGGTGCGGCGGTCACGATCGCGGTCGTCGCTTGGGCGATGCTGGCGCCGCTGCGGCGAGACCTGACGGCATGGGCGCTCCTGTACCTGTGGCTCGGCTCAATCGCGTTGAGCGCTTTGCGTATCGACGTCCTCGCTCTCGATCCGGTCTCCGTCGGCCCACGCTATTTTTTCTATCCGTTCGTGTTCGAGGGCTGGTTTTTGCTCCATCTGTTGCTGTCGATACGGCAACGTGTGCCGCGCGGCGTCGCGGCCGGACTGCTCGTGCTCGGACTGATGACTGCCCTGTCGAGTCTGAGCCGCACGCACGACGACCTCCACTGGGCATCCGCGCTCGCGACGTGTGCCGCGATCCCGAACAACAAGCTCGACCGGATTCCGGTGGAGTACGACGGCCTGGGCGCGGACGCGTGGTACATCGAGCTGACCGGCCGAAATTGTCGCGGCCTGCTCTCGCGCGATCTCCTCGCGAAAGTGGCGTCCGCGTCGCGGCCGGCGATCTGGCCCTTCAGCGTCAGGTCGGTCGAGCCGGACAGCCCCGCTGCCCGCGACCTGGTGCCGCGCAGCGCGATCGTCGCGAACGGCTGGAACGGGACGGACTTCGCTCGTTCCCGACTTGCCGGACGCGTGATCGTCGGCTCGTACCGGATCGGCGACGCCGATACCGGGACGCTGCGCCTGCGCCTGCACCGCGGCGCGCGCATGCTGTATCGAAGCGGCCCCATCGTCGCGCCGGAGACGATTACCATCGAAGGAGCGGGCGCGCGCTATCGCACCGAGGCGCCGAACGCCGACGGATGGTCGCTGATGGAGTTCGTCACCGCGGGACTCCCGGACACGTTCACAGTCGACTTC
Organism: Candidatus Elarobacter sp.; assembly: GCA_036498305.1. GTDB lineage: Bacteria > Vulcanimicrobiota > Vulcanimicrobiia > Vulcanimicrobiales > Vulcanimicrobiaceae > Vulcanimicrobium. The sequence goes on along the minus strand of DASYFS010000272.1, from coordinate 4,609 downwards.
ACCGACGCGGGGGCCGGCTGGGGTCAGTGGATGGCGGTCGCGGTCGCCGATCGCTGAGGCGCCTCAGCGCGTCGCGCGGAAATAGTCGAGCGTTCGCGAGAGCCCGGCTTCGAGCTCGATGGTCGGGGCCCACTCCAAGAGCGTTTGCGCCAGCGTGATGTCGGGACGGCGGCGCGTCGGATCGTCCGGCGGCAGCGGATGCGACTCAGTCCGCAACGCGACGCCGGCGAGCCGCGCCGTCACCTCGGCGAGCTCGCGGATCGTGTACTCGCCGGGATTGCCGATGTTCACGACGCGGCCCGCGAGCCCCGGGCGCGTCGCCAGGCGCACGATCCCGTCGACGAGATCGTCGACGTAACAGAACGACCGCGTCTGCGACCCGTTGCCGTAGATCGTGAGCGGCTCGCCGGCGAGCGCGCGGATGCAGAAGTTCGGGATCACGCGTCCGTCGCCGCCTTGCATCCGCGGTCCGTAGGTGTTGAAGATACGGACGACGCGCGCATCGACGCCGGTCTTGCGCACCGCAGTCGTGACGTACGCCTCGCCGAAGCGCTTGGACTCGTCGTAGCACGACCGGATGCCGATCGGGTTGACGTTCCCCCAATACGTCTCGCGCTGCGGATGCTCCAGCGGATCGCCGTACGACTCGCTGGTCGACGCGTACAGCAGCGCCGCGCCGGCGGTGCGCGCCAGCGCGACGGCTTCCATCGTGCCGATCGCGTTGACGGCCATCGTCTCGAGCGCGAGGCGCTCGTAGTGCACCGGGCTCGCGGGCGAGGCGAGGTGGAACACGTGCGTCGGCCGGCGGAGCGCCTCGGGCAGTGTATCGAGCCAACCGCGCCACGGCGCCGAAACGTCGGCGCGTACGAAACGAAAGCCGCGGGCCTTTTTCGCGCCGCTCAGGTTCGCTTCGGCGCCGGTCGAGAGGTCGTCGATCGCGACGACGTCGCAGCCGTCGCGCAGCAGCCGATCGACCAGATGCGAAGCGACGAAGCCGGCCGCGCCGGTGACATGGGCCAGCACCGCCCCGAGGTTGGGCTCGCCGGTCGGCGAACCCTGCCCGGGTGTTCGCCACCAAAACGTTCGAGCGTGTCGTCGCCGCGTGGATCGTCGTCATGCTCGTCGCGGTCGCGGCGATCGTGCTCTCCGGCGCGGTGAACCTACCCTTTTGGGACGAATGGGAGTGGGCCGACTACGTCATCGCCGCGCACCACAACGCGGTGACGTTGTCGCAGCTATGGGCACAGCACAACGAGCACCGTATGTTCTTCCCGCGGCTGGTGGTGATCGTTCTCGACAAGCTGCACGGCTGGGACACCATAGATGAGACGCTGCTGAACGTCACGATGCTGGCGGGGATCGTGTGGATCGCGGCGACCATGATTCGGCGGACCATCCCACGCGCACGGCAACTCGTCGCGCTTGCCGCGATCGCGACGCTGCTGTGCACGCTGCGCCAAGAAGAAAACCTCGTCTGGGGCTTTCAGATCGCGTGGTTCATGGTCGCGCTCGGTCTCTATGCGGTTGCGGCGCTGGTGGGACGGCCCGTCCGCGGTCCGCGGCGAATCGCCGCCGCGATCGCGATCGGCGTCGTCGTCAGCTACTCGATGTCGTCGGGGCTGCTCGTTTGGCCGCTCGGCATCATCGCCATCCTTCTCGCCGGCGGGATTCGCGATCCGGACGCGCTCTTCGACGCCGGAGCGTTCGCCGCAGCCGGCGCAGCGGTGTCCGCGCTCTACTTCCGCGGTTATCAGACGCCGGGCGGCCATCCGCCGCTGACCTTCGGCCTGACCCATCCGACGGCGTTCGTCGAGTACGTCGCCGCGTACGTCGGCTCCGTATTTGGCGGCCGCCCCTTCACGGTAGCCGAGACGGCGGTAATCGGCGCGGTCGGCATCGCAGCGTTCGCCGTGCTCGCCGTTCGTCGCTGGCGCGATCCGCTCGCCGCACCGTGGATCGCGCTGGGATGCGTCTCGCTCCTGGGCGCCGTCATTACGGCCGCCGGGCGGGTCGGATTCGGAACGGACCAGGCGCTGTCGAGCCGCTACGTCACGCTCTCGGTCGGCGTGTGGGTGGGGCTCGCGGCGCTCCTCGCGCAGGCGCGCTACGCCCCGTTTCCGCTGCGGCGCATCGTTCTTGCCGGCGCGGCGGTCGCCGCCGCCGTGCTGTTCGTTCACGCGAATCTGATCGGCTTCGACGATCAGCGGACGTTCAAGGAGCGTCTAGCGGGCGCGTACTTCTCGCTGGTCGACGTCGCCGAACCGAGCGACGGACCGATCGGTATCGTCTTCCCCGATCCGGGTTTCGTCAGCGCGCGTTTGCCGCTGCTGCGCGCGGTCAGGGACGGACCGTTCCTGGGCCGCTCCGCACCTGCACCGTGACGTCGAGCGTCGCGTTTCGATACGTCGAACCGTCTGCCGAGACGGCGCGCAAGCCGATGTGGTGCGTCCCCGGCGGCAGCGCCGAGCCGGGGATCGAGATCGCGAACTGGCAGTGCACCGCGTCCGGCATCCGCAACGCAGACGCGACGTCGGGTCGCGGCCCGTAGGCGAGTGCACGCTCGACGACCTTGCCGTCGACGGTCGCCAACACCGCGGAAGCGCCCTTTCCGACGTCGCCGTCGACGGCCCAGCCTCCAAGGCTCACACCGTAGCCCGGGGTCACGGTGACGACCGGCGAGGCGTGACCGGCGACGACCACGGGTCCGCTGTCGACGACCGCGATCGTGTCCAGCGAGAGGGTGGCGGGGCCGGGCCGCAGACGGAGCGCCGCGTCGTGCCGGTTCGGGAGCCGCTCGATGTGCGCCGGATCGGGTGCGGCCGGCGGTATCCACGGGGCGGCCGTGAAGAGGACGCCGCCGAGCCCGCCGATCACGAGGACGGCCAGTGCGAGGTCGATCGCGCGGTGGGGCGGCGCCACGGGGTCGGTCATCCCGGGCGCTGTATGGTACGCGGTCGTGCCGGGCCTGCAGGCGTCGCGGCGGCGCTGCCGTAGGCAGGCGGTCGCAATGACATCGCCCGCATCCGTTCTGGTCGCCGGCGGGGCCGGCTTCGTCGGCTCGAACCTCGCCCTGCGGATCCGCGAACGGTGGCCCGACGCGGCGGTCGTCGTCGCCGACAACCTCAAGCGGCGCGGCTCCGAGTGGAACCTCCCGCGCCTGACGGCGGCCGGGATCGAGTTCGTCCACGCCGACATCCGGCGCCCCGACGACCTCGCCTTCCCGAAGCGCCGCTTCGACCTCGTCGTAGACTGCTCGGCCGAGCCGGCTGTCCTCGCCGCTTACGAGAGCGGACCGAGCTACGTCATCGACACCAACCTGATCGGAACGGTGAACCTCTTCGAGTTAGCGCGCCGCAACGACGCCGCCGTTGTCTTCCTCTCGACCAGCCGCGTCTATCCGGTCTCGGCGCTCGAGGCAATCGCCTTCGAAGAGGCCGAGACGAGGTTCGCGATCGCCGCCGCCCAGGCACTGCCCGGTGTCTCGCAGCGCGGGATCTCCGAGGACTTCCCACTCGTCGGACCGCGCTCGCTGTACGGCACGACCAAGCTCGCCTGCGAGCTGATCCTTGAAGAGTACGCCGACATGTACGGGCTGCGCTTCATCGCCGACCGCTGCGGCGTGATCACCGGCCCGTGGCAGATGGGGAAGGTCGACCAGGGCGTCTTCGCGCTCTGGATGGGCAAGCATTACTTCAAGCGGCCGCTCTCGTACATCGGGTACGGCGGAACCGGGAAGCAGGTCCGCGACTTCATCGCGATCGACGAGTTGTGCGATCTGGTCCTGGCCCAGGTCGAAGGTCTCGGCTCGCTCCCGCAGCGTGTCTACAACGTCGGCGGGGGCCTCGAGTCCAGCCTTTCGCTTGCCGAGACGACGGCGCTCTGCGAGGAGATCACCGGCAACCGGGTGGAGATTGGCCGCATCGCCGAGAACCGTCCCGCCGACGTCCGTCTCTACGTGACGGACAACACGCGAATCACGGCGGACACCGGGTGGGCACCGCGCAAGTCACCGCGGGAGACGCTGACCGAGATCTTCGCCTGGATACGCGAGAACGAGCGTCTCGTCGCACCCCTCTGGTCCTGACCGGACCGTCCCAGGAGTCTCCCTGCACCGCATGTCCGTCGTTCTCGTCACCGGCTCCGCCGGCCTCATCGGCTCCGAGTCCGTCGCCTACTTCGCCGAGCGCGGCCACGAGATCGTCGGGGTCGACAACAACTTCCGACAGCGCTTCTTCGGACCCGACGCGTCGACGGAGTGGAACCGGCTCTCGCTCGAAGCGCGCTTCCCCAAGCAGTACACGCACATCGACGCCGACATCCGCGACGCGCAGGCGATCGACGAGCTCTTCGGCCGGTACGGAAAAAAGATCGCGCTGGTGATCCACACCGCCGCGCAGCCCTCGCACGACTGGGCCGCGACCGATCCGCAGATGGACTTCACCGTCAACGCCAACGGCACGCTCTCGGTTCTTGAAGCGGCGCGCAAGCATTGCCCCGAAGCCGTGTTCATCTTCACCTCGACGAATAAGGTTTACGGCGACGCGCCCAACGAGCTGCCGCTGATCGAACGCGAGCAGCGCTGGGAGCTGCCCGAGAAGCACCCGCTGTG
>DASYFS010000271.1:0-2422 GCA_036498305.1 Candidatus Elarobacter sp. | reverse complement strand
GCGCTGATCGGCCGCGGCGGGATGGCCGACGTCTACCGCGGCGTCGACACGATGCTCGACCGCGCGGTTGCGATCAAGGTGCTGACCGAGCGCGACGACGGCGAACGCGACCGTTTTCTGCGCGAAGCGCGCTCGATGGCGGCGCTCAACCATCGCAACATCGTCGCCGTCTACGACGCCGGCCGGAGCGAAGAGTGGTCGTACATCGTCATGGAGCTGGTCGAGGGCCGCACGCTCAGCGCAGTTCCCGCTCATGAGATGACGATTCACGCGGCGCTGCGGCAGTACATCGAGATCCTCGACGCGCTCGCGTACGCGCACGAGCGCGGCGTGATCCACCGCGACGTCAAGCCGGCCAACGTGATGGTCGTCGCCGGCGGCGCGGTCAAGGTGATGGACTTCGGCCTCGCGCGGCGGATGAGCGAGATGTCGAGCGTTACGTCGGCGGGCGAGATCGTCGGCACGATCGCCTACCTGCCGCCGGAGCGTTTTCTCGGCAAGACCGCCGACGAGCGCAGCGATCTGTACTCGGTCGGCGTGATGCTGTTCGAGACGTTCACCGGGACGCAGCCGTTCAAAAGCGATTCCGACGACCTCGTCGCGGTGATCTTCGGCCACGTCAACGAGCCGCCGCCCTCGCCGCGCTCGATCAACCGCGGCGTCCCGACGCAGATCGAGCGCATCATCCTCAAGCTGCTCGAGAAGGAGCCCGACCGGCGCTATCAGTCGTCGGGCGAGGTCGCCGCCGAGCTGCGCGCGCTGCTCGACCCCGGCGTGCCGGCGGCCGATCCAAAGCTGCAGAGCACCGCCGCACCGAACGCCGCCGCCGGCGCGAAACAACCGGAGCCGAGCCGCGCCGAAGCCGACGCCCGTGCGATGCTCGCCAAGACGTTCGGGCGCTCGAAGGCGATCGACATCGGCTACTCCGAGACGCTCGCCGGGATGCTCGCGACGCGCAAGCACGACTACGCCGAAGCCTCGCGGGCGTATCGCGCCGCGCTCGACGCGTTCGTCGAGGCGAACAACGAGCTCGAAGCGGCGAAGACGGCGCTCAAGTTCGCGACGATGATCTTGCAGAAGAACAACGACGCCGCCGTCGTCGACAAGCGCGAGCTCTCGACCGCCGTCGATATCCTCACCGAAGCGCTGCCCGCGTTTCGCGGGCGTTCGATGCTCAAAGAGCTCGAAGAGGGTGAACGCCTGTTGTACGCGCTGCAGCGCATGCTGATTCGGACGCGCTGAGCGATGCGCGTCGACCGCCGGGCGATCTATCGGATGCGTGCGCTGTTCGGCGTGGGCTTTATCATCTTGGGGCTGCTCACGGTTTGGCGCGCAACCACCACCGACGCCGGCGGGAACAGCCGGATCATCGGCTACGTGCTGGCGGTGGCGCTGATCGGCCTGGGCGCCGGGCGGATCGTGCAGTTCGTCCGACTGCGGAATCGCGGCGAAGCCTGATCTCGTGATCGCGGCGCTCGATCACCGCGACGCGGGCGCGGCGATCCGCCGCCTTGCGACGCCCAACGCCCTCGCGTTGCTCGGCGATCAGCTGCTCGGGATCGTCGACACGATTGCGATCGGCGCGCTCGGCGCGGCGCCGCTCGCCGCGCTCACCGGCGCGGCCGCGGTCTTCATGGTCCTTGCGGTGGGGATGTACGCCTGGGCGACCGGCGTGCGGATCGTCGGCGCGCAGGCGATCGGCGCCGGCGAGAGCGAGCGCTTCGGGACGATCGTTCGCTCCGCTGCCGTCGTGCCGCTCGCGATCGCGGTCGGCGCCGCGCTGGTGACGATCGTCGTCGCGCGGCCGCTGCTGCATGCGATTCTTCCCGCCTCCGCACCGCTCGATGCCGCCGCGAACTACCTCATCCTGCGCAATCTCTGCTTGCCGATCATGGTTGTCAGCACGCTGTTGATCGTCGCGTGGGCGACGGCGGGCGACTCGCGATTGGGACTGCGCGTGCTGATCGCGATCAACGTCATCCACGTTCCGCTCGTCTTCGTGCTCGCGCTGGGCGCCGGAACGCATCATCCGTTCGGGGTCACCGGCGCCGGGATTTCCTCGCTGATCGCGGAGTTCGCCGGCCTGTGCTATGCGCTGTGGGCGACGCGCCGGCGGCCGCACTACCGCATTTTCTCCTCGTGGCGCGTCGACGGCGCGCTGATCCGCCTCACGGCGTGGCTGAGCTGGCCGGAGTTCGTCTTTCTCGTGCTGCAGCTGCTCCCCGATCCGGTTGCGATCGCGCTGCTCGCGCCGGCCGGCACCGAGGCGGTCGCGGCGTTTCGGGCGCTATCGCTCGTCAACGACGCGACGTGGTCGCTGCCGGGGTCACTCGGCGACGCGGCGGAGATTATCGTCGGGCAGCGGATCGGGGCACGCGACTACGACGGCGCGAAGACGTTCATGCGCGACACGCTGCGAATC
>DASYFS010000270.1:0-3609 GCA_036498305.1 Candidatus Elarobacter sp. | reverse complement strand
AGATCGCCGAACGCTTCGATCGCCTCTACTGCGACGCAGGCCCGGCGCCGGAGTCGTTCATCACGCTGTTCGTGGGGATCCACGACCGGCGCAGCGCGACGCTGCGATACGCGAACGCCGGGCACGAAGCGTCGTGGATCCGCCGCCCCACCGGGCTCGTGCAGCTCGCGCCGACTGGAACGCTGATCGGCATCGGGCCCTCGCAGTTCGGCGCCGAGACGCAACCCTTCGCCCCCGGCGACGTCCTCGTGCTCGCCACCGACGGTTTGACCGAAGCGCGCGATCCGCGCGGCGGCTTCATCGACGCCGCACAGGTGAGGGAATGGCTGCTCGAAGCGGACGCGGACGATCCGCAGCGCTTCGTCGACGCGCTGCTCGCCCGCGTCGCGGCATATACGCACAGTGCGATTACCGACGACCTCGCCGTCCTCGCCGTCACCCCGGCATCGGAGACGCCATGACGAAACTCGCGACGCTCCTTTCCATCGCGATCGCGCTGCTGACGAGCTGCGCCCCCGCCGCGCAGTCGACCGCCGGCGGGCGCCATCCGTGGACGATCCCCGGCGTGCTCCGCTTCGCGACGCTCGGCGATCCCGACACGCTCAACCCGCTGCTCGGCGAGTCGCAGACCGACATCGACCTCTCGATGTTCTGGGCCGGCTACCTCTTCAACTGGAACGACAAGAACGAGTTCGTCCCCGAGCTCGCGACCGCGGTGCCGACCCTCGCCAACGGCGGGATCGCGAAGGACGGCCGCACGATCACCTATCATCTGCGCCGCGGTGTGAAGTGGCAGGACGGCGCGCCGTTCGACGGCGACGATGTCGTGTGGACGTGGCACGCGGTGATGAACCCGGCCAACAACATCCAGACGCGGATCGGCTACGATGAGATCACCGCGATCGACCAGCCCGACAAGTACACGCTCGTCGTCCATCTCAAGCGTCCGTACGCGCCGTTCGTCGCCACGTTCTTCACGATGTCCGGGACGACGTACGCCGTGCTGCCGAAGCACCTGCTGGCCCGCTATCCGAACATCAACCAAGTACCGTTCAACACCAAGCCGATCGGGACGGGCCCGTTCATCGTCCAGGAGTGGCATCGCGGCGATACGATCCGCATGATCGCCAACCCGCACTACTGGCGCGGGGCGCCGAAGCTCAAGGAAGTGCGGTACCGGTCGATACCCGACGAGAACACGCTGATGACGGCGATCCGCACGCACGAGCTCGATCTGTGGTTTAACGTCTCGTCACCGCATTATCCGGAGACCAAGAACCTCGAAGCGGTGCGCACTCTGCTCACGCCGTTCACGCAGTACTCGCGGATCGGCTTCAACGTCGCGCGGCCGATCATGCGCGAGCTCGCCGTTCGCCGCGCGATCGCGTACGCGACGGATCGGAAGCACTTGATCGAGGTCCTCACCTTCGGCGTCCACCTGTTGGGCGAGGGTGACCAGCCGTACGTCTCGTGGGCGCACGATCCGAATCTGCCGACGATTCCGTACGACCCGGCGAAAGCGCGCGCGGTGCTCGACGCCGCCGGCTGGAAACCCGGACGCGACGGGATTCGGGTGAAGAACGGGCGGCGGCTCAGCCTCGAGATCGCGACGGTCTCGGGAAGCACGACCGGAGAGCGCGTCTCGGTGTTCGCGCAAGCGGCATGGAAAGACGTCGGCATCGAGGCGACGATCCATCAGTACCCCGTCAGCCTCATGCTCGCGAGCTACGCCTCCGGCGGCATCGTGCAAGGCGGAAAGTTCGACGTCGACTTCTCGTCGTGGATCGCCGGCACCGATCCGGACGACGCGACGAACTTCATGTGCGATCAGGTCCCGCCGAACGGGCAGAACTCGTACCGCTTCTGCAGTCACGATCTCGATGCGCAGGAGCGCGTCGCGCTGGGCTCGTTCGATCAGGCCGTTCGCAAGCGGGCCTACGCGAAGATCCAGCAGATCATCGTGGCCGAGGTACCGATGGTGACGATGTGGTTCGTGCGCCGCATCGACATCGTCAGCGACGACCTCAAAGGCTACCGGCCGACCTCCGCCGTGACGCCCTTCTGGAACGTCTGGGAGTACGAGCTCTAATCAGATGAACTGACGAACGCCGCCGGGCTCGGCGACGAGCACGGCAGAGGTGAGCCCGACGAAGAGTCCGGTCGCGACGACGCCGTGGATCGTGCGGAGCGCGGCGTCGAGCGCGGCGGGCTCATCGATCGTCCCGAAACCGCAGTCCAGCAGCGCGTTGCCGTTGTCGGTCACGAACGGGTGCTCGTCGCCGCCGCGCCGCGTGATGCGCGCGCCCAGCGCCGCGATCTTCTGCTCGACGTAGGGCAGCGCGTAGGGAACCACCTCGACCGGCGTCGGAAACGCGCCGAGCCTCTCGACCAGCTTCTCCGGCGTCACGATCACGACGAAGCGCCGCGCGGCGAGCGCGACGGCCTTCTCGCGAAAATGCGCGCCGCCGCCGCCCTTTGTCAGCGAACCGTCGGCGGCGACTTCGTCGGCGCCGTCGATCGCGACGTCGAGTTCGCAGGCGCCGTACGCAACGAGCGGGATCCCGAGCTCGCGGCACAGCTCTTCGGTCACGCGCGAGGTCGCGACCGCGCTGATCTGCTCACCGGCCGCGACGCGCTCGCCGGTGCGGACGATCGCCCAGTGCGCGGTGCTGCCCGTCCCAAGACCGATGCAGGTCCCGGGACGGACATACCGGTCGACGGCGGCGTAGCCGGCGTCGCGTTTGAGGTCGTCTAGCGGTGCCGGCAGTGGCCGCGAATCCAATGCCCGTTGCGGCCATAGTGCGGCGGCACCCAAACCTTGTTGCGGCCGCAACGCCCGTAACCGTGGCCGTGGTGTCCGTCGTCGCGATCGGCCGCGGCGGGCAGCGCCGTCACGACGAGCGTGGCGCAGAACGCCAGCAACGCCGCGGTGGACGCGACGGCGCGCCGCATTACATCTTGCCCTTCTTCGACGGGGACTTGCGGCAATAGCCCTTGATCATCTTGCCGGACTTGGTCTTGTAGCCGTTGATCCACTTGGAGCCGACCGGGCACGTCGTCATCGCGCCCTGTCCGGGCGCCATCGCGTTGGCGTTCATGCTCTTGGCGACTGCGACGCCGGAACCGAGCGCAAGCGAGAGCGCGAGGACCAGAAACGACGAGAAGATTCTACGCATGAGAGCCTCCTGACCGGAGTTGAGATACGGCCGCCTTCCGGGGTCGGAGGCGGCCGTCCTGTCGCGATTAGCGGAAGGCCGGGAGGTCCGGGAGCGGCTCCACGGTCTTGAACGTCACCTCGCCGCGGTCGGCGTCGAAGCCGATCCGCACGACGTCGCCGTCGCGAATCTCGCCGGCGAGGATCTTCCGGCCGAGCGGCGTCTCGAGCTCGCGCTGGATCGCACGCTTGAGCGGCCGGGCACCGTACGCCGGCTCGTAGCCGGCGCGTACGAGATGCGTCTTCGCGTCGTCGGTGATCTCCAGCGTGATGCGCCGGTCGCGCAGCCGCTCGCGAACGCGGTCGAGCTGGATGTCGACGATCTGCTTGAGCTCGCCCTCGGAGAGCGCGTGGAAGACGACGATCTCGTCGATCCGGTTGAGGAACTCCGGCCG
>DASYFS010000269.1:0-2481 GCA_036498305.1 Candidatus Elarobacter sp. | reverse complement strand
CTGCTCGTCACGCCGGCGGCGATCGCCGAACGATTGACGGCTCGACCTGCGCACGCGATCGCGCTCTCGGTCGTATTCGCGCTGGCGTTCACCTGGGGAGGGCTCTCGCTCGCCGTCTGGGCGCCGTATCCGGTCAGCTTTTTCATCACGACGCTCGCCTTCGCGACGTATCTTGTCGTGCGAATCGTGCGGCCGCGACGTTATCGTGAGAGCCGGCGCAGCTCGGCGAGCGCGTCGTCGATCGCGATCAGCTCGCGCTCGATCGCGCCCTGATCGCTTCGAATCGCCTCTTCCAACGCTTTCGCGGCCGCTTCGAGCCGGACGGCGCCTACGTTCCCGGCCATCCCTTTGAGGGCGTGGGCATATTCCGGCAGCGACGCGGCCTCATCGCGAACGCGCGCATAGAGCGTGGCTGCCTCGTCGACGAGCAGCGCGATGAGCTCGCGTTCGACCGTCGCGTCGCCGCCGCTGATCGCGGTCAAGCGCGCTCGATCGAGCGCATCGCTCACGCAGCCGACGCTCCGTCGTCGAACTGCTGCATGATGGAGGCGACCTCGCTCGAACGGGCCACGAACGTCTGCGCGACTTGCGGATCGAAGTGGGTCCCCGCGCCTTTCGCGATCTCGGCTATCGCCGCGTCGAACGGCCACGGTTTCTTGTACGGACGCTCAGAGACGAGCGCGTCGAAGACGTCGCCGACCGTCGCGATCCGGGCGGACAGCGGGATCTTGTCGCCGGCGAGCCCGTCGGGATATCCGAGCCCGTCCCAGCGTTCGTGATGCCAGAGCGCGATGTCGGCGGCAGCCTTGAGGATTCGCGAGGTGCTGCCGCTCAGGATCGCGTGCCCGGCGTTCGTGTGCCGGCGCATGATTACCCATTCTTCCTTGGTGAGCGGGCCGGGCTTGAGCAGAATGCTGTCCGGGGTCGACACCTTCCCGATGTCGTGCATCGGGGTTGCCAGCAGCAGGATGCGCTGGTCCGCCGCCGCCAGGCCGAGCGCTTTGCCGAGCAGCTCGGCGTACCGCCCCATGCGCAGGATGTGGTTCCCCGTCTCGTTGTCGCGGAACTCGGCTGCGCGCATCAGGCGGTTGATCGTCTCTTCCTCGCGGGCGACGATCTCGCGCGTCGCGCGTTCGATCTCGTGCGTCAGCGTCGCCGCACGGTCGCGCAGAGCGAGGCTGCTCTTGCGCAGCGCCAACAGGTTCCTGGCGCGGGCCAGGAACTCGACGGGGTCTGCCGGCTTGGTCAAGAAGTCGCTCGCGCCCGCCTCGAGCGCGCGATGGCGAATGTCGCGGTCCTGCTCCCCGGTGATCATCACGATCGGCGCTTCAGAATCAGGCCGCGCCGCGCGAAAGTCGCGGATGAACGTGAGGCCGTCGGGCGGCGGCATGCGGTAGTCGAGCACGATGAGATCGGGCGAATGTTTGAGGCAATATGCCAGCGCCTCGGCGGACGACCCGAACGCGCGTGCCTCCAGATCCGCGACGCGCGCGAGAACCTGAACGTAGACGCGAAGATTAACGACGTTGTCGTCGACGACTACGGCGAGCAAACGGGGCCTTTCTGGGGGAGCCAGCGCTCCAGCATCGCTTTGAGGGCGTCGATCTGCAGCGGTTTGGAGAGATAATCGTCCATGCCGGCTGCGAGGCAACGCCGCCGGTCTTCATCGAGAGCGTTCGCGGTCAGCGCGACGATCGTCACGTGGGTGCCGGCCGTCACCTCGTGTTCGCGAATCATCTTGGCGGCCGTGATGCCGTCCATCTCCGGCATGTGCAGATCCATGAGAACGAGATCGTAACGGGATCGCCGAACCGCCTCGACGGCCTCGCGCCCGTTCCCGGCGACCTCCACCGCGTAGCCGAGCTCGCGTAACTGCAGCGACGCCACGCGCCGATTCACCGCCTGGTCCTCGGCCAAGAGCAGTCGCGGTTCGCCGGCCGCCGCGTGGGGCTGCGGTGCCGCGACGACGGATGAGAACCGCGTCCCGATCGTTTGCGCGAGGCAGTCGTAGAGCGTCGAAGGCGGGCACGGCTTGGTGAGGTATCCGCTGAAGCCGGCCTCCCGAGCGGCGCGATCTCGGCCGCCGGAGTGAAAGGCCGTCAACAATACGAGCGCCGGCGCGCCGTAGGCAGCGTCGGAGGCGATCTCGCGGCCGAGCTCGATCCCGTTGACTTGCGGCATGACGTAGTCGACGATGGCCAGATCGATCGGCGCGCCTTCGCCGGCGGCGTCCCGCAGCAGGGCCAGGGCACCGTCGCGATCGCCGGCGACCCTGACCTGCATCCCCCACGACGCCGCGTAGCGCTCGATCATGCGTCCGACGGAAGGGTCGTCGTCGACGACGAGGAGCCTCACCGACTCGAGCGCGTCGTCCGGCGGCTCCGGATGCACGATTTCCGCAGCGTACCCGAGCGGGACCGTGAAACGGAAGACTGACCCGGCGCCGGGCGCGCTCTGCGCGGAGATCTCGCCTCCCATGAG
>DASYFS010000268.1:0-5503 GCA_036498305.1 Candidatus Elarobacter sp. | reverse complement strand
TGCGCCGCCAGCGCCGGCGAGCGCGGATCGATACGACCGACGAAGGGCAGCAGCGCGCGCAGCGTCGCGACGTGCGGATCGGCGGCGACGCGCGGAAGCGCGCGTTCGAGCGCCGCCAGCGCGACCGGAAGACGTTCCGGCTTGTCGAGCGCCATCGTTGCGGCGGCGACGTTGCTCGGCGTGACCGGCAGCCGCAGCGCGCGGAGCAGCGCGACGGGTTCGGCGTACGCCGCCGCGCTGCGCGCGCTGACGACCGGCGTCGCGCTCGCCGCCGCAGGCGGCACCGTGCGCACTACCGGCTGCGTCTCGACGGGATGCGGCGCGGCTGCCGCGCGCGGCGCGATCGGCGGCGGCGGGACGAAACGCTGCGCGACGAAGGGCGGGATCGTCGTCCGCGAGATCGCGTTGGGCGCCGACGGAACGGCCGGCGCGGTCGTGCGCACCGGCCCCGCAGTCGGCGGCACGGCAGCGCGCGGCGGCGTCGTGGCCGCGCGCGACGTCGCCAGCCGCGTCTCGATCGACGTCGGATCACCGGGCGGGACGACGGCGGCGCGGAGCGGGACGTCGGCGCGGATCGGCGCCGGTTCGCCCGACGACGGCGCGACGTTCGCGCGCGAGACCACCGCGGACAGCGACGCACCCGAACCGGGCGGAATCGGCGGCGGCTCGGCCGGCGCGCTCGCGGCGGGCTGCGCCGGCGCCGCCGGAACCTGCGGCGTCGCGACCGGCGGCGCACCGGACGCCGGCGGCGCCGTCACCACCGACGAGGCAACGAACAGCGCCGGATCGGCACCGAGCGCGTAGGGCGACGGCTGTCCTTCGACGCTCGCGCTCGCACCGGTTCCGATGATCTGCAGCAGGATCCGGTCGCCTTCGAACCCCGTCACCTGCGCCTGCAGCACTTCGCCCGGCCGCACGGTGGGCGGCAGCGATGCGGCGACGCGCCGGCCGGCGATCTCGATCAGATCGGTCAGCCCGTTCGACGGCAGCACGCGCGCGGTGACGATCGCGTTCTCGACCAGCATCGCCCGCAGCGCTTGCGCGTCGGCGGCGAGCGCCGCCAGCTCCGCGTCGATCAGCGCCGCCAGGTCGGCAGAGCCCGCGGCCGCGAGCGGATCGACGCTCACCGCCGCGCCCCTCGCATCGTCAGGCCGTGAAGTCGATCAGATGGGCCGGCTCGCCGTAGCCCGCCGCCTCTTCGACGACTTCCTCGAACGCGTTGCGCGGCTCGCGGCGCGCATGCTCGTCGGCGCCGCCCTTCTCGCGGTCGGCGTTGGCGTCGATGCGGTTGCCGAGGCCCTCGGCGCTCTCTTCGACGGTTTCCTCGCGCTCGGCAACGTGCGCCGCGAACGCCTGCTGCGCGACCTGTTGCGCTTCGCGCGGCGCCTCTTGCGCGCGCTGATTGATCGGCGCGGTCTGCACCGCTTGCCAGATCGCCCCCTGAATGTCGGTCGGACGGATCGCCACGGGGGTGGCCTCCTTGCTCGCTCGGTCTAGCCCGTCGCTCCGACGTCGCCCGCCGGGGACTGGACCGGGTTTCTCCGCGTGTACTTCTGCTTCACCGTCGGATCGCCCTCACGGTAGCCGAGATCGGCCCGGAGCGCCCGCAGCTTCGTCCGCAGGTGGATGACGGCCTGAGCGTGGATCTGCGAGACCCGCGACTCCGAGACGTTGAGGGCGCCCTTGATCTCCTTGAGGGTGAGCCCTTCGAAGTAGTAGAGCGAGATCACGGTCCGCTCTTGTGGCGGGAGGTCGTCGACCGCCCGCACCAGCGCGAGCTTGATCTCGCGCGCTTCGACGGCGGAGGTGACCTCGGTCCCGTCGTCGCGCAGCGTGTCGAGCAGCGGGATCTCGTAGCCGCGCTCGTTGGGGAGAAACTCCTCGAGCGAGAGGACCGCCGTGCCGCGGATCTTTTGCATGAGGACGTCGAGCTCTTTGCGCGTGAGTCCCATCTTCTGCGCGACCTCGTCCTCGGTCGCCGCGCGTCCGAGCTCGACCTCGAGCTCCTGATAGGTGCGCTCCAGCTCGCGCGCCCGCTGGCGGACGGCACGGGGGACCCAATCCAGCGCGCGCAGCGCGTCGAGGATCGCCCCGTTGATGCGCGTGATCGCGTAGGTCTCGAACTTGACGCCGCGCTCGTCGTCGTATTTCTCGATCGCGTCGATCAAACCGAGGATTCCGTCGTTGATGAGATCGTTGATCTCGACGTTCGGAGGCAGATTGATCGAGATACGTCCGGCGACGTATTTCACGAGGTGAAGGTACTTGTGGACGATCTCCTCGCGGCTGAGCTCGACACCGCCGATGACGTAGCGCGAGGAATCGCGGAGTGCTTTCACGGCATGCTCCAAAGACGGAACGCCACCCAGCCTGCGCTCCCAATTGCGTCCTGTTTCGTGCCGACCGCTAAAGCTCCCCTCAAAATGGTCCGAAAACGGTTCGAATCCGGTTTGGCCTTGGTTAAATCGGCGCGTACGCCGTTCCGGTCAGTTCGCATAATGTCCGCGACACCGCATCCAGCGGAATTACCTTGTCGACCAAGCCGGCGACCGCTGCTGCCCGCGGCATCCCGTAGACCACGCAACTGGCTTCGTCTTGGCCGAGGACGAAGCCGCCTCGATCTTTGATCACCTTGAGTCCGGCAACTCCGTCGTGCCCCATTCCTGTGAGGATGACACCGAGGGCTCCGGCGCCGTAGGTCTCGCCGACCGATGCCGCCATAACGTCGACGCTGGGGACGTGCAGCGACTTCGACGCGTCGTCGCTCAGGACGATCGTCGGCGTCAGCCCGCGCTCGAGGCGGAATTGCTTGCCTGCCGGCGCGATCACCGCGGTCCCCGCGACGAGCTGCATCCCGTGCACGCCTTCAACCACGTCGATCTTGCTCGACGCCGCCAGCCGCTCGGCAAGCGGACGGGTGAAGCCCGGCGGCATGTGCTGGACGATCACGATCGGGATCGGGAACGACTTCGGCAGCTTCGGCAAGATCTGCGAGAGCGCGACGGGTCCCCCCGTCGAGGTCCCGATCGCGACGCAGGTGTAGCCGCCGGAACGGACGGGTTTGAGCCGCGGCGGCGGCGTGAACGGCGGCGGCGCCGGCGGACGCGGGGGCGGCTCGACAACGCGGCCGCGATTGGCCTGCATCGCGCGCAGGTAGGCGCCGCGCGAACCGAAGTGCTTGACCTTCTCGACCAGCTCGCGCTGCACGTTGACGATGTCGATCAGCGCCGAATCGGGCTTCGGGATGAAGTCGACCGCGCCGATCTCGAGCGCGCGCAGCGTCGTCTCCGCACCTTCCCGCGTGAGCGCGCTCACCATGATGATCGGCGGGCCGCGCCGCTCGACGATGTGCCGCGCGGCCTCGAGCCCGCCCATCCCCGGCATCTCGACGTCCATCGTGACCACGTCCGGCTTGAGGCGGTCGATCATCCCGATCGCCTCCTCGCCGCTCGCCGCGGTGCCGATGACGCGAATCTCCGGCTCTTTCTCGAGCATCTTCTGGATCGCGCGGCGCATGAACGCCGAGTCGTCGGTCACGACGACGGAGATGACACGGGGGTTCACGCAGGCACCGCGGCTTTCAGACGATAGACGATCGCATCGGGGCCGATGATCGGCTCGTAGAGATCGGTGAGATGGAACAGCGATTCGGCGTGACCCAAGAACAAGTAGCCTCCCGGACGTAAAGCCTTCGCGAAGGACTCCACCACCCGCTTCTGGGTCGGCTTGTCGAAATAGATCAGCACGTTCCGGCAAAAGATCGCGTCGAAGGGGCCTTCGGCAGCGACGCGCGGGCCGTCGAGCAGGTTGAGGCGCCCGAACGAGACGAGCCGGCGGACCCGCTCGTCCAGCACGAAGCCGTCGCCCTGCTGGCGGAACCAGCGGTGCAGCATGGCCGGCTCCGTCGCGCGGAACGAGAGGGCGCGGTAATAGGCCTTGTCGGCGAGGTCCAGCACCCGCGGCGACAGATCGGTCGCGCGGATCGAGAGCATCGCGTCGGGGATCTTCCCGGTCTCGATCAGCGTCATCGCCAGCGAGTACGGCTCCTCACCGGACGAGCACGCCGCCGACCACAGCCGCACTCGCGGCGAGCGCTTCAGGAACTCGTCGAGGACGCCGGCGGCGAGCGCCTTGAGCTGCGCGCGTTCGCGAAAAAAGTACGTCTCGTTGTTGGACAGCGTCGAGGCGAGGTCGGTCCACTCTTCCTCGCGGCGCGGATCGTCGCGCAAGTACTTCACGTAGGCCCCGAACGTCTCGAAGCCGCGCTTCGCGACCCGGGTCGACATCCGGCTGAGCAGCAGAAACCGCTTCTGATCGTCGTACCAAATCCCGAACCGCTCGCGAATCAAATCGCGCAGCGTCGTGAACTCGAGGTCGGTAATGTCGAGCACGGGTTGCTAACTATATCGGATGCGGGGATTGGCGGCTGCATAGAGCAGATCGACCGCAGTGTTGACGACCACAAAGACGACCGCGAAGAGCAGCATGCAGCCGTTGATCAGCGGCATGTCGCGGTTCGAGATCGCTTCGAAGGCCAGGCGGCCGACGCCCGGCCAGGCGAAGATCGACTCCGTCAGGACCGCGCCGCCGAGCAGCAGTCCGGTCTGCAGCCCGAGGACGGTGATGATCGGGATCAGCGCGTTGCGGAGCGCGTGCTTCACGACGACGTCGCGCTCGCCGAGCCCCTTCGCTCGCGCGGTGCGGACGTAGTCGGAGGCGAGCACTTCGAGCATCCCGCTGCGGGTGATCTTCGCGACGATCGCGAGCGGGATCGTTCCCAGCGTCACCGCCGGCAGGACGAGATGCCAGAGCGCGTCGAGCGCGGCACGGCCGTTGCCCGCCAGCAGCGCATCGATGACGACGAGGTGCGTGCGCGCCGGCACGAGGTAGGTCAGCGCGATCCGGCCCGAGATCGGAAACAGGTTGAGGCCGGCGTGCGAGGGCAGCACCGCCAGCAGATAGACCAGTAGCCACCCTAAGAAGAAGACGGGGATCGACACGCCGAGCAGTACGGCGCTCATCGTCAGCGCGTCGAGCGCGGAGCGGTGCCGCACCGCGGCGAGGACGCCGGCCGGGATCCCGGCGACGATCGCGACCAGCATCGCGCCGATCGTCAACTCGAGGGTCGCGGGAAAATATTGCGCGAGCTTCTGCGCGACCGGCTGGGCGTCGAAGACCGACGCGCCGAGGTCGCCGTGCGCGACGGCGGCGAGATAGATTCCGAGCTGCACGATCAGCGGCCGGTCGAGCCCGATCGCCGCGCGCAGGTGCGCGATCTCCTCGGGGCTGGCGTGCTATCCCAAGCGCAGCGTCACCGGATCGCCCGGGATCGCGTGCATGAAGAGGAAGCTCGCGATGGTGATCGCGATCAGCACGCCGACGAGACGAACGAGACGACCGGCGAAAAAGCGCAGCATCGGGCCGGAGAATCAGACGCGCAGCGCCGCGAGCGAGAACTTCGCCGCCTGGAGGTACAGGTAGAGCCACTCCGCCGGCGTGAACG
>DASYFS010000267.1:0-15419 GCA_036498305.1 Candidatus Elarobacter sp. | reverse complement strand
GCTCGTCCCGGTCGTCGACGTCGAGCTGGGGCCGCGCAACACCGTCTACTTCGAGCATCACATCCTGCTGTGGAAGCAGCCGCAGGTGCGGCTGGGCTTCATGAACCTGCAGAACGCGGGGAAACGCTTCTTCGCGGGCCTGCAGATCTTCATCTCGACCGCGCAGGGTCCGGGGAACATCGCGTTCTCGCGTGAGGCGCCGGGGCAGATCGTCGCGCTGCGGCTGAATCCGGGACAAGCGGTCGACGTACGCGAGCACCAGTTTCTGCTCGCGACCGACACCGTCGCGTACGACTTCTACTGGCAGCAGGGCCTTGCGAACCTGTTCCTGTCGCGCACCGGGCTCTTCATCGACCGTTTCACCGCGCAGCAAGGTGAAGGGCTGGTGCTGCTGCACGGCTACGGCAACGTCTTCGAGAAGACGCTCGGCCCCGGCGAGCAGATCGACGTCGAGCCCGGCGCGTGGCTGTGGAAGGACGCGAACGTCGCGATGGACACCGTCAGCGTGCTGCAGTCGGGCGGCGGCGGCGGACTGATGGGCGCGCTCGGCGCGTTCGTCGGCGGCGCGTCGCTGATCATGAACCGGTTGACCGGCCCCGGCCGCGTCGGCTTGCAGTCGATGACGTATCACGAACCGGCGGCGGAAGGCGCGCAGCAGGCCGGCGGGACGAGCAACATCGGCGGCGTCCTGGGCTCGCTCTTCGGCGGCAAGCAGTAGCGCTTAGGGCTCCTGCTCGGTCGGCCGAATGAGGATCTCGTTGATCGCGACGCGGCGCGGCCGCGTCACCATGAACACGATCGCGTCCGCGATGTCGTCGGACTCCATGCGCTCGATCGCGCCCAAGCGCGCCTCTATCGACGCGCGTACCTCGGTCCGGTTGTGCCCGACGAGCTCGGTCGCGACCGCGCCGGGCTCGATCAACCCGACCCGCACGTGGCGGGCGGTCACCTCTTGGCGCAGCGACTCGCTGAACGCATTGACGCCGAACTTCGTCGCGTTGTAGACGCCGCCGCCGCTGCGCGCGACGCGTCCGGCGACCGAGCTGACGTTGACGACATCGGCGACGCGGCGCGGATCCCCCTCGGCGGCGCGCAGCAGGTGCGGGAGCGCGGCGTGGGTGCAGCGCAGCAGCGCGGTGAGGTTCAGGTCGACCATCCGCTCCCACTCCTCGAGCGGGGCGCCGACGATCGGCCCGAGCAGCATCACGCCGGCGTTGTTCACCAACGTGTCGAGCCGTCCGAACTCGTTGACGGTGCGCTCGACGACGGCGGTCGCGTCGTCGGCGCGCGTAATATCGGCCTCGAGGACGAGCGCGGCCCCGCCGTTCGCGCGAATTCGCCCGGCGAGCGCTTCGAGCCGGTCGCCGCGGCGTGCAGCAACGGCGATCTTCGCGCCCTGCGCCGCGAGGGCGAGCGCGGCCGCTTCGCCGATGCCGGAGCTGGCACCGGTAACGAGCGCGACGGTTCCGTCGAGGAGTGCGGCCACCGGACGACGTTCCGCCGCGATCAGCTCACGTAGGAGACGTTGACGCTGAAGCCGCCGGCTTCGGCCTGGCGGAGGACGCCGAGGACCGACTCGATCTCGGCGTCGATCGCGATCATGTCGCCGGCGCTGATCCCGACCGGACCGGCGTTGCGCCACAACAGCCGGCGCGCGGTTTGAAACGCCGCGCGCAAACGCTGCGGTGTCGCTTCGAGGACCGGCCAGTCTTCGTACGACATCGCCGGGACGATCCGCCAGCCGTCGCCCGAGCACTCTTCCTCGTCGGCGTAGGCGTGCGGAACGTTCGCCAACACGTCGAGCTGCGCACGATCGATAGGGCTCGCGAAAAGCGGCGCTTCGGCAAGACGCAGCACGTAGCGATAAAAGGCGGGGTTCGCGACGGTGCAGGTTCCGGCCGGCGAGCCCACGCTGACGCTGATCATCTTCCTCTCCCTTCTCGCGGGCCCGAAACGCCCCTCTTGCTCGGTCGCTGACGCCCCCCGTCGAGGACGACGCCCGTCGACGTTAGCGGCGGCGTCAAAACCGCAGCCGAGACGCCGTGCGCCGCAAACACGGCCGCCATCGAGCGGCCGATCCGCTCGGGCTCGCGCTCGACCAAGGCGAGGACCGAGGGGCCTGCGCCGGAGAGCGCGACCGCGATCAGCGCGGGATCGTCGAACGCCAGGATCTCGGCGAGGCCGGGGATCGCGCTTGCGCGGTACGGCTGATGGAGCCGGTCGCGGACCGCGGCCCGGAGGACGTCGAGCCGGCCGGTCGCCAGAGCCGCGCCGAGCAGCGCCGCGCGTTGGATGTTGTGCACCGCGTCGGCGCGCGCATATGCGCTCGGCAGCAGCGCGCGCGCTTCGGCGGTCGGCAGCACCAGCTCGGGAACGACGACAACCGCCTCGGCGGCCGGCGGAGGGAAGCGCAGCGACGTCAGGCCGTCGTCACCCAGCGCCGCGACGACGGCGCCGCCGTACCACGCGGCGAGCGCGTTGTCGGGGTGGCCTTCGAGATCGGCGACGGCGTGCGCCAGGAGGTCGTCGTCGGGCGGGAGATCGACGAGCTGCGCGCCCAGCGCGACCCCGATCGCGAACGCCGCCGCGCTGCTCCCCAATCCGGCGCCGAGCGGGATCTCGTTCTCGAGCTCGACCGCCAGCGGCGGCGCGTCGGGCGCGATCCGCACCATCCCGGCCTCGACGCAGCCGCGAATGCCATCGTGCGTCGGCGCGTGCCGGCCCGTGTAGCTCCACGCCGACGTCTGCCCGTCGTCGAGAACGCGAATCCGGGCCGTCATCCGGAGCTCGATCGCGATCGCGACGGCGTCGAAGCCCGCGCCGAGGTTCGCGCTCGACGCCGGTGCCGAGACGGTGAACGTCACGAGGCCGCGGCGAGCAGCGAGGCGAGGTGCTCGGCGATCGACGTCCCGCGAACGATCGCGTTGGCGTACGGCGCCGCCGACTCGTGATAGCGCGTCGCGTAGGCGGTGTCTTTGAGCACGTGGCCGGTCAGGACGCAGACGACGTCGGCATCGCGCGCGACCGTCCCCTCCTCGACGAGCCGGCGCAGTCCGGCCAGCGATGCCGCCGACGCCGGCTCGCAGCCAACGCCGTCGCGTCCGATCACCGCGCGCGCTTCGGCGATCGCGGCATCGTCGACGGCGAGCACCGCACCGCCCGACGCCCGCACTTCGGCGCGCGCCTTCTTCCACGACGCCGGCGCGCCGATGCGGATGGCGGTCGCATCGGTCTGAGCGCGCACCGGGACGAGGTCGGCGTCGTCGCGCCACGCGCGCGCGAACGGCGCAGCGCCGGCGGCCTGCACGACGCCCAGGCGCGGGACGCGCAGCGAGAGCCCGATCGACCGTGCTTCGCGGAAGCCTTTGCCGAGGGCGCTGGTGTTGCCGAGGTTGCCGCCGGGGAGGACGACCCAGTCGGGAACGTGCCACCCGCGCTGCTCGAGCAAAACGAACGCCGCCGTCTTCTGCCCCTCGATGCGATACGGGTTCACGCTGTTGACGACGGCGACCGCGGCCGGATCGAGCGCGCGCACCGCGCGCAGCGCGTCGTCGAAGTCGCCTTCGACCGCGACGACGTGCGCGCCGTAGTCGAGCGTCTGCGCGACCTTCGCCGCGCTGATCCCGTCGACCGGCGCGATGACGACCGCCGTGATGCCCGCGCGCGCTGCGTACGCCGCCATCGAGGCCGCGGTATTCCCGGTGCTCGCGCAGACCGCGATCCGCGCGCCGCGCTCCCGCGCGCGCGAGATCGCGACGGTCATCCCCGCGTCCTTGAACGACGCCGTCGGATTCATCCCGAGGTGCAGATACGCGAGGCGATCGACGCCGGCGTAGCGTGCCCCGAGCGGCGCATCGTAGAGCGGAACGTCGCCTTCGCGCAGCGTCGTGATTGCGCTCTCCGCGATGGGCGGCAGCAGCTCGCGCCAGCGCCACACACCGCTGCGGTCGTGCTGTTGGATCGAGGCTCGCCGCTTCCGCGCGGTCTCTTCCACCGCGTACGCATCGACGAAATCGCTCGCCAGGACGAACGCGAGCAGCTCGCCGCAGGCGCCGCACACGATCGCATCCCGGTCGTCCGGGACGGCGGCGCAGCCCGTGCAGGCGAGGTTCAACGGCATGGGCGGCGTTTCGCGCTCGCGAACGCAGTGTCCGTGTTTACCGCCCCCGACGTGCCCCCGTCCGACGTTTTCGACCAATGCGTCCGCTGCGGTCTGTGTCTGCCGACCTGTCCGACGTACGTGGAGACCCTCGTCGAGACGTCGGGGCCGCGCGGCCGGATCGCGCTGATCAAGGCCGTCTCCGAGGAGCGGCTCGACCTGTTGAGCCCGGGCTTCGTCCACCAGATGTCGGAATGTCTCGACTGCCGCGCCTGCGAGGCCGTCTGTCCGTCGGGCGTCGAGTACGGCCGCATCCTCGAACCGGCACGCACGCAGATCGTCCGCGCGCAGGGGCCGGCGCGCAGCTGGTGGGCGCGGCTCGGGCGCGCGGTGCTGCTCGGCGCGCTGTTCTCGCACCTGGGCCTGATGCGCGCCGCCGCGCGCCTGCTCAAGCTCTATCAGCGCAGCGGCCTCGGCGACCTCGTGCGGCGGAGCGGACTGCTGCGGGCGCTGGGGCTGCAGGACGCGGAGGCGCTCGCGCCGCGCATCTCCGACCGCTTCTTCACGCCCCGCGATCAGCGCTTCGCGCCGCCGGGCGCGCCGCGCGCGACGGCATTCCTCCACGCCGGCTGCATCATGCACGTCGCGTTCGCCGATTGGAACGAAGCGACGGTGCGCGTGCTCAACGCCGCCGGCGTCGCCGTCGTCGTTCCGCGCGAGCAGGGCTGCTGCGGCGCGATCTCGGTGCACGCCGGCGAGATGCCGCGCGGCCGCGAGCTCGCCAAACGCAACATCGCCGCCTTCGAACGCAGCGGCGCCGACGTCTACGTCGTCAACGCCGCCGGCTGCGGCTCGGCGCTCAAAGAATACGGTGAGCTCTTCCACGAGGATCCCGCCTGGCACGACCGCGCCGTCGCGTTCGCGGCGCGCGTTCGCGACGTCACCGAGTACCTCGACGAGGTCGGCTTGCCGGCCGGTGCCCTCGGCGCGCTCAACGCGATCGTGACCTACCAGGACGCCTGCCATCTCGCGCACGCGCAGCGCATCACCGCGCCGCCGCGCCGTTTGTTAGCGCAGATTCCGGGCCTGGAGCTGCGCGAGATGGAAGAGTCGTCGCTCTGCTGCGGCTCGGCTGGGATCTACAACGTCACCCAGCCCGAGATGGCGCAGCGCCTGGGGCGCCGCAAGGTCGATCACATCGTCGAGACGGCGCCCGAGATCGTCGCGACCGCCAATCCCGGCTGCGCGCTGCAGATGCGCAGCGGCCTCGACCGCGCCGGCGCAACGCACATCGCGGTCAAGCACGTCGTCCAGCTCTTAGACCAGGCGCTGAGCGCGAAAGGCTAGCTTAGAGGTCGCCGACCCGTTCGCCGTCTTGGACGGCCGCTTCGAGCGTTGCGTAGACGCCGAAGACCTTCAGCAGCCCGGTGATCCGCAGCAGGCGCAGGATCTGACCTTCTTTGGCGATCAGGCGCACCTCGCCGCCGAACTCCTTGGCGCGGCGCTGCGCGCCGATCAGCGCGCCGAGCCCCGTCGAGTCCAGGAACTCCAAGTTCGTGAGATCGACGATCAGCCGATGGTCGCCCCGTTCCGAGGCGCTGACGAGCGCTGCCCGCACTGAAGGGGACGTTGCGATGTCGAGCGATCCGGTGAGCTCGAAGACCTGCATCCCGTCGACCACGTGAACGTGAATCGAAAGATCTTCGTGCGGCTGACCTTGTCGCGACGTGCTGCCGTTGACGCTCATCCAAGTACTCCCGCCGGGATCGATGTGCACCCCGAGTACTACGGGGTCGGCGCCTGTCCTGCCGAAATCGCCTTTGCCATCGCGGCAACGCGGTCGGATTCCGTGGCGTTCCCGTCGCGGGCGTAGCCCCGCGCCGCTTGGTTTAGATCGGCGAGCGCGGCTTCGCGGTCCCCGACGCCGTACAGCGCGAGCCCGCGCTCACGGTAGCCGTCGGGATCGTTCGGCGTGCGCCCGACGTAGGTGCGCAGATCGTCGAGCGCGAGCCGATAGCTCTTGAGCCGGCTGTACGACAAGCCGCGAAAATAGTACGCGGTGGTCGACGCCGTCGGGTTCTGCAGGATGTAGGCGTTGAGGTCACCGATCGCGTCGGTGTAGCGCTCGGTGACGATCGCGAGCCGGGCGCGAGCCCACAGCCCGCGCCGGCTCTTCGGATCGACCTGCAGCGCGTGCTCGCAGTCGGCGCGCGCCCGATCGCGATCGCCGACGATGCGCTCGGTGTCGCAGCGCGCCGCAAAGACGTAGGCGCTCGAACGGCCGAGCTCGATCGCGCGGTTGTAGTCGTCGAGCGCCGAACGGTACGCTTCGCGTTGGAACCGCACGTCCGCGCGGTCCTCGTACGCGAGCGCATCCTTCGCATCGAGCCGGATCGCCTCATCGCAGTCGTCGAGCGCGCCTTTGAGGTCGTCGAGCTGCAGGCGCGTCTCGCAGCGGGTGACATAGGCGTACTGATACTCCGGGTCGATCTTGAGCGCGCTGTTGTAGTCGAGCAGCGCCTCGGCGTTCTGTCCGAGGTTCGCCTTCGCATCGCCGCGCAGGGCCAGCGCCCTCGCGTCGCGCGGCCGCGCGGCAAGGTACGCGTCAAGCGCCGCGACCGCTTCGCGATACTTGCGCTCGTGGAACAGCTCGGAGGCCCGCGTGTAGTCGGCGGGGCCAGCGGCTTGCGCCACCCGCACCGGTTCCCCACCCGACGCCGGGCTGCCCATCAAGCTCAGCAATGCGAAGGCAAGCGCAATCATACAGGTCCTGCGAAGGGAGTGGCTGGGGCGGATGGATTCGAACCAACGAATGGCGGATTCAAAGCCCGCTGCCTTACCACTTGGCGACGCCCCACCGTGCGGCGTTGGGAGGTTCGCGCCGCCTGCGGCCTTCCCTCGCCGGGCCGCTAGCTGCCGGCGCGCGCGAGACGGTCGGCGATCGGGGTGACGAGCGGGATCGAGAACAGCTCGCCGCGCAGCGCTCGCTGCCGGTAGCCGAGGGCGCGCGCGAAGAGGTAGACCGCGGCGGCGACGTCGGCGACGATCCCGACCAGGTACAGCCAGACGACGAGCGTCGTCGACGCCGCGGGAACGACGAGGACGATCAGCAGCGGGAGCGCGAGGACGACGAGATAGCCGAACGTCGCGAGGACGCCGAAGACCAGCGCCTGCCGGGTGTGCAAACGCGACCATGCGGTCGCGTCGATCGGCTCGCGGACGTAGTCCAACACCGCGAGCGGCCACACGATGTACGCGTTGGCCGCCCGCTGGTGGGTCTCGGGTTCGGGGTTATTCGACGCGCTTCGCCCCGAGGTAGCGCGCGGCCCAGTACGAGTCGTGGAGGCTCGACACCGTCACGCCGTGGCTCGACGACGCGTGGACGAAACGATCGCCGCCGAGCGAGATCCCGACGTGCGACGCGCCGGGCGCGTACGTTTGGAAGAAGACCAGATCGCCCGGCTTCGGCGTCCCGTTGAAGTGACGGCCGAAGGCGAACTGCGCGTCGGCGGTGCGCGGCAGATGCACGCCGTTCATCGCGAAGACGTGCTGCACGTAGCCCGAGCAATCGAACGCGCGCGTGGTCGTACCACCCATCGCGTACGGGACGCCCAGAAACCGCAAGGCGTTGCGCGTTAGCGTCGACGCCATCGCCGCGCCGCGGGCTGCGATCCCGCTGGCGAATTTCTGCACCTTGACGATGCGTGACAGCTTGACGGGTTCGCTGCCGGCGGCCGCGGTCTCGGGCTGCGCGTTGGCGGCGTTCCACATCGCGAGGTCGGCGCCGGCGGTCGGCGCGGCAACCTCTTGGGCATTCGAAACGGCCGTCGTCGTAACGGCCGAAGCGTTCAGGTCTCCCGTTTCGTCCGCGCTCGCGATCGCCGGTACGGCGGCGAGAATGCAAACGAACAATCCGGTGAGGAGAGAACGATGCAAGACTGCTCCTTCTTCCACACGTACGGGGTTAGTTGACGGGTTCGGACGGAAGAAATCGCCCTAGCGCCGACCGGCGCATTCACCCCTACCGGGATCGTCCCCCGCTCCGGCGCCTGCGGCCGGACTCCGTGATCTAGCAGGCAAGTGCGAATCCGATGGAGCGTTACACCGCTTCACCAGACCGGTGGCTTTTGAGGGCCACAGGGGTGGGGATAGGACTTTTCGAGGCTCGTCTCCTCCCCACTAAACCTGGGCAACGTAAAGATTATCTAGGAGCGGTTAAGACTTTCTGGGACTTTAGCCGTGCGGCGGCTAGGCCGATACGCCCCGGATCGTCCGGGCGACGGCCTCGGCGATGCTCCGCGTCTGGCCGTCGTCGCCGCTCTCGACCATCACCCGCACCAGCGGCTCCGTCCCCGAGGGGCGCACCAGGATGCGCCCGTCGCCGCCGAGCGCGAGCTGCGCGGCCTCGATTGCGCGCTGCACCAGCGGGTGCTCGGCGACGGCGCGATCGGGGACCGGGACGTTCACCAGCACTTGCGGATAGACGACGAGGTCGGCGGCGAGCTCGTGGAGCGTCACCCGGCGGCGCGCGGCCACCGACAGCAGCATCACCGCCGTCATCGGCCCGTCGCCGGTCGTCCCACGCGCGAGGTCGATCACGTGTCCCGACTGCTCGCCGCCGAAGCGATAGCCGCCGGCTCGCAGTGCTTCGAGCACGTAGCGGTCACCGACGGCCGCGCGCACGAGGCGAATCCCGTCGCGCGCCAGCGCCTTCTCGAAGCCCATGTTCGCCATGACGGTGCCGACGACGGTGTCGCCCGCGAGTTCGCCGCTCGCATGCAGATCGCGCGCGAGGATCAGCATCGCGCGGTCGCCGTCGAGCACCTCGCCGTGCTCGTCGACGAAGAGCGCACGATCGGCGTCGCCGTCGAACGCGACGCCGACGACCGGGCCGGTCTCGCGCGCGAGCTCGTCGCGCACGCGCGCCTGCAGCCCGCGCAGATCGGTCGCCCCGCAGCCGACGTTGATGCGGCTGCCGTCGTCTTCGGCGTTGATGGCGATCACGCGCGCGCCGAGCCGCTCGAAGATCCGCGGGCCGACGAGGTGCGCGGCACCGAACGCGGCGTCGACGACAATCGTCATCCCGTGCAGCGATGCTCCGGCCTCGACGAGGAGCGCGAAGTAGCGGTCGATGAGGCCGCGCGATTGCGTGGCGATCCCGATGTCGAGTCCCGTCGGTCGCGGAAGGTTCGGCGCGTGGAGCAGCGCCTCGATCTCGTTCTCGGCGGCGTCGGTCAGCTTGTAGCCGTCGAAGCCGAAGAACTTGATCCCGTTGTCCTCGATCGGGTTGTGCGAGGCGGAGATCATCACGCCGGCCGCCGCGTCGATGCGCGTGGTGATCGCGGCGACCGCCGGCGTCGGGACGACGCCGACCTGGATCACGTTGCGTCCGGTCGACAAGATCCCGGCGACGATCGCGCCCTCGAGCATCGGGCCGGAGAGCCGCGTGTCGCGGCCGACGACGATCGGCCGGTCCATCGCCTGCTCGTGCGCGATCACCGCCGCGCCGGCGCGGCCGACCGCGTACGCAAGCTCGGGGGTCAGATCGGCGTTGGCGACGCCGCGAATCCCGTCGGTCCCGAAATACCTTCCCACGTTATCTCCTCGGCGCGACGAAGCTCGCCCGCGCGCGCACCAGGTTGGGCGACACCAAGACACCGCCGACTTCCGTGCCGCGCGCATCGGTCGGCGTCGGGCTGATCATCGCGTCGAACTGCTGCGGCTTCGACGGGAACGGGATCTCGACGCGCACGCCGGTGACGCGCGCAAGATCGCTGGCGACGCCGCGAATCGTCGTCGTCGTCGGGTTCACCTCGGCCGACTCGACGACGACGCCGCGCCGGTCGCCGACGTAGTCGATGCTGACCGGGACGCTGCGCTGCTCGATCCGGTCGAGGCTCACCTTGACGAACGGCGGCGAGAGCGACTTGATCGCGATGTCGGGCGAGACGATCTTCACTTGGACGTTGTAGATCCCCGGATCGACGAGCTCACTCACGTCGAGCACGGCTTGAAACTGTTCGGGCCGTACCGTCGTCCCGTTGCGCGGCACCTCGACGACGACGTTGGCGAACTTGTCGACGAACCGCGCTTGATATCCCGGCCGCAGCCCGGTGACGACGATCGGAACCGATAGCGTCTGGTCGAAGCGCGCCGTCGTCCCCGGCGCGGCGGCCAGATGAAAATAGCCCCACGCCGCGAGCGCGAGGCAGACGGAGACGACCTTAAGTGTGAAGTTGTTCCTTACGAGGTTGAGCACGCGGGACCCGGGTCAGCAGATTGGCGAGCAAGTTCCCATCGGCCTTGGCGGCGCGCCGTGTCGGCCGGATGCAGGCCGCGAGGACGCGCCGCAGCCGCTCTTCGTCGTCGATCGGAACCGAAAGCCGGCCGGCGCGCGCCACCGAGACCAAGCCGCTCTCCTCGCTGACGACGACGACGACCGCATCGGTCTGCTCGGTCAAGCCGACCGCCGCGCGATGGCGCGTCCCGACGTGCCGATCGATCGCGATCGTGTTGTCGCTGAGCGGCAGAAAGCACGCCGCGCCCTCGATGATGAGGTCGCGCACGATCACGGCGCCGTCGTGGAGCGGCGAGGTCTTGTTGAAGATCGCGACCAGCAGATCGAGGGAGAGCCGCGCGTCGAGCGCGGTGCCGCTCTCGACGTACTCGCGCAGCCCGGTCTGCTGCTCGATCACGATCAGCGCGCCGATCCGCTCGCGTGCCAGCAAGAACGCGGCGTGCGCGGCGATCCGGATCTGCTCGGCGGCGCTCTCGTCCTCGGCGCGGCGGTCGCGCACGAACAGGCGGCCGCGGCCGAGCTGCTCGAGCCCCCGGCGCAGCTCCGGCTGGAAGATGATCGGGAGCGTGACCGCGGTGCCGAGCAGCAGGTACTGCATCAGGGTCGCCAACACGAGCAGGTGCAGGAGGTTGGAGACGGCGAGGATGACGACGAGCGCGAAGAGCCCGAGCATGATCTGGACCGCCCGCGTCCCGCGAATGAGGAGCAGCAGATAGTACGTCAGAATCGACGTCGCGACGATGTCGATGGCGTCCGTGACGGTGAAGCGGATCGCGATCGGCGGCCAGCTCACGAGCGGCTCCGCAGGTACGTCTCAAGGATGCGGCCGGCGTCGAGCTCGGGATCGCCCAGACCCGCCGCGGCGCGAACGGCGCCTGCTTCGAAGGAGAGGCTCCCTTCGATCTGCGCGGGGACGAAGATCGACTCGATCGCGATCAGATCGTCGATCAGCTCCGGCGCGGTGATCGCATCGTCGAAACGCACGACGAGCGCGGCACCGTCCTCGACCACCTCGGTCACGCCGACCGGCGCGCCGGCGCCGCGCAACGCCTCGACGACGTTCGCCCGGGCGAGCGGGTCGGCGAGGACGACGGTCCGGTTCACGATCACCGCAACGAGGTTCGCGTGAGCGACGCCGGACTCCGCCGCGCACGCGTCATCGCGGTCGGGCGCAACGCCGCCTGGATCGTCGCCGAGGATGCGGCGGAGCCCGAAGCCGCGTCGATGCGCAAGGGAGAGCGCCGCGAGATGGTCGTTCCGGGCGATCTCGTCTCGGCGCGCCGCATCGCCGAGGACCGGCTGGTGATCGACGACGTCTCGCCGCGCAGCTTCGCCCTCGTCCGGCGGACCGGCGGCGGCCGGGTCAAGACGATGGCGGCAAACGTCGACACCGTCGCTGTCGTCGCGGCGCTCGTCGACCCGCCGCTGCACTACACGATGATCGACGGGCTGATCGCCTTCGCGGTGCAGCACGACGTCGCGCCGCTCCTGTTGCTTACCAAAGCCGACCTCGCCGGCGAGGACGAGGCGGCGCGCGTCGCCGCGCTCTACCGCAGCGTCGACGTACCGACGATCGTCCTTCATCCGAAGCAAGGCCGCGGGATCGACGAGCTGCGCGCGCAGATCGCCGCCCATCACGTCCTGCTGGTCGGCAACTCGGGGGTCGGGAAGTCGAGCATCTTCCGCGCGCTCGGCGGCGCGGCGACGGTCGGCGAGATCTCGCGCCACGGCCGCGGGCGGCAAACCACGACGTCGGCCCGGCTCTTCCGGCTCGGCGAAGGCTTCCTCATCGACAGCCCCGGCATCGGCGAGTTCAGCCTCGACCCGATGGAGCCGGGCGAGCTTGCCTGGCTCTTCCCGGAGATGCGCGAGCCGGCGACGCGCTGCCGGTTCGCCAACTGCCGGCACCTCGCCGAGCCCGGCTGCGCCGTCCTCGAGGCGGTCGCCGAGGGCCGGATCGCGCCGAGCCGCTACGCATCCTACCGGGAGATCAGGAACGCGCCGTCGCCGTGAGGCGTCGGAAAGCCTTTGACCGCGGGGGCGCAACGTGGTATTCTACCCCTCGTGCCCAACATCAAAGCCGCCGTCAAATGGGTGCGCCAGAGCGAAAAGCGCACGCAGCGGAATCTCGACACGAAGACCCGCCTGAAGACCCTGTTCAAGAAGGCGAAGACCGCCAAGGACGCGGCCGTGACGTCGTCGGTCGAGGCGCAGTTCGACAAGGCTGCCGCCAAGGGGATCATCCACCCGAACAAGGCCGCCCGCAAGAAGTCGCGGCTGGCGAAGGCGCTCGCGAAGTAGCCTTCCCCCTCGGAGAAAACGAAGAAGGCCGCCGGACGTACCGGCGGCCTTCTTTCTTTTCAGCGCGGGGCAGCTAGCGCGGCGCCGCGGTCGGGGTCGGGGTCGGGGTCGGGCTGGCGCCGCAGTTCACCGTCGTGACCGGGACCGATCCGGTGTCGCCCGCAGCGTCGGTGAGGGTGATCGAGGTCGTGCCCGTGCCGATGCCGGTGACCAGGAAGTCGGGGGTCTTCGCCCGCGTGCTCGCAGCGACGACCGAGACGAGCCCGGTGTTCCCGGAGACTGCGGCGCCGCCGGCCGGATTCCCGACGATGACGAACGAGGCGGTCGAGACGACCGAGCAGTCGATCGTGATCGAGGGGGGATTCGCCACCAGCCGCGGTGCGGGGGTCGGCGTGGGCGTCGGGGTCGGAGTCGGCGTCGGGGTCGGCACCGGGGTCGCGCTGGCGCACGGCGTCGGCGTCGCGTCGCGATGGTGGTCGCCGTCGCCGTGATCGCCCTCGTCGTCGCTGGTGCTGCGGCCGGCCGAGCGCGAGCCCCTGGTCGACGTCGTCGGGCAGCACGCGTCGCTATCGCCGCCGTCGCGGCCGCCAGCCTCGTGATCCTGGCCCGCGCGCGCAGCGCTGTCACCGTGGTGTTCGTGCACGGAGCCTTGGCACGACTCGTTGTCCTGATGGTCGCTGACGCTGCGCGTCGCGCTCGCCGTGGTGACCGATTTGGTCACGCTCGACGGCGACAGCGTGCCGGCCGATGGGGCCGAGCTGAGGCCGCCGCCCGAACAGGCGGTAAGCGCTGCGGTCAAACCGAGCGCGAGCAATCCCGTAATACGCAAGGGCCCCTCCATGAGACTGGTCGACGAGACAAGCGCCTACGCGCCCGTGTGGTGAGTGTGCCACGGCCGGCTCCTGTGAAACCAGCCACTTGACAGAATCTTGATCTACCTAACGGTGGGTATTTCGGCCTAACGGGCCGGGACCCTTAGCCGATCGTGATCGTCAAACGTACGCCCTCGGCGGTTGCCGCCAGCGGGACGACCTGCCGGCGCAGGGCCTCGCGCAGCGCCCCGAGCTCCTTGGTCCGGACGGCGATCCGGTAGCGCCACTCGTCGTTGACGCGGGCGACCGGATACGGGACCGGTCCGAGGACGTCGAAGCGACGATCCCCGCGCAGGGCGTCCGCCCACTGCGCGATCGCGTCCTCGACCGCGCGACGGGAGCGTCCGATCCCGCCCAGCACCGCCATCCGCGTGTACGGCGGCCAGCGCAGGGCGCGGCGCTCGTCGAGTTCCTGACGGGCGAACCCGTCGTAGTCGTGCCGCGCGGCGAACGTGATCGCCGGGTGCTCCGGGGAGTAGGTCTGCACGATCGCCTCGCCGGGGCGCGCCCGCCCGCTGCGCCCGCAGACCTGCATCAGCAGCGCGAACGATCGCTCCGCGGCGCGGAAGTCGGGGACGTGGAGGTCGAGGTCTGCGGCGACCGCGCCGACCAAGGTGACCTGCGGAAAGTCGAGGCCCTTCGCGACCATCTGCGTCCCGACCAAGATGTCGCCGGCGTCGGCGAAACGCTCGAGCAGCCGGGCGTGGTCGCCGACCC
Organism: Candidatus Elarobacter sp.; assembly: GCA_036498305.1. Classification (GTDB taxonomy): domain Bacteria; phylum Vulcanimicrobiota; class Vulcanimicrobiia; order Vulcanimicrobiales; family Vulcanimicrobiaceae; genus Vulcanimicrobium. The sequence goes on along the minus strand of DASYFS010000267.1, from coordinate 1,132 downwards.
GGGTCGTCGTGTCGGAGTCCATGCGGACGACGACCGCCTCGGGGAAGAGCCGCTCGGCCTCCTCCGCGACGCGCTGCGTCCCGCCGCCGAACTCGCGGACCGGTCCTTCCCCGCACTCCGCGCAGTGCTCCGGCAGCGGTTGTTGGAAATCGCACCAGTGACAGCGCAGCAGCCCTTCGCCGCGGTGAACGGTCAGCGAGGTCGAGCAGCGCGGACATTCGGGGACGTGACCGCACGAACGGCACAGCACGAAGCGCGCGCTGCCGCGGCGGTTGATGAACAGTACCGTCTTCTCGCCGCGCGCCAGCCGCGCCGCGATCGCTTCGGTCAACGCCGTCGAGAACACGCGCCGGTTCCCCGAGGCGAACTCGGCGCTCATGTCGACGACACGGACCGCCGGCATCGCCTGCGCCGTCGCGCGCTCGGTGAGGCGCACCAGCGGAAACCGGCCGAGCTTCGCCCGCGCGAAATCGTCGAGCGAGGGCGTCGCGCTGCCGAGAACGACGACGCCGTCGGCACGCCGCATGCGCTCGCGCGCGACCGCAACGGCGTCGTAGCGCGGCACCGTGTCCTGACGGTACGTCTGCTCGTGCGCCTCGTCGACGACGATCAGCCGAACGTCATCGAGCGGCGCGAAGACGGCGCTCCGCGCCCCGACGACCACGTCGATCTCGCAACGCGCCGCCGCCTGCCAGGCGTCGAAGCGTTCGCGTTCCGAGAGCGCCGAGTGCAGCACCGCGACGCGATCGCCGAATGCCGCCTCGAAGCGCCAGGCGGTCTGCGGCGTCAGCGCGATCTCGGGGACGAGCACGATCGCGCGGCCGCCGCGCGCGAGGACGCGCGCGATCGCGTGGAGGTACACGAACGTCTTCCCGCTTCCGGTGACGCCGTGCAGCAGCAGTTGCGCGTACGCGCGCCGGTCGACGAGCTCCGCCAGCCGCGCGATCGCCTCGCGCTGTTCGTCGGTCGGCGGGTACGGCGGCAGCGCGACGCGCGCCGTCCGCTCGCGCCGCACCTCGCGCGTCTCCTCGACGAGCGCGCCGAGCGCGACCGCACGCCGGATCACCGCGTCCGAAAACCCGGCCAGCACGGCGTCGCTGCGCCGCAGCTCGCCGACCGCGGCGACGTGCGC
>DASYFS010000266.1:0-16075 GCA_036498305.1 Candidatus Elarobacter sp. | reverse complement strand
CGCTCGGCGACGAGTTCGCCGACTCGCCGGAGCGCGGCGTCTACCGCACGACCGACGGCGGGAAGACTTGGACGAAGACGCTGTACGTCGGCCCGCGCAGCGGGGTCTCGGAGATGGTCGCCGATCCGAAGGATCCCGACGTGCTCTACGCCGGCATCTGGCACTTCCAGCGCAAGCCGTGGACGTTCGAATCGGGCGGCGACGACGACGGGATCTGGAAGTCGACCGACGGCGGGAAGTCGTGGAACCGCCTTAGCGGACACGGTCTGCCCGCGGGGATGACGGGACGCATCGGCCTTGCGATCGCGCCGTCGAATCCGAACCGCGTCTACGCGCTGATCGAGTCGAAGACACCGGGGATCCTGTGGCGCTCCGACGACGCGGGTGCAAATTGGAAGCTGATGACGACGAACACTCTGGTCGATCAGCGCTTCTTCTACTTCTCGCACATCCGCGTCGACCCGTCGAACGCCGACCACGTCTACGGTGTCTCCGAAGAGCTCTCGGAGTCGAAGGACGGCGGGAAGACGTTCAGAGCGATCGCGGACAACGTCCACGTGGACTATCACGACATGTGGATCTCGCCGACAGATCCGAAGCGGATGATGACCGGTGAGGACGGCGGCTACGCGCTGACGCTCGACTGGGGAACGACGTGGTCGTTCTCGCGCAACCTCGCGATCGGGCAGATCTACCACGTCGGCTACGACAACCAAAACCCGTATCGCGTCTGCGTCGGGCTGCAGGACAACAACGGGTTCTGCGGGCCGTCCAACTCGCTGCGCAGCGACGGTATCCCCGACGAGGCGTGGGAGCGCGTCATCGGCGGCGACGGGCAGTGGGCGTGGCCTGATCCGCGTGACCCGAACCTCGTGTGGACCGATCTGCAGAACGGCTATCTGACGATCTACGATCGGAGCGCGCAGCGCAACCGCTTCGTCCGCGCGTACCTCGCGACGGCGCAGGAGCAGTTCAAGCCGTACGCGCTCAAGTATCGCTTCAACTGGGACTCGCCGATCGCGTTCGATCCGTTCGACCGCGCGACGACGTACTTCGGGGGCAACGTCGTCTTCGCGTCGCGCGACCGCGGTCAGACGTGGCGCGCGATCTCGCCCGACCTGACGACCAACGACAAGGCGCACCAACAGGCGGCTGGCGGCCCGCTCGCGCTCGACAACACCGGTGCCGAGTCGACCTGCACGCTGCTCGACATCGAGCCGTCGGCGCTGACGCGCGGAGAGATATGGACCGGGAGCGACGACGGGCGCGTTCACGTCACCCGCGACGCGGGCGCGCACTGGCGCGACGTGACGCCGCCGGGGATTCCGGCCGACGGGCGCGTCGAGGTGATCGCGCCCTCACCGCTGACCGCCGGAACGGCGTATGCGGTCGTCGATCGTCACTATCTCGCCGACCACACGCCGTACGTCGCCGTCACCCATGACTGGGGCGCACACTGGACCGCGATCGCCGCGGGACTTCCGGCCGAGGAAGCACGCGCGATCCGGCCCGACACGCGCAATCCGCACCTTGTCTACCTGGGACTGGAGAACTCGTTCTGGCTCTCGTACGACGACGGCGCGCACTGGACGAAGCCGCAGCTCGGCCTTCCGACGACCGCGTCGTACGACATCCGCGTGCAGCCGCACTGGAACGACTTGATCGTCGCGACGCACGGTCGCGGGCTGTACATCCTCGACGACCTGACGCCGCTGCAGCAGCTGCCCGCCGCCGAGCGCGACGGCGCCGCGCTGTTCGCGCCGCGTACCGCGTACATGTACGCGCTCCACGCCAACGACCAGGGGCTCTACACGCGCTACGCCGGGAAGAACCCGTCGCCCGGCGCATCGATCGCGTTCTACCAGAAGACGCCGGGCGCGCGTGCGCCCGAGCTCGAGATTCTCGACGCCGGCGGCAAGGTCGTGCGTCACCTGCGCGGCATGACGCGCGTCGGGCAACGCGACGTCCCGGTCGTGTCGAACTTCACCGGGATCAATCGCGTCACGTGGGACCTGCGTGAGGACGGCCCCGTGCGCTGGGACGGTGCGGCGAAGGAAAGCTACAAAGGCCCGCGCACCGGGATCAGCGTCGTCCCCGGGCGGTACACCGTGCGCGTCCGGCTCGCCGGGAGAACGTTCACGCAGCCGCTCGAGGTCGCAGCCGATCCGCGCAATCACGCGCCGGCCGCGGAGTATCGCACCGCCTACGCCTTCGCGAAGGCGCACGCGAACGAGTACTCGCGCCTCAACGAAGCGCTGAACCGGCTCGACGCCTACGCGGCGTCGTCAGCCGCGGATGCGAAGGGCGCCTCGCCGGAGCTCGCCGCAACGCTCGGCGCGGTCCGCGACAAAGCGCTCGCGCTGCGCGGCCGGTTCACCGCCGACTTCACCAACGACGAGGACTTCATCGGCCGGCCCGGCCGCATCCGCGAAGACCTCTCGCAGCTTGCCGGCTTCGGCTACTTCGGCAGCTCGCCGCCGACGGCAGCGATCAGGGAGTACGCGGCACGCGTCGACGGCGCGCTTGCCGCGGCGTTCCGCGACCTCGACGCGTTCGAGCGCGGCGACGTCGCGCGCGCCGACGCCGCTCTCACCGCCGCCGGGAAGAAGCCGCTGGCGACGAGCGGCGCGAAACGCGCCGACGTCGTCGGCGACGAGTCGACCGGCGAGAGCGACGACGACTGAGCCGCGAGGCCGCGCTCACCGCCGGCCGGCGAGCGCGGCCTTCACGTTCGGTTCGCGTCCCCACACGCGCAGCTCACGGCAGGCTTCGACGAACGCGGTCGTCTCCGCGGGCGTGGTCAGCTCGATGCAGCCGGCGTCGACGCTCCCGGCGATCCCGGCCCGCTCCAGGAGCGCGCCGGCGTCCTCCGAGTAGCCGATGACCTTGCAATGCGCGAACGCATCGGCGACGAAGTCGCGCGCCGTCGACTCCGTGGAGAGCAGCTTCGCGCCCTCCGCCGAGACGAGCACGGCGACCGCATCGTAGAGGACTGACGGACCGCCGTCGATCTGCTGCCGGGCGGCGATCCGGGTTCCGTCCGACGCCGTCACGCCGCCAATTTTCGGCGCGATGATCTCGAGCAGCGCGCCCTCCGCGACCAGCGCGTTCTCGAGCGCGGCCACGAGCGCCGCGTCGACGCCGTCGCTGAGCAGTGCACCCACTTTGCGGCCGGCGAACGAATCAGGGCCGTTGCGGATGATGCTGAGCGCCGGCGACGCCGGCAGGTCGGTCCGTACCGGGCGCGCGGGCGGCGCGGGTTCGGGAAGCTCCGGCAATCCCAAACCGTCAGCGACCTTCGCGGCGAGGTCCTCGTCGACGTTGCGCAGATGCGCGATCATCCGCGTGCGAATCGCCGGCGTCTCGACCTTGCTCAGCTCGAACGTGAACGCCAGCGCGATGTGGTTCTGCTCGGTCGGCGTCTGGCTGACGTAGTACTGACGCGCCTGGCTGTAGTGATCGGCAAATGTCTCGGAGCGAATGCGGCGCTTCTCGCCGACGGCGGGCTCGGGGAAGCTGTGGAACCCGCGCGCGGGGTCCTCGCGCGGCCCTTCGCCCCACGAGTTGGGCTCGTAGTTCACGCGGCCTTTCGGGTTGATGTACGCCATGTGGCCGTCTTGCTGCAGCGTCGCGAACGGGCACTTCGGCGCGTTGATCGGCAGAAACGTGAAGTTGGGGCTTCCCAGACGTTTCAACTGGGTGTCGAGATACGAGAAATTGCGTCCCTGCAGCAGCGGGTCGTTGCTGAAGTCGATCCCCGGCACGATGTTCTGCGTGCAGAACGCGACCTGCTCTGTCTCGGCGAAGAAGTTGTCGACGCAGCGGTCGAGGACGAGCCGGCCGACGGGCCGCAGCGGGACGAGTTCCTCGGGGATGAGCTTCGTCGGGTCAAGGACGTCGAAGTCGAACCCGTCGGCGAACTCGTCGTCGAAGAGCTGCAGGTTGAGCTCCCACTCCGGAAAATTGCCGGTCTGGATCGCGTCCCACAGGTCGCGCCGATGGAAATCGGGGTCGGCGCCGTTGATCTTGAGCGCCTCGTTCCACACGACGGACTGCATCCCGAGCTTCGGCTTCCAGTGGAACTTCACGAACGTGCTCTTGCCGTCTTCGGTGAGCAGCCGGAAGGTGTGGACGCCGAAGCCCTCCATGAAGCGGAACGAGCGCGGGATCGTCCGGTCGGACATGATCCACATCGCCATGTGCGTCGCCTCAGGGTTGAGCGAGATGAAGTCCCAGAAGTTGTCATGCGCCGTCTGCGCCTGCGGGAAGGCGCGGTCCGGCTCTTCCTTCGCCGCGTGGATGACGTCGGGGAACTTGATCGCGTCCTGGATGAAGAAAACCGGGATGTTGTTGCCGACGAGGTCCCAGTTGCCTTCCTTCGTGTAGAGCTTCACGGCGAACCCGCGGACGTCGCGCGCAAGATCGGCCGAACCTTTGCTGCCGGCGACCGTCGAGAAGCGCACGAACGCGGGCGTTCTCTCGCCGGGCCGCGCGAAGATGTCGGCCCGGGTGAGGTCGGCGAGCGGCTCGTAGTTCTCGAAGTAGCCGTGGGCGCCGAAGCCGCGCGCGTGAACGACGCGCTCGGGGATCCGCTCGTGGTCGAAGTGGAAGATCTTCTCGCGGAAGTGAAAGTCTTCGAGCGCCGTCGGACCCCGGCTGCCGAGCCGCAGCGAGTTCTGGTCGTCCGCGACCGGCGTACCTTGTTGGGTTGTCAGCGGCGGGATGCCGTCGCCGGCGATTTGATGCGTCTCCCCGCCTTCGCCGCGAAGGATCTGCTGCTCGCCGTAATTGGTCGATTGGCGGCCGTCGCTACGGCCGTTGCTGCGATGCTTTGCCATGATTGTGCGCCCGGAGTACCCGGCGAGAACGGCGGCGAATCTGGGGGCCGAGCCGGCGGTCGGCAGGCGCGGCGCATGCTCGCTCGTAGTCTCATTCAGCGGCGTAACGAAAGGGGCTACCCGATGTCGTTCCTCAACCCGGTCGTCGTCATCCCCGCCCGCGTCCCGGACGCGGAGCTGCGTACCTTCGGGACGCTGGAGTCGTACGAGGACTACATCGAGCACCAGTACCGCGACTCGCAGGCGCTGCTCGAGAAGTATCGCGCGCACAAGACGCACGATCCCGAGCTGTCGGCCGAATATCGCAACGCGATGCGACCGATCATGCTCACGACGTGCTGGGGCGAGGCGCAGACGACGTCACAGGTCGCGCAGATCATCACCAAGACGAACCACCCGAGCATCCAGTACTTCTACGCGACGCACGCGCTCGACGAGGTGCGCCACACGCAGATCGAGTGGCGCCGCATCCGCGACCTCGACCTCGCCGACGTGCTGGAGGTGCCGTACGAGCAGACGGAGCTGTTCCGGTTCGTCAACGGGCTGCCGTCGTTCGTCGAGCTCGTCTTCGGCCAGGTGTGCACGCTCGAGGCGTACTCGGCGCACGTGCTCTTCAACTCGATCGCGGAGCTGGCACGGAAGTTCGGCGACCTCGCGACCGCGTACACGTACGAATACGTGATGCACGACGAAGTACGTCACATCGGGACGGGGCTGAAGATCGTCAAAGAGGCGATCGACGCGGCGCCCGATCCGGAAGAGGCGGCGTTCCGCATCCTCGATCTCGAAGAGCGCCTACTCCCGATCACGATCCGCAAGCTCGGCCGCGATTCGGCGATCGCGTCGTCGCTGTACGAGGCGGGGATGATCGCCGACAAGCGTGCATTCGAGTTCGACGGCTTCCGGCAATACATCGTCTTCCGTTCCAAGATCCCCAACCTGCCGCCGATGCGCTACAAAGGCCCCGACGGCTGGAGCCACGAGGGACACCACCCGGGCGCCGCGTGAAGGCGCGTATCACTGCTCTGCTTGTCGCAGGTGCGCTCGGGTCGACCGCACTTCCCGCCGGCGGCGACCAGGGCCCGGTGAAACACTGGGCGATTTTTCCGGGCCGCACGGTGCGTGCGATCTCGTTTCGTGGCTTACAGATCGGCGGCGAGAACAGATTCCACGTCGTACAGGGCCGCGACGGCCGGCTCTATGTGCGCGGCCGACTGGGCCTCTATCGCATCACGGATAGCGGTGCCAACGAAAGACTCGAGGACACCTCGGAATGCTCGGGCCGCGCCGAATCGCAGGGTGCAGACACGAGAACACCGCTGCCGCGCGCGATCTGCGCGCGCGCAAACGTGATCATCCTCGCCGCGCCGAGCTGGCACCGTCACATCGCGGCCATTCCGCCCTGGTGGCCGGCGGGGTTCGCGACGCGAGGCGGGTACCGCTTCGACGACCGCTATCTCACCGCCGTTATTCCGGCCGACAACGGCAGCTTTTGGATCGCGTTCGGCGCGTTGCACGCCGTGGGACGCGTCGACGCCGGCGGAACTACAACGCTGCGCCTCGTTACCGGAATCGGCTCGATCCGCAGCATGGCCGTCCTCGGCGACGACGTCTACCTCGCGGGGGAACGCTGTGCCGTCGCGCATCTCCGGGGCTTGACCATCGTCGAGCGTATCAAAGGCGGCTGCGTGTCAGCCGCGCGCTGGCGGACGGTATCCGCGGTATCCGCGGGCGGCGCCACGTGGCTCCTCTACCCGGACGGTGCCGTCGTCGCGCGCTCGCGACGCGGTGAACGCCGTTGGAAGCTCCCGTTCTGGCCCGTCAGTGTCGCCGTCACGCGCGACGGAAAGGCGTACGTGCTCGGTCCCAAGGATATCCGTCGGTGGGGGCACCCGATGATCGCGATGCTGCCGCCCGCAGGGAAGGCACGCATCGACAACTTGCCGATGGAGGAAGCCGACGCGATCGACGTTGATGGTCGCGACCGGCTGTGGATCGCGGATTGGCTTGACCATGCGGCTGCGCTCGTCGCAGCGCCGGGCAGCTAGGCTTTGCGCCGTCCCGCGTGAACAGGTTCTGATGCGCGAAGGCGAGCTTCTCTGGGCGCCCGACGGGGCAGTCGCCGCGACCACCGGGGTCGCACGGTTCATGCAGTGGCTCGCCGAGCGCGGGCACACGTTCGCCGACTACGAAGCGCTGCGGCGCTGGTCGGTTACCGACCTCGACGGCTTCTGGGGCGCGGTGTGGGAGTATTTCGAGGTGCGGTCGACGACGCCGTACGAGCGCGTCCATGACGGCGCGCCGATGCCGCGAACGACGTGGTTCCCCGGCTCGCGGGTGAACTACGCGGAGCACATGCTCCGATACGAAGAGCGCGCGGCGCCCGGTGAGGCGGCGATCGTGCACAGCTCGGAGCTGCGGCCGCTCACGGAGCTGACGTGGCACGACCTGGGCGCGCAGGTGCGACGTCTCGCGTCATCGCTGCGCGCGCTCGGCCTCGCGCCCGGCGACCGCGTCGCCGCGTACTTGCCCAACATCCCCGAGACCGCCGTTGCGATGCTGGCGACGACGGCGATCGGCGGCGTGTGGTCGTCGGCGGCGCCGGAGTTCGGCGCGCGTACCGTGATCGACCGCTTCGCGCAGATCGCGCCGAAGGTGCTCTTCGTCGCCGACGGCTACCGCTTCGCCGGCAAAGACTATTCGCGCCTCGACGAGATTCGCACGATCCTCGCCGAGCTGCCGACCGTCGAGCGAATCGTCTGGCTTCCGTATCTCGATCCGGCCGCAACAGAAATTCCGCTCGCGAACGCGATGCTGTGGAGCGCGCTCTTCGACGGGCCGCCGATTGCAGGCGAGGATTTTCAGTATGAGCGCGTCGGTCCGCGCGATCCGCTATGGATCCTGTTCTCGTCGGGGACGACGGGGCTGCCGAAGGCGATCGTCCACGGACACGTCGGGATCCTCATCGAGCATCTGAAGACGACCGGCCTCGGCCAGAACCACGGGCCCGACGCGCGGACGTTCTTCTACACGACCACCGGCTGGATGATGTTCAACGCGCTGCTCTCCGGGTTGCTGCAGGGCTCGTCGGTCGTACTCTACGACGGTCACCCCGCGTACCCGACACCGCGGCTCTTGTGGCAACTGGCGGCGGAAGCAAAGGCAACGTCGTTCGGTGCGAGCCCGACCTACGTGCAGATCATGCGCAAGATCGGGATCGTTCCGAAGGACGAGTTCGATCTCTCCGCGCTGACCGGCGTGCTGCTCACCGGTTCTCCGGTGACGCCTGAGGCGACGGCGTGGTTCTACGAGAACGTCAAGCGCGATCTCTGGGTGACCTCGCCGTCAGGCGGCACCGAGCTATGCGCTGGTCTCGTCGGCGGCTCGCCGCTGCTCCCGGTCTATGCCGGCGAGATCCAAACACGACTGCTCGGGATGGACGTGCGCGCGTGGAACGAGGACGGCGAGGACGTCACGAACGAGGTCGGCGAGCTCGTCGTCACGTCGCCGGCGCCGTCGATGCCGCTGCACTTCTGGAACGATCCCGACGGCGCGCGCTACCGCGAGACGTACTTCGAGCACTTCCCAGGCGTGTGGCGACACGGCGATTTCCTGAAGATCAACGACCGCGGCGGATGCTACATCTACGGCCGCTCCGACTCGACGCTCAACCGCTACGGCGTCCGCATCGGCTCGTCGGAGATCTACCGCGCCGTCGAACGCCTCGACGAGGTTGCCGACAGCCTCGTCGTCTGCCTCGAACTCGAAGACGGCGGCTTCTACATGCCGCTGTTCGTGAAGGTCGCCGCTGGAACGTCGTACGACGACGCGCTCGCGCAACGCATCGTCGCGACACTCCGTGCCGATTGCAGCCCGCGCCACGTCCCCGACGAGATCCACGCCGTCCCCGACGTGCCCTACACGCTTACCGGGAAAAAGATGGAGATCCCGATCCGCCGCATCCTCGCCGGCCTCGCGCCGGAGAAGGTCGCGAGCCGCGACGCGATGATGAATCCGACGGCGCTCGACTGGTACGTCGACTTCGCGCGCTCGCGCTCGCTAGCGGTCTAGCGCGGCGCGCTACGTCGACGTGCGCGTGTAGGTTTGAACCGGGCCCGGCTTCCAGGTCTTGCCGGCATCGCGCGAGACGGACTGTTGGGTCTTGAACGATGCGTGGTCGATGTCGAAGTAGACGAGCCGGACCAGAAGGGGACGACCGCGGACCGTGTCGCGGCCGGTGAACGTTCCGCGTCCGCCGGCGAAGGTGCCGACCAGTGGCGGCGAGACCGTTCCATCGGTCGCATCAGCCCAGTACAAGCTCCAGCGCCGCGTCGCCGCGCTATAGACCTTCAGCATCGATCCGGCGACGTGTGGTTTCGGCGCGGGAATCTCGAGCCGTCCGATCGTGCCGCCGTCCCACAAGCGCTGCACCTCGTGCCCATAGCCGCTCGGCGCCATCGTCCACCGTCCGATCTCGAAATCGAAGGCCCTGCGCCCGTCCGAAAGCGGGGCCGCGCCGATCAGCACGAGCGCCAGGAGAGCAGTCAGCCGTCGCATGGCGCTCAATTCTGCGCCTGCTCGCAGGCAACTCCCGGCGGCGCTCCGTGTTCTAAGCGGCGTGTCCGCCTCGCTCCGTTCGTACTTGCTGCTCGGTCTGACCGTCCTCGTTTGGGGCTACAACTGGGTGCCGCTGAAGATCGCCGCCGTCGCCGTTGACCCGTACTGGCTGTCCGCATGGCGCGTGGCCGGTGGCGCCGCAACGCTGTTCGTCGTCCTGGCGTTCTCGCGCCGAAACGCGGCACCGCCGCCCGGCCGCGCGTATCTCGGGATCGGGCTGACGCAGGTCGCCGGACTGGTGATCTTCTCGACGCTCGCGCTGCGGTTCGGGAACGTCGCGACGGTGACGGCGCTGATCTTCACGATGCCGCTCTGGACGGCGGTGTTCGCGTACTTTTTGCTCGGCGAGACGCTCAGCCGCATGCGCATTGCGTGGCTGCTCGTCGCCCTCGCCGGCATCGCGCTGATCGGGAGCGAGGTCCGCTCGGCATCCGACATCATCGGCGCGGTCTTCGCGACGCTCGGCGGTGCATCGTGGGCACTCGGCAACGTGCTGCAGCGTCGCGCCGGCTATACGATCGACAGCGTTCGGCTCGTGGCGTGGCAACAGCTCGCCGCCGCCGCTCCGCTCGTACTGATCGCGCTAGTGCTCGGGCATGTCACCGCGCGTCTCGATGCCGGCGTCATCGCGGCCAGCATCTTCGCCGCCGTCGTCGGCAGCGGAATCGCCTGGCTGTGGTGGGGGATCGTGCTGCGCGCGCTGCCGGCAAATACCGTCGCGCTCGGCTCGTTCGCGATCCCCGTCGTCGCCGCGCTCGCAGCGTGGACACAATTAGGGACGCCGCCCGCGCCCTTGACCGCGATCGGGTTGACGATCGTCGTCGCGGGCTTAGCGGGGAGCGTCCTCGTTGCCGGACTCACAGCGGGCGACCAAACCGGCGAGAGCGGCAAATCCGTCGGCGTTCCCCGTCCTCTTGGAACGAGGTGACTTTGTGGGGCCAGCGGGTATCGCCGAGGCGCTGGGTGAGCTTGTAACCCGAATCGTTCAGTGGTTCTGGAACACGATCCGTAGCGACGATCAACAAAGCCCCTGAACGCGAGCAAAGCCATGACCATGACGGAGCGGCTGGCCGCTGAAGCAAGGGACGCAATGGATCCGCTTCGCCCGATCCAGCGGCATCTCGTTGATTTATGGTCAGTCGACCGCGCCATGCCGCCCTTCCGCCGCTTCGCGGACTCCGCCGGCGATTCCGATGTCCTTACCGACATGTGGAAAATCGTGGAGGCGGCATGGACGCTGCCGGATAGTGCGAGCCCGACGAACGCAGGAGAAGAGGTCATGGACCGGCTTCAGGTGATCTGTCAACGGATCGATGACGCCGCGGGCGAGTTCGGGGGAACCAGCCAACAAATATGCCTTCAGCTCGACGCCGCGATCGAAGCGTTTTTAGCCGGGACGCTTGACGCGGCGGAGCAATCTGTGGTGGCAGCGCTGGACACTCAATTCATGCGCGGTGAAGAGAGCATACTCTATCCCGACCCACCCGCTGAGGGTCCCAAAATACTCATACAGCGGCCAGGTGAGGTGGAGGTGCGTCCGGTCTCACGCCAGTTTATGGAGGACGAGATGAAGTGGCGCGCGATCGCAACGCCCAAGGCAGCCAAGTTCACGCAGATTGCAGGGCCGACAAGGCTATCGCGACCGGAGATCTCGAGCTCGGGAACAGAATAAACTTTTGTTGGCAATCCGCGATGTGATCCGCCAGCCTCACCGTTGCCGAAGCGCCGCCGCGAGCAGCACCGCGATGCTAAACGAAAGCGCGGCGATAGCGACTACGGTATACCACGCGTACGGACGGAAGTGGAGATTTGCGAGCAGCGCAATTGCCAGCAGAAGCGCAAGAAGCGCATAGGGTCGCCCCGCCATTGTCATGGGCCGCATACGATTCAATACTTAGAAAAGCAGCTCATCGAGTCATTTTCGGCCCAAATACAAATGAGGACGCCCTCCGTTGTCGGAGAGCGCCCTCGTTGCCGAGCTCACCGCCGGCGACCAAACCGGCGAACTCGGCAAGCCTGGGTGCGCGCTACTCGAAGCGCAGCGCGCTGATCGGGTCGAGTGCCGCCGCTTTGCGCGCCGGCCAGTACCCGAAGAAGACGCCGACTGCGGCGCTGAACGCGAGCGCGAGTCCGATCGCGATCAGCGAGACGCTCGTCGGCCAGTGGGCGAACACCGCGATCGCCATCGATCCGGTGATCCCGATGGCGACGCCGATCGCGCCGCCGCCGGTTGAGAGCACGACCGCTTCGATCAGGAACTGACGCAGGATCGAGGCAGAGCGTGCTCCGAGTGCGACGCGAAGCCCGATCTCGCGCGTCCGTTCGGTGACGGAGACGAGCATGATGTTCATGATCCCGATCCCGCCGACGACGAGCGAAACGGCCGCGACCGACGCGAGCAGCACGGTCAGGATGCCGGCCGTCGACGACGCGGCGGCCGCGATGTCGGCAAGGTTACGGACCTGGAAGTCGGGCTGGCCCATAATACGGTGTCGCTGTGTGAGCAGTGCCGTGATCTCATTCTGGACCGAGTCGATCTGATCGGCGCTGGCTGCCGAGACCATCAGCGTTCCGACGGTCGTCGCGCCGGTGAGGCGTTCGAGCGCCGATGTGTACGGGATCAGCACGGTGTCGTCCTGATCTTGTCCGGCGCCGCTCTGGCCTTTCGGCGTGAGCGTTCCGACGACGGTGAACGGGATGCCGCGGATAAGGATCGACTGCCCGACCGGATTCGCGTTGCCCGGGAACAGGTTCTGGATCACGGTCTGTCCGAGCACCGCGACCTTCGCGGTCGCGTCGGTCTCGGGCTGGGTGAACATGCGGCCCGACAGCGTGGGCCACGTGCGCACATAGCCGTAGCTGGGCGCGACGCCGGTGACGACGGTCTGCCAGTTCTGGTTGCCGGCGACGATCTGCGCGCGGACGGTGACGACCGGTGAAACCGCGGCGACGCCCGGAAGCTTCGCGATCGCGATCCCGTCGGCGGGCGTCAGCGTTGAAGCGCCGCCGTTACCCGTGCGCGCGCCAGTCGTTTGGACGCTGCCCGGGATAACGACGATCAGGTTCGAGCCGAGCCCGTTGATCTGCGCTGCGACCGAGGTCTTCGCGCCGGTTCCGATCGCGACCGTGACGATCACCGCCGCGACGCCGATCACGACGCCGAGCATCGTGAGCAGCGAGCGCGAACGGTTGCGGATCAGCGCGGTCAGCGCGAGCCGGAACGTTTGTGCGAGCGAGATCATACGAGTACCGTTTCCTTTGCGACCGGCGCGTCCGAGACGATCAGACCGTCGCGGAACGTCACCAGACGTTTGGCGTGGCGAGCGACGTCGGGCTCGTGGGTCACGAGCATCACCGTCATCCCGCGCTCTTCGTTGAGCCGCCGGAACAGCGCCATCACGTCCTCGGTGGAGTGCGTGTCGAGCGCGCCCGTCGGCTCGTCGGCGAGGATCAGATGCGGCTGGTTCACGATCGATCGCGCGATCGCGACGCGCTGCTGCTGACCGCCGGAGAGCTGGTTCGAGCCGTGGTCCGCGAACTTCGCGAGACCGACCGCGTCGAGCGCTTCGAGCGCGGCCTTGCGGCGCTGTGCCGCCGGAACGCCGGCGTAGATCATCGGCAGCTCGACGTTCTCGAGCGCCGTGGTGCGCGACAGCAGGTTGTACGCCTGAAAGACGAACCCCAGCGATCGCGACCGCAGGTCGGCGAGCTGGTCGCCGTCGAGCGACGAGACGTCGTCGCCGGCGAACCGGTACTCACCCGCCGTCGGCCGGTCGAGGAAGCCGACGATGTGCATGAAGGTCGACTTCCCGGACCCCGACGGTCCCATCACCGCGACGAACTCGCCCGGGTCGATGGTGAGGTCGACGCCTTTCAGCGCGACGACACCCTCGGTTCCCTCCAGCGGGTACACTTTCGTCAGGTCGCGGACTGCGACGACCGGCGTCACCCGCCCGGCCCCCGCCCGCCGCCGCCGCCGAAGCCGGCACCGCGCGGCGCACCGCCGCCCTGTTGTCCGCCGAGCAGTCCGCTCCGCGACGAACCGCCGCTCGACTTCGTGCTGCCCGACGAGTCGCTGACGACGACCGCGTCGCCTGCGCTCAGCGTCCCGCGCACCGGGGTCACCGCGACGCTGGTGTCGCCGACGATCCCGACCTTGACCACGACCGGCGTGAGGGTCTTGCCGCGCTGGACGAAGATCCGTCCCATGCCGCCGGCCGTCACCGCGCCGCCCGACGAGCTGGTCGTCGCGCCCCACGGCGAGCCGCTGCTCTGCGGACGCTGTGCGCCGGTCTGCGACGCACCCTGCGTCGTTCCGGTTCCGCTTCCGCTGGTGCTGCGGCGGCGCCGCGTCACGCTGCCGGACGGCGGCGTGTAGCTGAAGGCCGCGAGCGGAACGATCGTCGCGTTGTCGACGTGCGCGACGCGAATCGTCGCGTTCGCCGTCATCCCGGGGAGGAGCGCGCCGTCGGCATTGTCGACGATCACGACCGTCGGGTAGGTCACGACGTTGTTGGTGGTCGTCGGGTTCTTGCGGACCTGTTCGACGACGCCGTTGAAGGTACGGTTCGGGAACGCGAGCACGGTGAAGCTCACGGCGTCGCCGGCCTGAACGCGGCCGATGTCCGGCTCGCCGACGGCGAGGTCGAGCTCCATCTTGCGGAGATCCTGCGCGATCGCGAACAGCGTCGGCGTCTGCAGGCTCGCCGCGACGGTCTGACCGACCGAGACATCACGCGCGACGACGGTGCCGTCGACCGGCGAGGTAATGATGGTGTGCTGCAGGTTCAGCTTCGCTTGCGCGACCTGTGCCTGCTGGATCCCGATCGCCGCGACGCTCGCGTCGTGGGTCGCCGACTGCTGCGCGGCGGTCGCGCTCGAGACGCCGGTCTGGGCCTGCGTCGCTTGCGCGTTGGCCTGCGCCTGCGCGATCTGCGCGGTCGAGGCGGCGGCTTGCGCTTGGGCCTGCGCGACGGCGGCGCGCGAGCTGTCGAGCGTGCTCTGCGCGCTCACCAGGTTCGAGCTGTCGGCATCGTACTGGCTCTGCGCGATGTAGCCTTGCGCGAGCAGCGACTTGTCGCGGGCCATCGTCTGCTGGGCGAGCGCGAGCGCCGCCTGGTTCTTGGTGACGGTGGTCTGCGCGGTCTGGATCGCGGCCTGCGAGGCGGCTGCCGTCTGCTGTGCGGCCTTCGCGCTGGCGATCGATGCTGCGGCTTGCGCCTGCGCTTCGGCGACGGCGGCCGGCCCGCCGCTCGCAGTGGCGCCGCTGGCGGCAGCCTGCGCCGCGCTCTGCGCGAGCGTCGACTGCGCCTGATCGAGCGCGGCCTGGAACGTGGTCGGATCCAGCTTGGCGAGGACCTGACCCTTTTTGACGTGCGCGTTGAAGTCGGTGTCGATCTCGGCGATCGTGCCGGAGACCTGCGTGCCGACGTTGATCGTGTTCTGCGCGTTCAGCGTACCGCTGGCGGTGACGGTCTGAGCGAGCGTTCCGGTCTGGACCGGAACGGTTGTGTAGGTGACCGCCCCGGCGCGCGAGCGCACGATGACGATCGACGCGACGATCGCGACGACCACCAGGACGGCAAGAGATACAAGGAGCCAGCGCGGACGACGACGCGCGCTCCCTAGGTTGATCGAATGAACGCGGCCATTGGTCGCCGGCCGTTCCAGGGTTTGCATGGCTATACGAACCTACGCCCGGAACAGCCGAGAAGTGCTTGAGTCTAAATGAGAATCGTTCTCAGGTTGTTGCCAGGCTCGCTTCGTCTGGCGAGCGGCTGGGGAACGGCCAAGAACTCGACCGTTTTGCAAACGCTAGATAGGCTGCACAGCCGCAGACGAGCGTCAGCACGCCGAAAACGATCGGCCACGTTCCAGCGGCTGAAAAGGCGAAGAGCCAGCCGGCGAGCGCCACCAGCGCCGGAAGCGGAAAAAGCCACGTGCGATACGGCGCTCGCTCGCCACGCGCGCGCGCCACGAATAGCGCGCCGATCTGCGCGACGGACTGGATGAGGACCATGCCGGCGGTCAGCGCGTTGATGACGATGTCGAGCGGGAGCAGGCACGCCGGGAGTGCGAGGATGCCGATCACCAGCAGGCTGACGTGCGGGAAACGACCGCGCGGGTGGACACGCGCGAAGGCGCGCGGGAAGATCCCGTCGGTCGCCGCCGCAAACGGGATGCGCGAGAACGCGAGCAGGTTACCGAATACCGAGCCGAACGCGGTGATCAGGATCAGCACGGTGACGACCGCGGCCGCCCCGACGCCGAATGCCTGCTCGACGATCGCGGAACCGATGAACTGGCCGATCCCGTGCTCGGCGACGATCGTCTGCCACGGCATCGCGCCGACCACGCCGACCTGCATTGCGACGTACAGCGCGGCGACGAGCAGGATCGAGATCACGATCGCACGCGGCAGCGTGCGCGACGGTTCGCGCACCTCGTCGCCGACGCAGCTCGCCGCGCCGTAGCCGAAGTAGTCGTACATCGTGATGATCAGCGCCTGACCGAAGCCGGCGGCGAGCCCGGGCCAGAACGCATCGCCGCCGAGCGCGAACGCCCGCGCCGGCGCGAAGTGCGCGAAGCCGCCGGCGACGACGCACAGCAGCGCGACGATC
>DASYFS010000265.1:0-5247 GCA_036498305.1 Candidatus Elarobacter sp. | reverse complement strand
CCCGACGTCGATCACGCGCTGGCGATCGCCGCGATAGTCGACGAGAAACGCGATGCGGTTGGCGACCTTCGGCGAGACGTTGGTGTAGTCGATCTCAAGGCCGTCGGCGTAGGGCAGATTATGGATCCTCGGACCCCACGGAAACCAGAACGGATGAACGTCGGTGTCCTGTGCCTGGAGCACGGTGCAGCTCTCGACCGTGATCGGCGAAGGAACGACTGCCGGCTGCGCCGGCGTCGGAGATGGAACGGTGAGCGCGGCGAGGGCGATGCCGTATGCCGCGTTGCGGATCATGGATGCTCTCATGACGCTGCTCTGCTACCCATGGCGCAGCGATGCGACGAAGCCGTTCGCTCGGCTCATGATACTGGCCGCTCATGGTGGCGGCCACTACCGGTGTTCGGCGTTAATGGATCGGCGGCTCGATCGTTCCCGGATCGTCGCCCGGAGCGAGAAAGTCGAAGTCGCAGCCCTCGTTCGCCTGCGCCACGTGGCTAGCGAAGAGCACGCCGTAGCCCCGGCGCGTGCGCGGCGGCGGCTGTTTCCACGCGGCGCGGCGCCGCGCGAGCTCGTCGTCGGCGACGTCGAGGTGAATGCGCCGGGACGCAACGTCGACCTCGATGACGTCGCCGGTCCGCACGAACGCGAGCGGGCCGCCGACGTACGCTTCGGGCGCGACGTGCAGGATGCAGGCGCCGTACGACGTCCCGCTCATCCGCGCGTCCGAGATGCGCAGCATATCGCGAACGCCTTGCTTGACGAGCTTCAGCGGGATCGGGAGCATCCCCCATTCCGGCATCCCGGGCCCGCCGTGCGGGCCGGCGTTCTTGAGCACGAGCACGTGATCGGGTGTGACGTCGAGGTCCGCATCGTCGACTGCCGCCGCCATCTCGTCGTAGCTCTCGAACGCGAGCGCCGGGCCGCGATGGTTGAGAAGACGTGGCTCCGCCGCTGACGATTTCATCACCGCGCCGTCCGGCGCGAGGTTCCCGCGCAGTACGACGGTCCCGCCGGCAGGATAGACGGGGTCGTCGACGCTGCGGATCGTGTCGGGGTGATAGACCTGTGCGCCGGCGATCTCGTCGCCGAGCGTTCGTCCGGAGACCGTGAGCGCCGAGAGATCGAGATGTTCGGCGAGGCGGTTCAGGAACGCGCGCAATCCGCCGGCGTAGAAGAAGTCCTCCATCAGCAGCTCGCCCGACGGCCGCACGTTGGCGATCACCGGCACGCGGCGTGAAATCTCGTCGAAGCGGTCGATCCCGAGCGGAATGCCGGCGCGGCGCGCGATCGCGACGAGGTGGATCACCGCGTTCGTCGAGCCGCCGAGCCCGGCGTGCGTCACGATCGCGTTGTCAACCGCGCCGGGCGAGAGGATCTTGTCGGGCGTGAGACCTTCCCACACCATGTCGACGATGCGGCGTCCCGATGCCGTCGCCATCCGCGCGTGGCCCGAGTCGGCGGCCGGGATCGACGACGCGCCGGAAAGCGTGAAGCCCAGCGCCTCGGCCATCGACATCATCGTCGCGGCGGTCCCCATCGTCATGCAGGTGCCGAACGAGCGCGCAATCCCGCCCTCGATCTCGTGCCAGTCCTCTTCGGTGATCGTCCCGGCGCGCTTCTCGTCCCAGTACTTCCACGCGTCCGAGCCGGAGCCGAGCGTCTCGCCGCGCCAGTTGCCGCGCAGCATCGGTCCGGCCGGGACAAAGATCGCGGGGACGCCGGCCGAGATCGCGCCCATCAACAGACCCGGCGTCGTCTTGTCGCAGCCGCCGAGCAGGACGGCGCCGTCGACGGGCTGACTGCGGATCAGCTCTTCGGTCTCCATCGCGAGCAGGTTGCGATAGAGCATCGTCGTCGGCTTCATCAGCGTCTCGGAGAGGCTGATCGCCGGAACCTCCAGCGGGAACCCGCCGGCCTCCCACACGCCGCGCTTGACCTCGTCGGCGCGCGTGCGGAAGTGCATGTGGCACGGGTTCATGTCCGACCACGTGTTGAGGATCGCGATCACCGGCTTGCCGGCGAAGTCCGCGCGGTCGTAGCCGATCTGCAGCAGCCGCGAGCGGTGCCCGAAGGACCGCAGCGTCGGCGTGCCGAGCCAGCGGTGACTGCGCAGCGCGGTCGGGTCAGCTCCCTTTGAGATTGTAGACCTCGGGGAAGAAGTAGTCTTTCCAGCTCGCCGGCTTGTTCTTGATCGTCCCCGAGCGGTACATCATCTCGGCGAACTTCATCGACTGCTGCGGCGCGCTCGAATAGACGAAGTTCGGATCGCTCATGATCTTCGTCAGCTCGTCGACGGTGAGCTTCTCCTTGGAGTCGGCGAGGTAGATCTCGGCGGCTCGCCGTTTGTTGGTTCGGATCAGCTCTTCGGCCTGCGCCATCGCGGCGACGAAGACCCCCATCACCTTCGGGTTCGCGTCGTGGAACTTCGTCGTCGCGAACGAGACGCCGTTCGAGGCCGGGCCGCCCGTCACGTCGATCGAGTTCAGGACGAGGTGAACGCCCGGCATCTTGAGCTCCTCGTACTGATAGGGCGGCAGCGAGAAGTGTGCGTTGAGATCCTTCCCGGCGGCAAGGCCGAGCATCGCGTCCGGATGCCCGAGCGCGATGGTGTACTGATCCAGCTTGTGCATGTCGGCGTCGCCGAACTGTTTCGCGGCCGCCATCTGCAGTACGATCGCCTGCGTGGAGACGCGCACCGTCGGGACGGCGATCTTGTCGGCGGAGCCGAGATCCTTGATCGTTTTGACGTTCGGATCGCGCGAGAGCAGGAACATCGGGAGCGCGCCGTCGCCGGCGATCCCGCGCACCTCGTTCGGGGTTCCCTTCGTCGCCGACCACGCGGTGAGCAGGTTCGTTGCGCCGCTGGTGACGATGTCGGCGTTCCCGGAGAGCAGCGCGTCGACGGCGGCGCCGCCGCTGTTGAAGATCGAGAAGCTGACCTTGAGGTCGCCGAGACCGCGCTTCTTCGCCTCTTTCTCGATCAGGTGTTCCTGCTCGAGGACCATGATCGGAAGGTAGACCAGTCCCGGCTGCCGCGCGACGCGCAGCTCGGTGACCTCGGCCGGCGCCGGCGCGGTGACGGCGAGCGTCAGCGCGAGCGCCGTGATGCAACGAAAAACAATGCGCAAACGAATGCTCCTTAGGACGTCGCCATCCCCCAACGGCGGATGGTGCGGGCTTCAATGGTGCGGAAGATCCCGTTCTCGACGGCCAGCCCGATCAGGATGACCGTGAAGAGCGCCGCGAAGACGTTGGGGATGTCGAGGACGTTCTTGTTGTTGACGATGTACCAGCCCAGGCCCCCGCTCCCCGACTGCACGCCGAAGACGAGCTCGGCGGCGATCAGCGTCCGCCATGCGAACGCCCAGCCGATCTTGAGGCCGGTCAGGATGCTCGGGAACGCCGCCGGGATCAGGATCAGCGCGACGTAGCGCAGTCCGCGCAAGCCGTAGTTCTTGCCGACCATCCGCAGCGTCGGTGAGACCGAAACGAAGCCGGAGTGCGTGTTGAGCGCGACCGGCCACAGCACCGAGTGGATGAGCACGAACGCGAGGCTCAGCGGCGAGAGGCCGAACCAGATCAGGGCGAGCGGCAGCAGCGCGATCGCGGGGAGCGGGTTGAACATCGCGGTCAGCGTCTCGAGCAGATCGGAACCGATCCGCGTCGTCGTTGCGAGCGCGGTCAGCACGGCGGCGATCAGCACCCCGGCGCCGTAGCCGATCAGCAGCACCTTGATCGAAAGCCAGACCCGCAGCGGCAGCTCGCCGCTGAGCACGCCGGCGACGAACGCCTGTACCGTCGCGCTGAAGGTCGGGACGAGGAGCTGGTTGTTCAGGCGGCGCGCGTAGAGCTCCCAGATCACCGCGAGCACGACGAGAATCGCGAGCTTGCGCAGCGCGTCGTTGTTCGCGATCGTCTCCCACGGCGTGAGCGGCGCCGTCGCGACGGCGAGGCCGCTTGCGTCGACGGTCTCGACGATCCGTTCGGGGCGCGCCGGCGCGGCTTGCGCTTCAGGCGCGCGCAAGATCCGCCTCGACGGTGTCGGCGAAGAGCATCTCGTGGATACGCGCTTCGAGCCGGCGCGCGGCGTCGGGATCGGCGCCGTCGCGCGGGACGCTCGCGAGCTCGGCTTTGACTTGACCGGGGTGCGGTGAGAGCAACAGGATCCGGCTGCCGACCTTGATCGCCTCGGCGATCGAGTGCGTCACGAAGATCATCGTGAAGCCGATCCCGTCCCAGAGCTCGAGCAGCTCGTCCTGCATCTTGCGGCGCGTCAGCGCGTCGAGCGCGGCGAACGGCTCGTCCATCAACAGGACGTCGGGCTGCATCGCCATCGCGCGGGCGATTGCGACGCGCTGCTTCATCCCGCCCGACAGCGTGTGCGGATAGCGATCGGCGTACTCGCCGAGGTTGACCTTCGCGAGATACTCGCGCGCGCGCTCGAGCGCCGCCGGCCGGGCGCACGTGCCGCTCACCAGCAGCGGAAAGGCGACGTTCTCGCGGACGGTCTTCCACGGCAGCAGCTGGTCGAATTCCTGAAAGACCATCATGCGGTCGGGGCCGGGCCGGGTCACGCGCTCGCCTTTGAGGCGGATCGTCCCCTCGACCGGCGTCAGGTAGCCGCCGACGGCTTTGAGCAAGGTCGACTTTCCGCAGCCCGACGGGCCGAGGACGACGAACCGGTCTCCGGGCTCGACGCGGAACCCGACCCGGTACGTTGCCGTGACGAGCTGGTCGCGCGTCTTGTACTGCAGCGTGACGCCGTCGACGTCGAGAAGCGGCGTCACCGCGGTCCGGTGATAAGTTCCGCGCGGGCGGCCATGCCCCCGGAATTGCGTACCGGCTAGCCGTTTCCCCTGCGCAGCGCGGTGAGCGTCGTACGCGGCGTAATACGCTCCGGATCGGTGCGCAGCTCGAGCACCGCGGGCCGCCCGGCCGAAAACGCGGCTTCGAACGCGGGCGCGAACTCGCCGGTGCGCTCGACGACGGCGGCATGGGCGCCGAAGGCGCGCGCGTACGCGACGAAGTCGGGGTTCACGAGATCGGTCGCGATCACGCGGCCGGGAAAATGCCGCTCTTGGTGCATCCTGATCGTACCGTACATTCCGTTGTTGATCACCAGGATCACGACCGGCGCCGCGTACTGCACCGCGGTCGCGAGCTCGTGACCGCTCATCGTGAAGTCGCCGTCACCCGCGAAGGCGACGACGACGCGCTCGGGATACAGCAGCTTCGCCGCGACTGCGG
>DASYFS010000264.1:0-25601 GCA_036498305.1 Candidatus Elarobacter sp. | reverse complement strand
CGTACCCCGCAGCGCGTGCGACCCTCTTACCATGATGGTCTCTGCTTTGTCACGCGCGTGGTGGCTGGTGCTGATCCGCGGCCTCCTCGCGATCATCTTCGGGATCGCCGCCTTCGTCTGGCCGGGGATCACGCTCTTGGTGCTGGTGGCGTTCTTCGGCGCGTACATGTTCGTCGACGGCGTCGTCGCGCTCGTCGCCGCGATCCAATTCCGTCACGAGCGCGAGCGCTGGCCCGCTCTTCTGCTTGAAGCGGTCATCGGAATCGCGATCGGCATCGTCACGTTCCTGGCGCCGGGGATCACCGCGCTCGCGTGGATCTATACGATCGCGGCCTGGGCGATCATCACCGGCGTGCTGGAAGTCGTCGCCGCGATCCGGCTGCGGCGCGAGATCTCGAACGAGTGGTTCCTCATGCTCAGCGGGCTGCTCTCGATCGTCCTCGGGGTCGTGCTCGCCGTCATCCCGCTCGCCGGCCTGATCGCCTGGGTCTGGGTGATCGGCGCGTACGCGGTCATCTTCGGCGTGCTGATGCTCGGCCTCGCGTTCCGGCTGCGCTCCGCCGGCACCGGCCCGTCCACGATTTCCGCCGGCACGGTGTAACCGATGAACGTCGAGCGGATGACGCAAAGGGTGCAAGAGGCACTCGAGGCGGCGTATCAGCGTGCGCTGCGCGAGCGCAACACGCAGACGACGCCCGAGCATCTGCTGGCTGCGCTCTTGGAGCAGCAGGACGGCGTTGTTCCGGCGATCGTCCTTGCCGCCGGCGTGGATCCGCGGATGGTGGCGGCGCGCGTCAACGAGGCGCTCGCGCGCCTGCCGCGGCTGCAGGGACAGAACGCGGATTCCGCTGCGGTCACGATCTCTCCGGAGCTGTCGCGGCTTCTTGCCAAAGCCGACGACGAGGCGAAGGCGCTCAACGACGACTACGTTTCCGCCGAGCACCTGCTGCTCGCGATGCTGCAGGGAGGCTCGGTCGGCTCGCTGCTGCAAGGTGTCGGCGTCACGCGCGATCGCGTCATGAACGCGCTGCGCCAGGTGCGCGGCAACCAGCGCGTCACCAGCCGCAACCCTGAAGGGACGTATCAATCCCTCGAACGCTACGGCACCGATCTCACCAAGGCGGCCGAGCAAGGAAAGCTCGATCCGGTCATCGGTCGTGACGAAGAGATCCGCCGCGTCATCCAAGTGCTCTCGCGCCGCACGAAGAACAACCCGGTGCTGATCGGCGAGCCCGGCGTCGGCAAGACCGCGATCGTCGAGGGGCTCGCGCAGCGGATCGTCCGCGGCGACGTCCCCGAGGGACTCGTCGACAAGCGCGTGATCTCGCTCGACATGGGCGCCCTGATCGCCGGCGCGAAGTACCGGGGCGAGTTCGAGGAGCGGCTCAAAGCCGTCCTCGCCGACGTCGTCGGCTCCGAAGGCCGGGTCCTGCTGTTCATCGACGAGGTCCACACCGTCGTCGGCGCGGGGAAGACCGAAGGCTCGATGGACGCCGGGAACCTGCTCAAGCCGATGCTCGCGCGCGGCGAGCTGCACCTGATCGGCGCGACGACGCTCGACGAGTATCGCAAGAACATCGAGAAGGACGCTGCGCTGGAACGGCGCTTCCAGCCGGTCTTCGTCGACCAGCCGTCGGTTGAGGATACGATCTCGATCCTGCGCGGGCTGCGCGAGCGCTACGAGGTGCACCACGGCGTCCGCATCAAGGACGCGGCGCTCGTCGCCGCGGCCGTGCTGTCGAACCGGTACATCGCCGATCGGTTCTTGCCCGACAAAGCGATCGATCTGATCGACGAGGCCGCCGCGAAGCTGCGCACCGAGATCGACTCGGTTCCGACGGAGCTCGACGATCTCCAGCGCCGGATCATGCAGCTCGAGATCGAGCGCGAGGCGCTGCGCAAGGAGAGCGACGCCGCCAGCCGCGAGCGGCTCGACAAGATCGAACAGGAGCTCGCCGAGCTGCGCGAGCGCGCCGACGCCCTCAAGGCCCGCTGGCAGACGGAGAAGCAGCAGCTCGGGCAGGTGCGCGCGGTCCAGGAAGAGATCGACCGCACCAAGACCGCGATCGAGCAGGCCGAGCGCCAGTACGATCTCAATCGCGCCGCTGAGCTGCGGTACGGAACGCTGGCGGAGCTGGAGCGAAGGCTCGCGGCACTGACCAGTGCCGACGGCCGCAACGGCACCGCGCGCATGGTGAAAGAGGAAGTCGACGAGGAGGACGTCGCCGCGGTCGTCAGCCGCTGGACCGGGATCCCGGTGTCGCGGCTCCTCGAGAGCGAGAAGCAGAAGCTGCTCCGCCTCGCCGACGAGCTGCACCGGCGCGTCGTCGGTCAGGACGAAGCGGTCGACGCCGTTGCCGAAGCGGTGCTGCGCGCGCGCGCCGGCCTGAGCGATCCGCAGCGTCCCATCGGCTCGTTCATCTTCCTCGGTCCGACCGGCGTCGGGAAGACCGAGCTGGCGCGCGCGCTCGCCGCGTACCTCTTCGACGACGAACGCGCGCTGATCCGCATCGACATGTCGGAGTACGGTGAGAAGCACTCCGTTGCGCGGCTGGTCGGCGCACCGCCGGGCTACGTCGGCTACGAGGAGGGCGGCCAGCTCACCGAAGCGGTGCGGCGGCGTCCGTTCTCCGTTGTGCTGTTCGACGAGGTCGAGAAGGCGGCGCCCGACGTCTTCAACGTGTTTCTGCAGATCCTCGACGACGGGCGGCTCACCGACGGTCAGGGCCGCACGGTCGACTTCCGCAACACGATCCTGATCATGACCTCGAACATCGGCAGCGAGCGGATTTTGGGCTTCCGCAGCGGCTCGGAGACCGACTACGCGCTGATGCGTGCGACGGTGCTGGACGAGCTGCGCCAGCGCTTCCGGCCGGAGTTCCTCAACCGGGTCGACGAGCTCGTCGTCTTCCGTGCGCTCAGCGAGAGCGAGCTCGAGCAGATCGTCGAGATCCAGTTGGGACGCCTGCGGGCGCGGCTCGGCGAGCGGCACATCACGCTCGAGCTTACACCGGAGGCGCGGCATCATCTCGTCCGCGCCGGCTACGACCCCGTCTACGGCGCGCGGCCGCTCAAGCGCGCGATTCAGCGCGAGCTGGAGACCCCGATCGCGCGGATGCTCGTCGCGGGCGAGATCGCCGACGGAGCCCGCATCGTCGCGACGTTCGACGACCGCGCCGGCGCGCTGGTTCTGCGCTCCGCCGAACCGGCGTTCGCAGGCGCCGGTACCTGATCGCTCGTCTCCCGTCCTCACCACTCGAGAAAGGCTCGTTCAATGGCCTCGAAGGTTGTCGGAATCGACCTCGGCACGACCAACTCCGTCATCGCCGTCATGGAAGGGAACACGCCGACCGTGATCCCGAACGCCGAGGGGAGCCGCACGACGCCGTCCGTCGTCGCGTTCACCAAGACCGGCGAACGCCTCGTGGGACAGCTCGCAAAGCGTCAAGCGGTCGTGAATCCCGACCGCACGATCAGCTCGATCAAGCGCCACATGGGGACCGACTTCAAGGTCAAGATCGACGGGCGCGACTACACGCCGCAAGAGATCTCGGCGATGATCCTGCAGAAGCTCGTCAACGACGCGGCTGCGTATCTCGGAGAACGGGTCCAGCGCGCGGTCATCACGTGTCCCGCCTACTTCAACGACGCGCAGCGGCAAGCGACCAAAGACGCCGGCCGGATCGCCGGGCTCGAAGTCCTGCGCATCATCAACGAGCCGACCGCCGCCGCGCTGGCCTACGGGCTCGACAAGAAGAGCCACGAGACGATCCTGGTCTGGGATCTCGGCGGCGGAACGTTCGACGTCTCCGTCCTGGAGGTCGGCGACGGCCTGTTCGAAGTGAAGTCGACCAACGGCGATACGCACCTCGGCGGCGACGACTACGATCAGCGGATCGTGCAGTGGCTGGTCACGCAGTTCAAACGTGACCAAGGGATCGACCTGAGCGCCGACCGTCAGGCGATGCAGCGGCTCACCGAAGCCGCCGAAAAGGCGAAGGTCGAGCTGTCGAGCGTCGTGCAGACCACGATCAACCTCCCGTTCATCACCGCCGACCAAAACGGTCCCAAACATCTCGAGTACTCGCTGACCCGCGCGCAGTTCGAAGAGATGACCGCCGATCTCACCGATCGCTGCGTCGGCCCGTTCCGGCAAGCGATCGCGGACGCCGAGATCGAGGTCGCGCGAATCGACGAGGTCATCCTGGTCGGCGGCGCGACGCGCATGCCGGCGATCCAGCAGCTCGTCCGCAACCTGACCGGCAAGGATCCCAACCAGTCGGTCAACCCCGACGAAGTGGTCGCCGTCGGCGCGGCGATCCAAGGCGGCGTCCTCGCCGGCGAGGTGAAGGACGTCATCCTGCTCGACGTCACGCCGTTGTCGCTGGGGATCGAGACGCTCGGCGGGCTCACCCACAAGCTGATCGAGCGCAACACCACGATCCCGACGCGCAAGTCGGAGACGTTCACGACCGCCGAAGACGGTCAGACCGCCGTGGACATTCACGTCGTGCAGGGCGAGCGCGAGATGGCCGCCGACAACAAGACGCTCGCGCGCTTCCGGCTCGAAGGGATCGCGCCCGCACCGGCCGGCGTGCCGCAGATCGAAGTGACCTTCGACATCGACGCGAACGGGATCGTGAGCGTCTCGGCCAAGGACCTCGGAACCGGCAAAGAGCAGCGCATCGAGATCACCGCGACGACGAACTTGTCGAAGGACGACATCGATCGCATGGTCCGCGACGCCGAGCAGCACGCCGAAGAGGATCGCCGTAAGCGCGAAGAGGCGGAAGTCCGCAACGAGGCTGCGAGCGTGATCCGGACGACGGAGAAGATCCTCGCCGAAGCGGGCGACGCGGTCGACCCGAACGCGCGTCAACAGCTCGAACGCGCCCTCGCCGAACTCAAGGGGGTCGCCGAGAACGGGACGGTGGCGCAGATTCGCAACGCGCTCGTCCCGGTCAACGACGCCGCGGGCGCGCTTCGCGAGCGGGTGTACCAGCACGCGGGCGCGGCGACCGGAAACGGATCGTCGAACGGCACGAACCAAGGCGGCGGCCGCGACGACGTGATCGACGCCGAATACCACGAGGCGACGTAGCGGCGGCCGCGGCGAGGCCTAGCCGATGGCCGTCAGCTACAAAGACTACTATCAAACGCTCGGCGTCGGGCGAACCGCCGGCGAGAAAGAGATCAAGGCGGCGTACCGGAAGCTGGCGCGCCGCTGGCACCCCGACGCGAACCCCGACGACCCCGAGGGGGCCGAAGAGAAGTTCAAGGAGATCCAGGAAGCCTACGAAGTCCTGAGCGATCCGGAGAAGCGCCGCAAGTACGACGCGCTGGGGAGCGATTGGGAGCGCGCGTCGGCGCAGGCCGAGCAGCGCCAAACCGCGCGCCGCGACGGGACGTCGCGGATGGAGTTCGATCCCGAAGGCTTCTCGGATTTCTTCGACGCGTTCTTCGCCGACGTCGGGCGGCGGCGGACCACCGCGACCCGCAACGTGCCGCTGCGCGGGCGTGATCTCGAAGGCGAGATCGAGATCACCCTGCGCGACGCGTACGCCGGCGGCACAAAGCAGATCACGCTGACCGTCGACGACGTCTGCCCCACGTGCGGTGGTACCGGGCTCGAAGGACGACGTATCTGCCCGACCTGCCACGGTACCGGCGTCATCGCGGCGAGCAGGACGCTCGAGGTGAAGATCCCCAAAGGCGTCCGCGACGGGCAGCGGCTGCGCCTCGCCGGTCAAGGCGCCGGCGGCGT
Source organism: Candidatus Elarobacter sp. (assembly GCA_036498305.1). Lineage (GTDB taxonomy): Bacteria > Vulcanimicrobiota > Vulcanimicrobiia > Vulcanimicrobiales > Vulcanimicrobiaceae > Vulcanimicrobium. Next base: position 19,837 of record DASYFS010000264.1, on the reverse strand, counting down.
GAACGGCGGCCCGCGCGGCGATCTCTACGTCACGGTGCGCTTTGCGGAGGACGATCGCTTCGAGCGCGACGGCGACGATCTCTATACGGATCTCTCGGTGAGCGTCTACGTCCTCGTGCTGGGCGGCGAAGTGCTCGTCCCGACGCTCGGCGGCGACGTGCGGATGAAGATTCCGCCGGAGACGCAGAACGAACAGCTGCTGCGTCTCGCCGGGAAGGGGATGCCGCGATCGCGCGGCGGGGCGGGCGACGAGTTCGTGCGCGTCGTCGCGAGGCTCCCGCAGGGGCTCGGGGAACGCGAGCGCGAGCTGTTCGAACAGCTCGCGCAGCTCCATCCGGCCTGAGGGCTCAGCGGTGGAACGCGGCTCCGACCGTCGTCGAGATCGTCGCCGTCCCGGTGGCACGCGGCGTATAGAGGCCCAGGTGGATGTTTTCCAGCAACGCGTACTGCAGCGTCGACGTATAGGTCCCGGTCGTCGCGGTCGCCGGCACGGTGATTTGTGCGTCGACGCAGTGGGTCTGCGTCTCACCGGCGGCGCCGGACCACAGGTGCACGCCCGGGAAGAACGGCATCGTTAGGGCGATCGGCGTATTGCTCAGGTCCGGAACGATGACGTCGATGGCGGGGCCGGCCGGCGACTTCGACATTACGAAGAGGGCCCAGGCGCCGTGCGGGTCCGCGGTGGTGATCTGGAAGGCGCAGGAAAGGTACTGCGTCTGTCCGGCGACCGAGTGCAGCGTAGCGCTGCCGGAGATGTTGAGCGTCGCGGGACCGATCGCCACCGCCGAGGTTTCGCGAACGTCGCTTTGCGGCGCGACCGTGGGGATCGTCGCGCCGGTTCCGGCGGACGTTGCGCAACCGCCCAACGCGAACGCTGCGGCAAGAGCGGCGAGGACGAGCGAGCGGTTTTTGTTCATGCACTAGTCGTCGCCGCGCGCCGCACCGCAACTTTGGAATACGTGTTTCGCCATCCACCAATGCGCTGCGCAGCCCTTCGCGACGTTAGGGCGCGCGAAGCGGCGCGCGTCCGGCGCGCTTTACACAGCGGCCCGCACGCGAACGTCCGGCTCGGCGATGAGGGTCGGTGCGCTTTACGCCGGCTTTACAGTACGAGCGCGACGCGGCGTGCGCGGCGAGCCGCGGCGAAGCGCGGAAACGCCCGCCGGGCTGGGTTCCTGCCGGGAGGGGAAGGGGCCGACGATTCTTTACGTAACCGACCGGCCGAGGGAGGGCTCGCGCATGAGACGGAGCGCATTTCTCGCCGGATCGGCCGCGGCGGCGGTCGGGGCGAACGCCGTGAGCGCGAGCGCGCAGGAGATCGTCCGCGGCGTGTTCGCGAACGGTGACCGGCCGCTCGTCGCGTATCCGCAGAAGCGGCCGCTGATGGTCCTCACCTCGCGTCCGCCGCAGCTCGAGACGCCGTTCCGGGTCTTCGATTCCGGGGTCCTGACCCCGAACGACGCGTTCTTCGTTCGCTGGCACAACGCGAACATTCCGACCGAGGTCGACGCGACCGCGCATCGTATCGCCGTCACCGGGGCCGTGAACACGCCGCTTTCGCTGTCGCTCGACGACTTGCAGCGGATGCCCGCGGTCGATGTCGTGGCCGTCAACCAGTGCTCGGGCAACAGCCGCGGCTTCTTCACACCGCGCATCCCCGGCGGGCAGTGGGCCAACGGCGCGATGGGGAACGCGCGCTGGACCGGCGTTCGCCTGCGCGACATCCTGGACCGCGCCGGACTCGCGGCGGGCGCGAAGCAGGTGCAGTTCGACGGGCTCGACGGCCCGGTGCTTCCCGCCGCGCCGGACTTCAAAAAGTCGCTCGATGTCGACGTGGCGCGGGGCAGCGACGTCGTCGTCGCTTACCTGATGAACGGCGAGCCGCTCCCGCTCCTCAACGGCTTTCCGGTCCGCCTCGTCGTGCCGGGCTGGTTCGCGACGTATTGGGTGAAGATGCTCAGCGCGATCACCGTGCTCGATCACGCCGACGACCAGTATTGGATGAAGACGGCGTACCGGATCCCCGCCACGCCGAACCACAGCGTCGCGCCGGCGGACAGCGGCTATCCGACGATACCGATCAACACGATGGTCGTGCGCTCGTTCATCACGAACTACGCCGACGGCGACGTCGTGGCGCAGCGTCCCCCCGATGGCAAACGGCCGATACGCGGGATCGCGTTCGACGGCGGCAGCGGGATCAAGTCCGTCGAGGTCTCCACCGACGGCGGCGCGACGTGGATGCCTGCCGCGCTGGAGCAGGACTACGGCAAATACGCGTTTCGCCGCTGGAATGCGGCGCCGGCGCTCCCGGCGGGGCAGCACGTTCTCGCCTGCCGCGCGACGGCCAATGACGGCTCGACGCAGACGACGACGCCGGTCTGGAACCCCGGCGGCTATCTGCGCAACTCGATCGAACGGTACACGGTGACCTTCGGATGAGAAAGCAGCTCGCGATCGCGGCGGCAGCCGCGCTGATCCCGCTCGCGGCGCTGGCCGCGCCGCAGATACCGCCGAAGGTGAGCGTCACGATGCCGCCCGATCCGTATGCGTTCAAGGCGGGTCCCGGAAGCGCAGCCGCCATGGGCAACTGCTTGACGTGCCACTCCGCGGCGTACGTCGTGACGCAGCCGCCGCTCGATCGCGCGCGCTGGGACGCGGAGGTGACGAAGATGCGCAAAGCCTACGGCGCGCCGGTCTCCGACGCCGACCAGGAAACGATCGTCGACTACCTGACGGCGACGTACGGGCCGAAGCAGCCCTAGACCGCAAACGCGGCGAGCGCCGCTTGGCCGAGCGCGATTCCGCCGTCGTTCGGCGGGACGACGCGGTTGATCCAGAGCCGTTCGCCGAGGTGCGCGGCGAGCAGCTCGACGAGCAGACGATTTTGGAACACGCCGCCGGAGACGACCAACGGAAATTCCGGGCCGTACCTGCGGTGCGCCGCGACGACGGCGTCGGCGAGCGCGACGTGGAACGCTCGCGCGATCGAGCCCGGGTCGACACCGCGGGCGCGGTCATCGACGACGGCGTGCAGCAGCGGGCGGTAGTCGAGCTCGCCGTCGCGCAGCGCGAAGGCGTAGCTGGGACCCGCCGCGGCGGACGCCGCGAGGTGCTCCAGCCACATCGCCGCCTGGCCCTCGAACGTGCACGCGCGGGTGAAGCCCAGCAGGGCGGCGACGGTATCGAAGAGGCGGCCGGCGGAGCTGGTGCGGAACGTGCGCAGGTCTCGCGCGACGAGGGCGCGCGCCGTCTCGTAGCGAGGCGGAAAGGCGAACGGATCGGCAGCGAGATCGGGGAGGTCGCCGAGCGCGAACAGGAAGCCCGCCGCCGCTTGGACCGGGAAACGCGCGGCGGCGTCGCCGCCCGGGAGCGGCGCGGTCGCCAGGTGCGCGACGCGCGCGAGCCCGCCGGCGACGCTCCCCACGAAGACCTCGCCGCCCCAGATCGTCCCGTCGTCGCCGAACCCGGTGCCGTCGAACGCAACGCCGACGACGACGTCCTCCCACGCACCGCGCTCGGCGAGAACGCTGGCCACGTGTGCGCGATGGTGCTGGATCGGGAACGGCTCGCCTCCCATCTCGCGCGCGAACGCCGTCGAGACGTACTCGGGATGCAGGTCGTGCGCGACGAGGAGCCCGTCCTCCGCGACGCCGTAGATCGCGCACAGGTCGCGGACCGTCGCCGCCAGGGAGTCGCGGCACGCGAGGTGGTCGAGATCGCCGACGTGCTGCGCCGCGAAGACCCGCCCGTCGACCGCTAGCGCCGGCGCGTTCTTCAGGTCGGCGCCGACCGCAAGAATGGGCCGCGTGGTGGGGAGCGTCGCGACGGCCCGCGGCGCCATCCCGCGCGCGCGACGCAGGATCGTCGGCCCGCCGGCGACGACCCGGATCACGGCGTCGTCGACGCGGCGCGCGATCCGCCGCTCGCCGACGAGGAAGGCGTCGGCGATTCCGGCGAGCGTCGCGGCTGCCTCGGCGTCGTCGAACGCCATCGGTTCGCCGGAGCGGTTCGCGCTCGTCATCACCACCAGCGCGGGGGCGCCGGCGGCGAAGAGCAGATGGTGGAGCGGCGCGTACGGCAGCATCACGCCGAGCTCGCGGTTCTCGGGAGCGACGCCCGCTAGCACCCGCCGGGCGTGGGCAACCACGACGGGCCGCGCGGGTGAGGCGAGCAGCGCTTCGCCCTCGGCGTCGAGCGCGATCGCCGTCCGCGCCGCCGCGGCGTCGCGCGCCATCAGCGCGAACGGCCGTTCCTTACGGTACTTGCGGGCGCGCAGCGCCTCGACCGCCGCCGCGTTCTCGGCGTCGCAGGCCAGATGGTAGCCGCCGATCCCTTTTACGGCGACGATCGCCCCGCCGCTGAGCAGCGCCGCGCCGCCCTCGATCGCCGACCACGCGCGGCGCTCGGCGCCGTCGCCGCGGAGCACGTAGGTCGGGCCGCAGGTGGGGCACGCGAGCGGCTGTGCATGAAAGCGCCGATCCGACGGATCGCCATACTCGCGCGCGCACGCCTCGCAGAGCGGCCACTCCGCCATCGTCGTGAGCGGCCGGTCGTAGGGCAGCCCGGTCACGATGCTGTACCGCGGACCGCAGTCGGTGCAGGTGATATACGGATAGCGATAGCGGCGGTCGGCGGGGTCGAAGAGCTCCCGCAGGCACGCCTCGCAGACAGGGAGGTCCGGCGAGATCGGCGTCGTCTTCGCCGCCGCCGCGCCGCTCTCGCGGATCGTGAAGCCCGCACAGCCTTCGCTCGGCGCCGGCCGCGAGACGACGGTCTCGATCCGCGCCGCCGGCGGCGCCTCGCCGACGAGCGCGTGCGCGAAGGCGTCGAGCGCAGCGGCATTCCCTTCGGCCCGGATGCGCACGCCGTCGGCGCCGTTGAGGACCCAGCCGCAGAGCCCGTAGCGCTGCGCGAGGCGGTAGACGAAGGGGCGGAAGCCGACGCCTTGGACGACCCCGCGAATGCGGATCTCGCGCGCGGTCACCACCGGGTCGATCGTCGTCACGCGGTCGGCCCCGCAATGTAGCACGAGCGGCCCTGGTAGCCGACCTGGATGACGCGGCCGTCCTCGACCAACACCGGGACGGCGCCGCCGCCGCCGAGCTCGCGCATCCGCAGCAGCGCGTCGGCATCGTTCTCCACGTCGTGCTCCGCGAACGCACGGCCGCGAAAGGTAAGCTCGTCGCGCAGCTCGGCCGTATACGGACAGCTTCGGGTCCCGAACAGCTCAAGCATCGAGCGCGTCGCCGAGCGCGGTGCGGATCACGTGGTAGATCGCGCCCTGCGCCTCCTGGATGCGCGGCACGTACTGCGCGCGCACGACGATCGCGTGCTCCGCGAGCCCGCGCCGGACGATCTCGCCGCCGTCGTAGCCCAAGAGCGCGACGCGCACGAGGCCGCGCTTCCCCGCCTCCTCGAGCGCCGCCACGACGTTCTTCGAGCCGCCGCTGGTGGAGAACGCGACGGCGACGTCCGCGGGGCGCGCCTGCGCGACAAGCTGGCGCAGAAAGATGAGCTCGGTGCCGACGTCGTTCGCGATCGCGGAGAGGACCGCGGGCTCGCCGGCGAGCGAGATCGCCGGGATCGGCGCGAGGCCCGGGCCGCCGTCGAGGCAGTCCAGCGCGAAGTCGTCGGCGTCGGTCGCCGAGCCGCCGTTGCCGAACAGCAGCAGCCGTCCGCCGGCGTCGAGCCGTTCGCGCATCGCGAGGATCGCGGCCGCAATCGCATCGCTCTGTTCGGCGGCGACCTGCGCGCGCAGACGCTCCGCGTCTTCCGCCTTCGCGAGGATCGAGCCGGCGACGTCGTCGAGGATCGCCGCCGCGTCGGGACGGTCGCCGCCGAGGTACGGGTAAAGGAACGCCGAGGCGCCGACGTCCGCCTCGCCGAGCGCGCGGCCGTGTTCGAGGAAGACGTGGACGCTCTCGTAGAGCGTGTGGCCGAGCAGCTCGAACGCCTCTTGGTGGACGTGCGCATCGTCGCTCGGCGCGTCGACGGCGAAATCCGCGTCGTCGCCGGGCCACGCCAACGTGTATGCGCCCTTGCGCGCCGCGATCCCGAGCGCGCGCAGGTCGCGCGGGTCGCCTTCCGGCGGGCCGAACGCGAGCGCGACGTCGTCGGGACCGATCAGCGCCTCCGCTATCGCCTCCGGGGCGCGGCTCGCGTCGAGGGCCGGGAGCGCGCGCTTTCCGACGATGACCGGATGGATGAACTCGACCGAGACGTGCGCGGCGTCGGTCGCGTACGGACCCTGACCGAACGCGTAGAGCCGTCCGCCGCGCTCGAAGCGCGCCGCGATCTCGCGCGCCGCGCGCGCGAGGCGCGGGGCCTCACGGGCGAAGAACGCGCGCATCACCGCGTCGCGCGCGCGCAGCCGGTGCGCGATCCGTTCCGCGAGCGTTGCCGTCACCGCCGGCATCAGCATATCCGCGGCAGCGGATCTCCGACCAGCATGTCGATCACGCGCTGGCCGCCGAACGGCGTGACGCCGACGACGGTGCGCCGCGGCTCGGCGCGCACCTCGCCGATGAGCCGCGCCTCTTCGCCGCCCGGGACGGCGCGGACGGCGTCGAGCGCGCGCTGCGCGTCACCGGGCGCGACCACGGCGAGAAACTGCCCTTCGTTCGCGATGTGGAGCGGGTCGAGGCCGAGAATCTCGCAGGCGCCGCGCACCATGCCGCGCACCGGCACATCCTCTTCGCGGACGACGATGCCGAGGCCGCAGTCGCGCGCGAGCTCGTTGAGCGCCGTCGCGACGCCGCCCCGCGTCGGGTCGCGCATCCATCGGATGCCGGCCGGACATGCCGCGATCAGGCGCTCGACGAACGGCCACACCGAGCGCGTGTCGGAACGCAGGTCGGCTTCGAGCTCGAGCTCGCCGCGCGCGAGCAGGATCGTGATCCCGTGGTCGCCGATCGGCCCGCTCAGCAAGACGCGATCGCCGGGCCGCACCGTGTGCGGGTCGAGCGTGAGCCGCTCGTCGACCTCGCCGAGGCCGAACGTCGTTACGTACATCCCGTCGCAAGCGCCGTGATCGACGACCTTGGTATCGCCGCCGACGATCGGGACGCCGGCGCGCCGCGCGGCCGCCGCCATCGCTTCGACCTCGTCGCGCAGGGTCTCCGACGACAGCCCCGCCTCGAGGACGAACGTCGCCATCAGTGCCGTCGCGCGCGCGCCGGCGACCGCGAGATCGTTGACCGTCCCGTTGACGGCGAGCTCGCCGATCGAGCCGCCGGGGAAGCGCAGCGGCTTCACGACGTAGCCGTCGGCGGTCGTCGCGATCCGCCGCCCGCCGAGCAGATACGTCGCGGCGTCGGAGAGCGGCGCCAGCGCCGGGTTCGCGAACGCCGGCGCGATCAGTCCTTCGACGAGCCGTCGCGACGCCTTACCGCCGGCGCCGTGCGACATCTCGATCTGCGGGTCGGTGAACGTCGTCTGCGGCCGCGGCGGAGCGTCGCTCGTCATCAGGCGGTCACCGTCTCGGCGGCGTGCGCCGCATAGCGATAGTACGCCGCGCAGGCGCCCTCGCTCGAGACCATCAGCGCGCCGACGGGGTGCTCGGGATTGCACTCCTTGCCGAACAGCTTGCACTGCGGCGGCTTCAACACGCCCTTGAGCACCTCGCCGCACTGCGCGGCGCGCGGATCGGTCACGCGGACGCCAGGCACGGCGAACGCGACCTCGGCGTCCCACTCGGCGAACGCCGCCTTCAGCTTGAGCGCCGACTGCGAGATGAAGCCGAGGCCGCGCCACTCGAAGTACGGCCGCAGCTCGAAGACCGTCGCCAGCGCGCGCAGCGCGGCGGGATTGCCGTCCCACGGCACGATCCGGCGGTACTGGTTCTCGACCTGCGCCTCGCCGTCGCGAATCTGCCGCAGCACCATCAGGATCCCCTCGAGCAGATCCAGCGGCTCGAAGCCCGCGACCGCGACCGGCTTACCGTAGTGCCGGGCGATGAACTCGTACGGGCGGCAGCCGGTGATCGTCGAGACGTGACCGGGGCCGATGAAGCCGTCGAGCCGCATGTCCGGCGAGTCGAGGATCGCGCGAATCGCCGGCACGATCGTCACGTGGTTGGAGAAGACGGAGAAGTTCCGCACGCCCAGGTCGCGCGCGCGCAGCAGCGTGAGCGCGGTCGACGGGGCCGTCGTCTCGAAGCCGATCGCGAAAAAGCAGACGCGGCGATCGGGGTTCTCCTGCGCGAGCTTCAGCGCATCGAGCGGCGAGTAGACCATCCGGATGTCGGCGCCGCGCGCCTTCAACTCCAGGGGCGTCCCCTTCGTCCCCGGCACGCGCATCATGTCGCCGAAGCACGTCAGCACGACGTCCGGTTCGGCAGCGATCGCGAGACCGTCGTCGACGCGTCCGGTCGGGAGGACGCAGACCGGGCAGCCCGGACCGTGGACGAGCTCGACGTTGTCCGGCAAGAGGTCGCGCAGGCCGAAGCGGTAGATCGCGTGCGTGTGTCCTCCGCAGACTTCCATGATCCGGTATTGCCGCGCGGGATCGACGGTCCGCCGGATCTCCGCGGCAACGCCCGCGATCGGCGCCGGGTCGCGGAACTCGTCGACGTAGCGCATCGTCATCGTCGCTCCGCAGCCTCGGCTGCGAACGTATAGCCGCGCACCTCCTCGATCGCCAGCGCGTCCTCGCCCATCGCTCTGAGCATCCGCAGCTGATCGCGCGCCTCGGTTTCGCTCACCCGGCTCAACGCGAAGCCGACGTGGATCAGCACCCAATCACCGACCGTCACCTCGCCGTCCTCGAGCAAGCCGATGTTGACGTTGCGGCGAACGCCGCCGACGTCGACCTTCGCCAGCAAAGGCTGCTCCGGCATCAGCGCGACGACTTGGCCGGGGATCGCAAGGCACATGCGCGGCTCCTACATCGACTTCAATTTCGCGTAGCGCGCGACGTCGCTCGGGATGCTCATCAGCATCGTGAGCGGATTGCGCGTCCGCGCTTCGGCGTTGGTCGCGTCTTTGCGCCCGTTCGGCGCGATCAGCGGACCTTCGTCCGACATCTCACGCATCTTGTTGTAGCGCGCGAGGTCGCGGCCGCCGTAGGCGAGCTGGCGCGCCGCGAAGACCGCGACGCCGATCGCGATCGCGGTCCGGATCAGAGCGTTGAACACGCGACACCTCCGTCGTGGGCGATCCGCCGCACCAGCGCGGCGGCGGGTTCGATCGATTCGGCGACCGGCACGGAGAGCCCGATCCCCGGTTCGATCGTCTGCGGCTCGCAGGCGACGATCGTCACCGGCGGCGGGGTGCCGCCGAGAACGCGCAGGTACGCGAAGACGTTCTGCACGTCCATGCGGTGCGCGTCGGGCGACCCGCTGGGCGCGGCGTCATCGGGCGCGATCACGTAGAGCGTCCCCGGCCGCCCGCCGCGGGGCGCCGCGTCGACGAGGATCGCATGCTCGTAGCCGGCGAGCAGCTCGTAGGCGAGGTGGAGGCCGCGGATCCCAAAGTCCTCGACCTTCGCGTTCTCGGGCGGCGCGGCGGCGAGCACGCGTGCGACTTCCGGACCGAACCCGTCGTCGCCGAAGAACAGGTTGCCGACGCCGGCGACGAGGATCATCGCGCGGGCTCCAGCGGCTCGATCTCGTCGGGGTAGAAGAAGAACGATCGCCCGTACCATTCGTGCAGATCGCTGGCGGGATCGTCGTCGACGGTCACCGCCACGTAGAACACTCCTTCGAAGTCCTGATGGATCGCGCGGACCGTCGCGTCGCGGCCTTCGAGGAACATGTCCCACGCGTCGGCGCGCCGCTTCGGGCGAAGACGGACGGCGGCGCCCTTCATCACCTTCACGCCGTCGACGAGGAGGTGCATCGTCCCGCTGTGGACGCGCTCCATCTCGTCGCGGCCGAAGCGCTCGGCGCGTTCGACGATCGCGCGGGCGCGCGGATCGGTCGCGCGCGCTTCGTCGCGCTCCGCGTCGGGCAGGCTCAGTACGCTGAGCGTCAGCAGCTCGTCGATCTCGGTGCCGTCGAACTGCTCGACGTCGGTCTGCGCGGCGACCGCGGGAAAGTCGTACAGGATGATCGGCGAGGAGAGCATCAGCGCCGAACGATGCGGATCGTGCTGCGCGCCGGCCAGGACCGGAAACGTGTGGCGGCTCTTGAGCATCCTCGACGCCGCAGCGGCGGATTCGGGCGGATCGAGGACCGACAGAAACGTCCCCTGCTCGGCGGCGAGGAGCAGGTGCGTCGAGACGAACGCGGTGCGCAGCGCGCCGGCGCGTTCGCCGGCGACGACGTCGGAGTCGTTCGCGACGACGGCCGTGACCCGGCGCAGCGACGGCGCGCCGGCGACGGGATCGCAGGACAGCGTGAAGGTGCCGCGGAGCGGCCAGCGTTCGCGGACGATTCGTCCGGACGTGCCGTCGGGGAGCGGCGTTGTGTCGCGGCCGCCGGGGATTGCGATCGGAATCTCCACCGTCGTCCGCGGCGTCGCCGTAAAGATGCAGCGCAGCTCGCGCTCGGCGCCTTCGTCGAAGCTGAGGTGGCGCGTGCCGTTGATCGTCAGCGACTCGACGGGGTCGTAGCCGTCGCCGTCGCGCACCTCGACCTGCCGTGCCTCGACCTGGAGGAAGCGCAGCATCAGGGTAAGCTCGGGGTCGCGGTCACCCTCCGCTTCGACGAGCACGTCGGTTCGCTGTTCGGCGGTCTCGCCGGTTCCCGCGGCGAGATACGCGCGCGGCACGACGACCCCAAACTGCCAGCGGACGCGGTTCTTCGCCGACGACGCGGTATACGGGAAGAGCAAATAGCCCTCGTACAGCACCGCGTTGGCGACGGCGCGCGCGGGCGCGAACGCGTCGGCGCTCAGCGTGCTCACGAGAGTGCCTCGGCGCGTTCGCACAACCGCAAGATCGCGTCGTCCCAGCTGCGCAGCCCGCGCTCGCGCTTGAAGCGCGCGAGCTCCTCGAACGTATCGCGATGGAGCCGGATCCACGCGCTGTTCGGAAAGAAGGCGTCGATCGTCGCGCGATAGACGGCGACGGGAAGCCGGTAACGCGCCTCGCAGGTCCAAGGCACCAATTGTGCTGCGACACCGTGCTCGCCCTGGACGAACAGGGTGCCGCTGAGCTGAACGACCAACGGGATCTCGCCGTCGGCCAGCGCGCTGAGATACCGATTCGCCGCGACCTCGAAGTCGTAGCTGCACGGCACGACGAGATCGAACTCACCGTCGCCGGTGAACGCGGGAACCGTCGCCGAGACGTGCGTCCACAACATCGTGCGCAGCGTGTCGCCGTAGCGCTGCGGCGGGCCGAACAGCTCGCCGAGCCGATCCGATTCGCCGGCGTCGTAGCGGCGGCGCTGCGGCTCGAGCTGCACCTGCGCGCGGAGCGCGATGGCGTACACCTGCGCGCCGCTCGTCTCCGCGACCCGCATGCGCAGCGCGAGCTGCGGCGAGGCGGCGTACGGCTCGGCCCGCGCGTCGACGACGGTGAACGAGAGGTCGTTCATCGCGGCACGGCCGGACGCGCGTTGCCGGCGCGCCGCCGCACGTCGACGAAGAAGGCGTCGATCCGGTCCCACGCTTCGGGACCGCCGTCGAAGCCTTTCCAGCCGAGGCGTATCAGCCCGACCAGCGTGTACGCCCCGTCGATCGGAACGATGAAGCAACTCGTCGTCCCGTCGCGCCGCAGGACGATCGCGGCCTCGACGTCGGCGGCGAGCGTCGCGAGCTGCGGGTTGCGCGCCGCGATCTCGTCCCACGCGCTCAGGTCGAGCTCCGACTCCGTCGCGCCGGCCGGACCCGGATACAGCGCGATCGTGCGGCCTTCGGCGGAGTTATAGAAGAAGAACGCCAGGCCGATCGGGATCCCGAGCGCGTCCCAGGCGGCGTCGTCGAGCGCGAACTCCGCGAGCTCGGCGTAGCGGGAGGGAATAGCCTTGTAGCGCCCGCGCGCCGCGCCCTCGGGTTCGAAGGTCAGCGCGCACGGGCGGCAGCTGCACATAATGCGCCGCGCCTGCAGGTCGATCAGGTGGCCGTGCTCGGGCGACAGCGGGACCGCGCAGTAGTCGCAGCGCTCGCCCGGGGCTTGCGGCGGCGGGGTGCGCAGCAAGCGCTGGAGCGAGGCGAACGCGGCCGGTGCCTCGTTCACCGTTCAGGCTCCCAGCAGAATGGTGACGCGGCCGTCATCGTCTTCGACGGCGGTACAGGTCGGCGCGTCGTCGCGCACCGCCGGCGTGAGGTTCTCTGCGACCACGCTGCGGATCTCGGGCACGTCGCGCAGGATCGCGCGCTCGACCGCGAGCTTCACCGTCGCGGACGACGAGGGGCAGCCGTCGCACGTCCCCTGCATCCGCAGCGTGACGACGCCGTCGTCCGAGACGCCGACGATCGCGACGTCGCCTGCGTGCGACTTCAGGTACGGCCGGACGCCGTCGAGCGCGCGCTGCACCCGCTCTTCGACCGCGAGCGGGTGCAGCCCGTGCAGGCACAATAGCCCTTCGACGAACGGGTCCTCACAGAGGCGCGCGAAGATCGCCTCGGACTCCGCGCCGGCGGCGTCGTGGACGATCGTCAGCACGCGCTCGAGGCCGGCACCGTACAGCGTCACCAGCGTGCGCGCGAGCTCTTCGCCCAGCTCGCGTGCTTGGCGCGGCGTTGCGACCCGCTCGAAGCCGCCGAGCAGCGACGCGACGCGGTCGGCGCTCGTCTCGACGGCGGTCATCAGCCGAACGGCGCGAGCGGCGAGTGGACGGTCTCGAGCGTCTTCCCGTTGCCGAGATACATGTGGACGCCGCACGGCAGGCACGGATCGAAGCTGCGCACCGCGCGCATGATGTCGATCCCCTTGAAGTTCTCCGGTCCGTTCTCTTCGAAGATCGGCGTGTTCTGCACGGCGTCCTCGTAGGGACCCGGGGTCCCGTAGCTGTCGCGCGGGTTGCCGTTCCACGGCGTCGGCGGCCACGGATGGTAGTTCGCGATCTTCCCGTCGCGGATGATCATGTGGTGCGAGAGCACGCCGCGGACCGCCTCGGTGAAGCCGCACCCGATCGCCTCGTCGGGAACCGTGAACGGCTCCCAGGTCGCGGTGCGACCGGCCTGGATCTCTTCGAACGCCTTGTCGAGGAAGTGCAGCGCCGCCGCCGCCGCGTACGCTTGGAAGTACGTCCGGGCGCGGTCGCGCTCGATCGCGTTGGACCATTTCGGCGTCTTCCACTCGAACGATGCCGGCCCGGAGAGCGCGCTCTTGGGCAGATTGATCTGGACGCTGTTCCCGGTCGCCTTGACGTAGCCGATGTCGACCAGGCCCGAGAGCGCCGTCGACCACATCCGTGCCAGCGCGCCGCCGCCGGTGTCGAGCGCGAGATGGTCCTTCCCGTCGTACCAACGCGGCGACATCACCCACGAGTACTGGTTGCCGAAGTCGCGCTTCTTCGGCGACGGAAGCGTGTGCATGTTCCACGGATGCCGGCGGTCGACCGGATTGCCGAGCGGGTCGCGCGGGACGAACGTCTCTTCGCTCGACCAGTCGTCGTAATAGGAGTGGCCGAGCAGGATGCGGATTCCGAGGTTGATCTGAACCAGGTCGTTCGTCACCAGCTTGCCGTCGACGATGACGCCGGGGGTAACGAACATCTTGCGGCCCCAGTTCGTCATGTTGCGGTAGCTGAAGTCGCAGTACTCCGGGTCTTGGAACGCGCCCCAGCAGCCCAGGAGGATGCGTCGCTCCCCGACGTGCTCGTAGCCCGGCAGGGCCTGGTACATGAAATCGAAGAGGTCGTCGTGGAGCGGGACGCAGACCTTCATGTACTCGATGTAGCGCATCAGGCGCGAGTAGTAGTCGGTGAAGAGCTGTTGCGTCGCGACCGTCCCGGTGCCGCCGGCGTAGAGCGTCGAGGGGTGGACGTGCCGGCCTTCCATGAGGCAAAACATCTCGCGGGTATAGCGGCTGATCTGCAGCGCCTGCCGGTAGAAGTCGCCGGAGAACGGGTTGAGCGCCGACATGATGTCGGCGATCGTCTTGTAACCGTGTACGCTCGCGTGGGGCGCCTGCGTCGCCTTCGCCTTCTCCCAGACGCTCGGGTTCGTCTCGCGGACCATCTGCTCGCAGAAGTCGACGCCGACGAGGTTTTCCTGGAAGATGTTGTGGTCGAACATGTACTCGGCGGCCTCGCCGAGGTTCGTCACCCACTCGCCGAGGTGCGGCGGCTTGACGCCATACGCCATGTTCTGCGCGTAGACGGAACAGACGGCGTGATTGTCACCGCAGATCCCGCAGATGCGCGAGGTGATGAAGTGGGCGTCGCGCGGATCCTTGCCCTTCATGAAGATGCTATAGCCGCGGAAGATCGACGAGGTCGCGTGACACTCGGCGACCTTCTTCTGCGCGAAGTCGATCTTCGTGTAGATGCCGAGACTGCCGACGATGCGGGTGATCGGGTCCCACGACATCTCGACCAGACGCGACTGGCCCGACTCGCCTGACGTTCCCGGGAGATCCTTGATAGCCACGGACGGTACCCCTCTCGACCCTGCGGGTGCGGCGCGCTAATACGTGCGCGGTCTGGTGTATCCGGTGGTGAGCTGCGTGCCTTTATGGCGCCACTTCGGTTCTTTGTCGACGGTGTTCATCGTGATCTGGCGCAACGAGCGGACCATGTTGCCGTAGATGGCGCTGATCGACGACGAGACTTTCGCACCCGGCGGCTCGTCCATGAACGGCATGAACTTGTCGGGGAAGCCCGGCATGGTGCAGCCGATGCAGATCCCGCCGACGTTCGGGCAGCCGCCGACGCCGCCCATCCAGCCGCGCTTGGTGACGTTGCACTTCACGACCGGACCCCAGCATCCGAGCTTGACGAGACACTTCGGCGAATCGTAGGTCGTCGCGAAATCGCCTTGCTCGTAGTAGCCGGCGCGGTCACAGCCTTCGTGCACCGTCGCGCCGAACAGCCACTTCGGCCGGCCCGCTTCGTCGAGCGGAATCATCGGCGCGTTGCCGGCGGCCTGCCACAACAGGTAGAGAATCGTCTCGGACAAGTTGTCGGGCTGCGTCGGACAGCCGGGGACGCAGACGATCGGGACGCCGGCTTTCGACTTCCAGTCCCAGCCGAGATAGTCGAGGATCCCCATCGCACCGGTCGGATTGCCGGCCATCGCGTGGATGCCGCCGTACGTCGCGCACGTCCCGGCGGCGAGAATCGCCCACGCTTTGGGCGCGAGGCGGTCGATCCAACCGGCGAACGTGATCGGCTGATCGGTCCCCGGCTCGTTGCCGAAGCCGGTGAAGTAGCCTTCGCGCTTTATCGACTCGTTCGCGATCGAGCCTTCGATGACGAGGACGAACGGATCGAGTTCGCCGCGTTCGGCGGCGAAGAACGCCCGCAAGAACTCCTCGCCGCCGAGGCTGTACTCGATCAGCGGCCAGTGGAACTTGACCTTCGGCAGCCCGGGTAGGGCGCCGAGCGCGATCTCCTCGATCGCCGGCTGCGTGGCGGCCGTGAGCGCGACCGAATCGCCGTCGCAGCTCAGCCCCGCGGGAATCCAAAGGACGTTCACGAGCGCATCGGACGCGGTCATCGGCATGATCGACTCTCGCTTCGTGTCGTCGTCGCGCGTGCGGCGCAACGAGAGCATCTCGATCTTTTTCGTGGGGCGCGCGCGAGCGGATGTCTTGCGCTTCACCTCGCGTGTACGCTACGGTACCCGAACGCGGGGCGATGTGCAAGGCCCCGAAAAGTCAGGAAACTGCCGTCGTGCACGAGTTGTCGATCGCGCTCGGAATGATCGAAGAGATCGCTGCGTCGGCGCAGCGTTCAGGGTTCGAGCGCGTGCTTGCCGTCCACGTCCGCGTCGGCGCGCTCAGCGGCATCGCGCCCGATGCGCTGCGCTTTTCGTGGGAGCTGGCGAGCGCCGGAACGCTTGCGGCGGATAGCACGCTGCGCATCGAAGACGAGCCGCTCGTCGTGTGGTGCGAGCGCTGCGCCGCCGAACGGGCGCCGCTCGGCGGCGCCGGCCTGATTTGCCCGCACTGCGCCGAGCCTTGTCCGACCATCGTTCGCGGACGCGACCTCAAGCTGGTCGCGGTGGAGGTACCGGAATGAAGTATCGCGTTGTCTCGATCGAGCAGAGCATCTTGCGGAAGAACGATGCGTTGGCCGACGCGCTGCGCGCGCGCTTTGCGGCTGCGGGAACTCTGGTCGTGAACCTGCTCTCGAGCCCGGGCTCGGGGAAGACCACGCTGCTGCAGGAGACGCTGACGCGGCTCGTCGCGCACCGCCGGGTCGCGGCGCTGGTCGGCGATCAGGCGACCGACAACGACGCGCGCCGGCTTGCCGCGAGCGGCGCGCCGGTGAAACAGATCACGACCGCCGCCGAGTGCCGCCTCGATGCCGACATGATCGGACGCGCGCTGGAGGGCTGGGAGCCCGGCCCGCTCGATGCGCTCTTCATCGAGAACGTCGGTAACCTGATCTGCCCCGCGGAGTACGATCTCGGCGAGGACCTGCGCGCGGTGGTGTTCTCGGTCACCGAAGGCGAGGACAAGCCGCTTAAGTATCCGCTGGCATTCAACACGGCGCAGGTCGCGCTCGTCACCAAGATCGACATCGCCGACGCCGTCGGCTTCGACCGCGCGGCCGCGTACCGGAGCCTGCGAGCGGTGAACCCGGCGATCGAGATCGTCGAGCTCTCCGCGCGCTCCGGCGCCGGCGTGGGTGCGTGGATCGCGCTGCTGGAGCAGCGCATCGAGGAGAAGCGCGCCGTCCCCGTCTAGGCGCGCCGCTCCGTGAGGCGACCGCTAGTGGCCGTGGCCGTTGTCGCCGTTGTCGCCGTGGTTTCCGTGGTTTCCGTTGTTGTCGTGATAGCGATTGCCGTACGCGTTGCCGTGGCGATGGGTGCGGTCGTAACGGCCCGTCCGCTGGGTATCGTACTGGTAGCCGCTAGCGTTGGGCTGATAGTATGCCTGCTGGCCCCACGCATACTGCCCGTTGTTGTTCGGATAGTAGGTCTGGCCGTTCGGCATCACGATGCGGCCGTCGCCGTAGACCGTGCCGCCGTTCTGCGTGTAGCCGACGACGTTGTTGGCCTGTTGGCGCTTCTGATAGTTGTTATAGAGGACCAGCGCGCCGACGGCCGCCGCAGCGGTCAGCAGGGTCGAGGTCGTGTCGGCGGACGCGGGTCGCGGAATGATTGCGCCGGTGCCGATCGTCGCGGCCGCGCCGGCGGCGATGGCAAAGGTGCGAAGTTGTGCGATCATGCGCGCCTCCTACCCGCGAATGTTTAGAAATCGCTGGGCTGCGGCTGAGACCGCATTATCCCGACGAGCGAGCGAGTCCCAGCTCGACGACGGCGCTGCGCGTTGCCGCGATCATGCGCGAGATGTGATCGTGAACATCATTGCCGGTCGAGTATGCGGCGTCCGCAGCGTCCGCGGCCGCGGCGTCGAGGAAGGCGATCGCGCTGTTCAGGTGCGTTCGCGCGGTGCTGCCGTGCGTGCGCAGCGCCTTGCGAAGGCCGGCGGCGAGGGCTCCGGCGCGGAAGCCGGCGTTTTCGATCCCGGTGCTGAGCTGCGGCTGATCGGCGGAGGCGGCCTCGACGATCCGATCGTGGAGATGCTGCGCATCGATGTGCGCGTGGTCGAGAGGAACGGTTGCCGTGAGCATGGCTGCAGCGTACGGTTTGAACCTCGGAGGGCGGTTCGAAATCTCTGTGAGCACTCGCTGCCTTCCCCCAAGCGAGGGTCCGCCACGCGAAGGAATCGCTCGAAATGGGCACCTGTACCCGTATGAAGCACTTGATCGTCCGGGCCGCCGTCGGCATTTCGCTCGTCGCGGCGTCGCTCGCGCCGGCGTTTGCGCAATCGATTCCGTCCGGCTCTTACCAACAGTCGTGCACGGGGATTCGCGTGAACGGCGATCGTCTCACCGCCCGGTGCACCGATCCGCAAGGCGACCGGGTCCGCTCCGCCATCGACCTCGGCAGCTGCCGCGGCGGCGACATCGCCAACTCCAACGGCCAGCTCGTCTGCAACGGCGGCGGCAACGGCTATCGCCGCTACAACAACGGCAACGGCAACTACTACGGCAACGGCAACGGCAACTACAACGGAAATTATAACGGAAATTATAACGGGAATGGCAACCGCTGGAACAACAACGGTTATGCTCCCGGCGGCTCGTATCAGCAGAGCTGCACGAACCAGCGCATGCGCAACGGGATGCTCGTCGCGAGCTGCCCGGACGGGAACGGCAACGCGCGCACCACGTCGATCGACCCGCGTCAGTGCCGCGGGGCCGACATCGCCAATCGGAACGGACGTCTGACCTGCTCCTGATCGATTAGCGACGATTCACGAAGGACTGCGGCGGCCGCTCGCGGAGAGATTCGCGTGCGGCCGTTCGCGCGTCCAGTCGCGATCGTCACCGGGTCCTCGGATGGGATCGGGCTGGCGACGGCGCGCCGCCTCGCCGAGCGGGGTTTCGCCGTGGTGGTGAACTCGCGGGCGCAGAAACGAGCCGACGATGTTGCCGGCGCGCTGCGCGCCGACGGCTTTGAGGTGACCGCCGTGGGCGCCGACCTCGCGACGCCGGCCGGCGTCGAGCGGCTGTTCGCCGGCGCGCAGGAGGCGTACGGCACCGTCGACGTGCTCGTGAACAACGCCGGGATGCCGAGCGTCACGGCGGCCGAGGAGTTGAGCCTCGAGGCCTGGCGCGCCGTCCTCGACCTGAACCTGACCGCGCCGTTTCTGTGCGCGCAGGCCGCCGGCCGGGTCATGCTCGCCAAAGGGAAGGGCGTCATCGTGAACGTCGGCTCCGTCTTCTCGGCCCTCGGGATGCCGGGGCGGCTCGCGTACAGCGTGAGCAAGCACGGGTTGGACGGACTGACCAGGACGCTCGGCACCGAATGGGGACCGCGCGGGGTGCGCGTCGTCTCGGTCAACGCCGGATACACCGCGACGGCGCTGGTCCGCAGCGCGATGGAGAGCGGCCGGTTCAGCGACGACGACATCGCCGGCCGCACGCCGCTCGGCCGGCTCGCGTCGCCGGTCGAGATCGCGAACGCGATCGCGTTCGTCGTTTCAGACGACGCGTCGTACGTGAACGCGACGCAGCTCTACGTCGACGGCGGATGGACGGGGTACGGCGGATGGTGAGCGTGGTCGATCTGACCGACACCGAGGTGTTGGCCGCGTTGCGGCTGATGAAGCTGAGCCGCGCGTTCGATGCGAAGGGCGCGAGCCTGCAGCGGCAAGGGAAGTTCGGGACGTTCTCCCAGGTCGGCGGTCAAGAGGCGTCGGTCGTCGGCTCCGCGTGGGCGCTCGATCCCGCGCGCGATTGGATCGTGCCGCAGTATCGGGAGCTCCCCGCGCTGTTGCGGCACGGGTATCCGCTCGCGCACTTCATTCGCTACTTCCAGGGCAACCCCGCGGGCGGCGCGATCCCCCCCGGCGTGAAGATGATGCCGATCCAAATCTCGATCGCCGCGCAGCTCCCGCAAGCGGTCGGCCTGGCGTGGGGCCTTCGACGACAGGGTCAGGACGCGGTCGTCATCGTCTACTTCGGCGACGGCGCGTCGAGCGAAGGCGACTTTCACGAAGCGTGTAATCTCGCGGGGCTCGTCCGCGCGCCGATCGTGTTCTTCTTGCAGAACAACGGCTGGGCGATCTCGACGCCGCGCCGCCTGCAGAGCGCGGGCGCGACCCTCGCCGAGCGCGCGCCGGCATACGGCTTCCCGGGCGAGCAGGTTGACGGCAACGATCTCTTCGCGGTGTACACCGCGACGGCGCGCGCCGTCGCTCGTGCGCGCGGCGGCGAAGGCCCGACGCTGATCGAGTCGGTGACGCGGCGGCTCGGCCCGCACAACAC
>DASYFS010000263.1:0-3429 GCA_036498305.1 Candidatus Elarobacter sp. | reverse complement strand
ACGCGCGAAGGCGTCGAACCACAGATCGACCAGCTCGCGGTCGGGCACCGCGTCCGCGTGGGGCCGCAGCAGCGAGATGATCCGGCGGTCGCTCAAGCGCCCGAACTTGTGGCGGCGCACGACGCGGCGGGCGACGCGGGCGGCATCGTCCTCGAGAATTTGCCGGAGATCGTCGGGCGGGAGATCCCGCTGCGCGTTGTCCACGTTCCAGGAATGATTTGCGATTCGGACCGCAAGCTCCCGCGAATCGTGCCGGCCGTCACTCCGATAATGAAGCGGCAGTGTACGCTTTCGCGGTGCGCTCGACCGCCGGCCAGGGCGCCAGCCCGATCAGCTCGCTCCGCGCGACCGTGACGCCCGCGCGCGCGGCGGCGCGGCGGACAAGCTCGGTAATGCGGTAGAGCGGGACGGCGGCGACGTCGGTGACGTTGCACGAGACTTGCACGCGGTCGGGAGCGAGCAGCAGCCCCAGACACTTGAGCGAGCGCAGCCCCCCGCTGGACGCACGCAGCGTCCGCGCGATCCGCCTGGCGAGGGCGAGATCGCCGGTCGCAAGCTCGACGTTGAACGCGATCAGGAACGGTCGCGCGCCGATCGCGATCGCACCGGCCGACGCGTGCGCGGCGTCGCCGTAGTCGAAGCGCCAGCGGTCGTCGGCCCCCAGGCGCGCACCGAGCCCTTCGAACTCGCCGCGGCGGATCGCGGCGAGGTGCTCGCGGTGCGGCGCGGTGGCGGCCGCGCCGTAGAGATACGACGGGATCCCGAGCTCGCGCCAGATCCGTCCCGCCGCCCGATGGGCGAGCGTGACGGCGTCGTCGAGCGTCGCGTCGCCGAGCGGGACGAACGGCAGAACGTCGAGCGCGCCGATCCGCGGGTGCGCGCCATGATGGCGACGCAGGTCGATGTGCTCACGCGCGGCCGCGGCGAGCGCGACCGAGGCGGAGACGACCTGCGATGCGCTTCCGACGGCGGTGAGGACGCTGCGGTGGTGGGACGGGTCGCTCGTACGGTGGACGACGCGCGCGCCGGCGTCATCGATGGCGGCGACGCACGCGGCGACCACCGCGGCGTCGTTGCCCTCGCTCAGGTTCGGGACGATCTCGAACTCGAGCGCGCGCACCGCGCTATGCGCGCGGCCCGATCCGCACCTCGACCAGGTTGTCGGGATGGAAGTACGTCTGCGCGGCGTGGCGCACGTCGGCGGCGCTGATCCCGGCGTAGCGGGCGGCGAGCGTCGCGTAGTACGTCGGCGTCAGATCGTCGAGCGAGATGCGCAGCAGGTCGCCGGCGATCGCCGCGGTCGCCTGCTCGGCGTTGAGCTGCGTCGCCACCACGCGCGTCTTCGCACGTGCCAGCTCGTCGGGGCTGACGTCCTCGTCCTGCATCCGGCGCAACTCGGCGCGCACGATCGCTTCGGCCTGATCGATCTTCGTCGGGACGGCGCTGAACGAGACCGTGAACGTCCCGCGATCGCGATTCGCCTGCAGCGAGCTGCCGGCGGTGTAGACGAGCCCGCGCCGTTCGCGCACTTCATGGAAGAGGCGCGTGTCGAGCGAGCCGCCGCCGTAGATCGCGTTCGCCAGCGCGAGCGCGTCGTAGTCCGGCGACGTTCGCGCCGCAGCCGGCGCGCCCAGCTCGACGCTGATGTCCTGCGTAGCCGTCTCGACGTAGTTGATCCGCGGCGTGGGGAGCGGGATCGCGGGGAGGTGCTGATCGGGCGTCGGGCCGGCCGCCGTCCAGTCGCCGAAGCGCGCCGCGACCTCGCGCGCAACTTGCGCGGGATCGACGTCACCGACGACGACGAGCGTGGTGAGATCGGGACGGACGTACTGCGCGCGATACGAAGCGACGTCGGCGGCGGTCAGCCCGTCGAACGACGCCGAGCTCGGGACGCGCAGCGCGGGATCCCCGGCCGGATAGAGCGCGGCGTCGAAGACGCGCTGTGCCTGGAACCCCGCCTGCAGCGCGCGCCGTCCGGCGTACGCGCTGAGCTGCCCGCGCACGAGCGTCAGCTTGTCGGCGGGGAGCAGCGGATAGCGCACGTCGTCGGCGAGGACGTCGAGCAGCGGCGCGAAGTCGCCGGCCCGGCCGTGCGCCGAGAACGCGAGCCCGAACTCGAGGTCGGCGGCGCGGTCGTCGGCAATCTTCCGCTGCGCGTCGTAGCCGTATTTCGCGCTGCCGTACTGCATCAGAGCCGAGGTGAGCTCGCCGAGCCCCTCTTTCCCGGCCGGATCGAACGCCGGCGACGTGCGCACGATCCCGTCGATGAAGACCGTCGGGTTCGTCGGGACGCGCTGCACCAGCAGCTTCATCCCGTTCGGGAGCGTCGAGACGACCGGAGAGACCGCGCTGCGCAGCTCGAGCGGCTTCGCCAGCGCCGTCTGCATCCACGCCGGCTGCTGGATCGGACCGGTCGGGACGCGGCCGTGGAAGTCGTCGGTCACAGACGACGAGACGCCCTCGGGTGCCTTCGCCTTCGCCGGATCGAACGCGGTCGGCTCGAGGACGCCGACGACGCTCGCCCTCGCGTAGACTTTGCGCGCGACGGCGGTCGCCTCGTCTCGCGTGATCGCACCGTACAGCCCGTAGAACTGTGAGGGCGGCGTGTCGCCCGGCCACACCATGTTGGCGCCGACGGCGGTCCCGATTCCGACGATCGAGTCCTTCGCGTACGTCATCGCCGCGAGCTGCTGGCGCTTCGACGCGGCGAATAGCTCGGGATCGAGGCCATTTTTGAGCACCTGCGCCATCGTCTTCTCGTAGGCGGCGCGCACTTCGCCCGCGGTGTGTCCCGGTGCGACGATGAGGAGCACGTGGATGACGGAAGCCCGGCGGTCTTCGAGCGGGTTGGGCTCGTAGGCGAGGGCGAGCCCGCTTTCAACGAGCGCGCGACGGAACGGTCCGCGATCGTTGAAGATCGCGCCGAGCGCAACGTCGTTGCGGACCTGATCGTGCTCGTAGGGTTTCGCGTTGCCCGGCGCCGCGTAGGCCTCATCGACCATCGTGTACGGATAGTCGGCAGACTTCGTCCAGGTGACACCGTGCGCGGGCGCAAGCGCATACTGTCGCCGCGCCGGCAGCGTCACCTTGGGGATATCGCCGAACCAGCGCTGCGCCGACGCGACGACGTCGGCGGCCCGCACGTCGCCCGAAACGACGAGCGTCGCGTTGTTGGGGTGATACCACGCGTCGTAATAGCGGCGAAGATCGGCGACCGTCGCGCGCTCGATGTCGGGCCGGTCGCCGAGCGACGTCCCGCCCAGGCGCGAGCCCGGATACACTTTCTGGTTGACGTCGAAGATGAACGACGAGACCGGGTCGCTCTTTTTCTGCGCGTACTCTTCGAGCACCGCGCCGCGCTCGAGGTTCCAGTCGGCGGGATCGAGCTTAAGATTGCGCATGCGGTCGGCTTCGAAGTGGACGATCGTG
>DASYFS010000262.1:0-1964 GCA_036498305.1 Candidatus Elarobacter sp. | reverse complement strand
GCTGACGGTGCTGGAGAACGCGCGCCTCGCAGCGCAGGCGTATCTCGGCGGGAGCAGCGCGATCTGGAAGCTCGCCGATCGCGACGCGAAGGCGATCGCGCGCGCACGCGAGGCGCTCGCGCAGGTCGGACTCGAAGCGCGCGCCGCTGCGCATGCGGCCTCGCTCTCACACGGCGAGAAGCGCAAGCTCGACCTCGCGATCCTGCTGTGCGGCGAGCCGCGCGTCGTCCTCCTCGACGAGCCGACGGCCGGGATGGCGGTCGAGGACGCGCCGGGGATGATGGAGTTGATCCGCGGCATCCACCGCGACCAGAAGAAGACCGTGCTGATGGTCGAGCACCGCATGGACCTCATCATGGGGATGGCCGAGCGGATGGCGGTGATGCACCACGGCTCGCTGCTCGCGATCGACACGCCCGAACGGATCGTCGCCAACGAGACGGTGCAGTCGGCGTATCTGGGTGATCCGCTGTGAGCGCCGTTCTCTTGGCGGTGCGCGAGCTCAACGTCCACATCGGCGAGTCGCACATCTTGCAGAACGTGTCGTTCGAGGTGAAGGCGGGCGGGATCACCGGGCTGCTCGGCCGCAACGGCGTCGGCAAGACGACGACGCTGCGCGGGATCCTCGGCCTCGCGCCGCGGACCGGCAGCGTGACGCTCGCCGGTGAGGAGCTGACGAAGCTCGCGGTCCATGCCGTCGTGCAGCGCGGCGTCGCCTACGTCCCGGAGGATCGCGACGTCTTCGCCGGCCTAACGGTGACGGAGAACCTGCGCCTGGCGGAACGCGCCGGCGCGCAGCACCGCTACGACCTCGTCTACGAGCTGTTCCCTGAGCTGAGGGAGCGCGGCGGGCAGCGCGCCGGCACGCTCTCCGGCGGACAGCAGCAGATGGTCTCGCTGGCGCGCGCGCTGCTCAACGGCGACAACCGCATCCTGCTCGTCGATGAGCCGACGAAAGGCCTCGCGCCGCTCGTCGTCCGCAACGTCACCGAAGCGCTGAAGCGTGCCGCGGAAGTCGCCACTATCCTGCTCGTGGAGCAGAACCTCAGCGTCGCGCACGCGCTCGTCGGCGACGTGATCGTCCTCGATCAGGGTCAGGTCAGCTACACCGGGCACGTCGGCGAGCTGATGGACGACCCGGCGCTCGCGCGCAAGCATCTCGGCCTCGCCGCCGCCGTGGGAGGCCACTGATGAGCACGATCGTTCTGCTGTCGATCACCGGGCTCGGCCTCGGAGCGCTCTACTTTTTGATCGCCGCGGGGCTCTCGCTGATCTGGGGCCTGATGCGGGTGCTGAACCTCGCGCACGGCGCGTTCTTCACCGTCTCGGCGTATCTGGGCTGGGCAGTCGGGAACGCCGTCCCGGGCTTGCCGCTCTCGGCGCAGTGGGCGCTCTCCGTCGTTGCGGCGGTCGTCGTCGGCGGCGTCTTCGCCACCGCGAGCGAGATCGTGCTGATCCGCCCGCTGTACGCGCGACCCGTCGGCCAGGTGCTCGTCACCGTCGGCCTCGCGCTTGCCGCGATCGCGCTGATCGAAGGCAGCTTCGGCGCCGATCCCAAGCAGCTCATGCTCCCCGCTTGGCTCACCGGGACGACGACCGTGCTCGGCGCGGCGATCCCGAATACGCGCTGGGTCGCGATCGTCGCCGCGGTGCTCGTGCTCGGCAGCCTGCTGTTCTTCTTGCAGCGCACGCGCTACGGGCTGATCGTGCGCGCCGGCGTCGAGAACCGATCGATGGTCGAGGCGCTGGGGATCGACGTGCAGCGCGCCTTCACGCTCGTCTTCTGCATCGGCGGGATGGCGGCCGGCCTCGCGGGCATCCTTGCCGCCGCGTATTACGGAACGATCGATCCGGTGCGCGGGACGCAGATGCTGATCTTCGCGTTCATCGTCATCGTGATCGGCGGGCTCGGCTCGGTCGCCGGTTCGGCGCTCGCCGCGGTGATCGTCGGCCTGCTGCAGCAG
>DASYFS010000261.1:0-8079 GCA_036498305.1 Candidatus Elarobacter sp. | reverse complement strand
GAACGGGTTCTTCAGCGGCGGCGCCGACGTCAACGACCTCAACAGCCTCAAAGCGGCGCCCGGACCCGACGTTAAGTCGATCCGCGACGTTCTCGATCGTATCGAGCACGGGACGAAGACCTACGTCGTCGCGATCGACGGCAACGCGCTCGGCGGCGGCTTCGAGCTCGCGCTCGCGTCGGACTATCGCGTCGCGACGAGCGGCTCGCGGGTCGGGTTGCCGGAGATCAAGCTCGGCCTCTTGCCGGGCGCCGGCGGAACGCAGCGGCTGCCGCGCCTGATCGGCGCGCAGGCGGCGCTTCAGCTGATGCTCAAGGGCGACATGGTCAAGGCGCCCGACGCGAAGGCGCAGGGCCTACTCGACGAAGTCGTTGACGGCCCTTCGACAGGCTCAGGGCAAGCTGTGATCGCCGCAGCGAAGGCGTTTGCCGGGAAGCCGCGCCGCCGCATCGCGCAGCGCCAGGCCGAACTCGGCGTGAAAGGCCTGGGCCTCTTCGCGACGCCGTTCGTCGTCGCGCAGGCGCACAAGATGGTCCCGCCCGAGAGCAACGGCGGCTTCGCCGCGCACAAGCTGATCGATGCGGTGCAGGCCGCGATCGAGCTGCCGTTCGAGCGCGGAAGCGCGCGCGAGCTGCGGCTGTTCACCGAGCTGCTGATGTCGCAGCCGTCGGCGGCGCTGCGCCACGTCTTCTTCGCCGAGCGCGAGCTCGGGAAGATCCCGGGACTCGAGAAGACCGAGCCCCTCCCCATCAAGAAGGCCGCCGTCATCGGCGGCGGGACGATGGGGACGGGGATCGCGATCACCTTCGCCGAGGCCGGGATCCCGGTCACCGTCGTCGAGACGAAGTCCGACGCCGTGGAGAAGGCGCGCGAGACGGTCTTCGGGATGTTCAAGTATCAGGTCGACAAGGGCCGTCTCTCGCAAGAGGACGCCTGGAAGCGCGCCAACTCGATCACCTTCGAAGAGACCTACGACGAGCTCGGCGACGTCGACATCGTCGTCGAAGCCGTCTTCGAGTCGATGCCGGTGAAGAAAGAGGTCTTCGGTAAACTCGATCAGCTGACGAAGCCCGAGTGCATCCTCGCCTCGAACACCTCGACGCTCGACATCGACGAGATCGCCACCTCGACGAAGCGTCCGGAGAAGGTCGTCGGGCTGCACTTCTTCGCGCCTGCGAACATCATGAAGCTGCTCGAGATCGTCCGCGGCGCGAAGACCTCGGCCCAGACGCTCACCACCGGGATCGCGCTCGGGAAGAAGCTGCGCAAGGTCGGCGTCGTCTCGGGCAACGCGTTCGGCTTCATCGGCAACCGGATGCTGTTCGACTACGAAGCGCAGGCGGTGCAGCTCGCCGAAGAAGGCGTTCCACTCGAGCGGATCGACGCGGTCATCAAGTCGACGTTCGGGATGGCGATGGGGCCGTTCGCGGTCGCCGACCTCTCCGGACTCGACGTCTACCACTTCATCTCACAGTCGGAGCACGGCGCGCCGCTGGGTCGCGTCCCGATCATCGGCAAGCTCGTCGAGCAAGGGCGTCTCGGCCAGAAGACGATGAAGGGCTTCTTCGACTACGACAAGAGCGTCGGAAAAGGTCGCGAGCCGATCCCCTCGCCCGAGGTCGCCGCGCTGTTCAAGCAGCTCTCGGTCGAAGCGGGCGTTGCGCAGCGCAGCGACGTCTCCGACGACGAGATCATCGCGCGCTGCATCTACCCGCTGGTGAACACCGGCGCCGAGCTGCTGCGCACGAACGTCGCGCTCCGTCCAGGCGACATCGATCTGGTCTGGATCTACGGCTACGGTTTTCCGCCGCACCACGGCGGCCCGATGTGGTATGCCGACGAGGTCGGCGTTTCCAACGTCGTCGCCGCGATGCAACGCTTCGGCTGGACCCCCGACCCGCTGCTCGTCGAGATCGCGAAGAGCGGCGGCACGATTGCGAACTATTCCAAGGAGTTGACCCATGCCTGAGGCGGCGATCGTCTCTGCTGCGCGGACGCCGATCGGCAAGGCGTTCCGCGGAGCCTTCAATCAAACGCACGGCGCGACGATGGCGGGCCACGTCATCGAGCACGCCGTCGAGCGCGCCGGCATCGATCCGAGCGAAGTCGAGGACGTCGTTCTCGGGACCGGGCTGCCGGAAGGCGCGACCGGCCACAACATCGGCCGCGTCGCCGCGCTGCGTGCCGGCCTGCCGATCACGACGGCCGGCACGACGATCAACCGCTATTGCGCCTCCGGACTGCAGGCGATCTCGACGGCGTCGCACCGCGTGATCGTCGACGGCGCGAAGGTGATGGTCGCGGGCGGCGTCGAGTCGATCTCGCTGGTGCAGAACGAGCTCAACATGAAGAGCTTCAGCGAAGAGTGGATCATGCGGCACGATCCCGACATCTACATGCCGATGCTGCAGACCGCAGACAACGTCGCCAAGCACTACAAGGTCTCGCGCGAGACGCAGGACGCATACTCGCTGCAGTCGCAGCAGCGCGTGGCCGCGGCCCAGGCTGCGGGACGCTTCGACGCCGAGATCGTCCCGCTCCCGGCCTGGAAGTACCTCGAAGACAAAGACACCGGCCACGTGACCGAAGAGCTCGTCACCCTGACCAAGGACGAAGGGAACCGTCCCGACACGACGCTCGAAGGGCTCGCGTCGCTCAAAGGCGTGCTCGACAAGACCTCGTCGATCACCGCCGGCAACTCGTCGCAGCTCTCCGACGGCGCCGCGGCGGTCGTGATCATGAACTCCGACGAGGCGCGCAGCCGCGGGATTGCTCCGCTCGGGTTCTACCGCGGCATGGTCGTCGCGGGCTGCGACCCGGGCGAGATGGGGATCGGCCCCGTCTTCGCCGTGCCGCAGCTCCTGCGGCGCCACAACCTGACGATCGACGACATCGGTCTGTGGGAGCTCAACGAAGCCTTCGCGGTGCAGGCGGTCTACTGCCGCGACGCGCTCGGGATTCCGAACGAGAAGTTCAACGTCGACGGCGGCGCGATCTCGGTCGGCCACCCGTACGGCGTCAGCGGCGCGCGCATGGTGATGCACGCGCTGATCGAAGGCAAGCGCCGCGGCGAGAAGTACGTCGTCGTGACGATGTGCGTCGGCGGCGGGATGGGCGCGGCGGGCCTCTTCGAGGTCAACCTCAACTAGGGCCGTAGAGCCGGCGGCGGCGGCGCACGGGGAGCTCGACGAGCACCCGTGTGCCGTAGCCCGCCGTCGAGTCGACCTGCATCGCCAGGGCGAGCGCCTGAACCAGGAACAGCCCGCGACCGCGGGTGTCGGCCGCGTCGGGGACCGGGCGCACCGCGGGCAGCCCCTGCCCGCGGTCCGAGATCACGAGCGAGGCGGTCGTGCCGTCCCACGCGACGTGAATCCCCATCGCGCCCGGGGCGTACTGGATGACGTTGGCGACGAGCTCGCCGACGATGATCTCGACGGCGTCGAGATCGGACGATGCGTCGGCTTGCTCGGCGAGAAAATGCCGAACGGCGATTCGGGCGCGGAGAGCCTCCCGCGCGTCCGGCACGACCATCGACCACTCGGATTGACGTTCCGCGCCGACCGTCATGCCGCATTCGTACCCGATGCGTCGGTACGGTAACGAACGTCCGCAGAAACGTTCCCAGAAATGAGAACGGGGCCCCTCGCCTCCTGCTTAGGTCCCCGCACTCTCTGCGTCCCGATCGCCGTTGCCGTCGGCCGGTTCTATCAATTGCATCGACCGCGAGCCGGCTCGCGGCCAGTGATCCAACGTACGATGGTGTCCGTTGTGCGAGGCGCCGCTAGCCTGCTTCGTCGGCGAACAGCTTGTCGTAGCGCGCCCGCAGGTCGCGCTTGAGGAACTTCCCGACCCCGGTGCGCGGAATCGCGTCGATGAAGAGGACGCGGTCCGGCGTCTGCCACTTGGGCAGCCGCTCGAGCAGCCACGCTCGGATCGTCTCCTCGTCGGAGGCGCTGCCTTCGCGCAGGACGACGGCGGCGACCGGGCGTTCCTGCCACTTCGGGTGGGCGATCCCGAAGACGGCGGCTTCTTTGACGGCGGGATGTCCCATCAGCGTGTTCTCGACCTCGACCGAGGAGATCCACTCGCCGCCCGATTTGATGAAGTCTTTCACCCGGTCGACGATTTCGAGATAGCCGTACTCGTCGAGCGTGCAGACGTCGCCGGTGTGGAACCAGCCGTCGGGCTCGAACGCCGCGGCGGTCGCCGACTCGTTGTTGTAGTACCGCGTCGTCACCGCGAAGCCGCGCACGAGCAGCTCGCCGCGCGACGTCCCGTCCGTGGGAACCGCGTTCCCGTTCTCGTCGACCAGCTTGAAGTCGACGATCGGGCAGAAGCGGCCTTGCTTGTAGCGCTCCTGCCGCTGCAGCTCCGGCTGTCCTTCGAGCAGCGTCGTGTCGGTCGCGACGGTGCCGATCGGCGACATCTCCGTCATCCCCCAGGCGTGGACCGCTTCCATCCCGAGCGCCGCGAGGTCATCCATCAGCGATTTCGGCATCGCCGAACCGCCGATGACGATCCGCTTGAGGTGCGGGAGTGTTTTGCCTTGCGCGCGCAGCATGTCGCGGACCATCATCCACACCGTCGGGACGCCGGCCGACATCGTTACCTCCTCGGTCTCGCAGAGTTCGATGATCCCGGCGGGATCGAGCCGCTCCATCGGCATGATGTAATCGGCGCCGACCATCAAGGAGCTGAAGGGCGTCCCCCAGCCGTTCACGTGAAAGAGCGGGACGATCGGCAGGATGCGATCGCGCTCGGTGATCCCGAGCATGTCGGCGAGCGACGACGCGAGCGCGTGCAGGTGCGTCGAGCGGTGCGAGTAGAGAACGCCCTTGGGGTCGCCGGTCGTCGCCGAGGTGTAGCACAGGATCGCGGCCGCGCGCTCATCGACCTCGGGCCAGTCGTACGTTGTGGGCTCGCCGGCCAGCAGCGTCTCGTAGTCGTGCGCGCCCTCGATCGTCTCGGCGCACTGCCCCATCGTCACGTACGTCCGTTTGACGTCCGGCTGCAGCGCGATCGCGGGCAGGATCGCCTTCACCAGCGAGCCGTCGACGAAGACGAACGAGTCGCCGGCGTGATCGAGCACGAACGCGATCTGGTCGGGGAAGAGCCGGATGTTGACCGTGTGCAGCACCGCGCCGATCATCGGGACGGCATAGTACAGCTCCAAGTGCCGGTTGCCGTTCCACGCGAACGACGCGACGCGGTCGCCGGGGCCGACCCCGAGCTTGCGCAGCGCGTGCGCGAGCTGCGCGACGCGCGCGCCGAACTCGCGGTAGGTGAAGCGCCGAACCTCGGCGCCGTCGCGCGAGATGATGTGCTTGCGGCCGTGCGCCCGCATCGCGTGATCGAAGATCGCGCGAACGCCGAGCGGCTGATCCGGCATCGTCGAGGGCAGCCACGCGCGCTGCTGCGGAGCGGTAATGGTCGACATTACCGGGACTTGGCGGGCTTTCCCGGGAGAATCCTTCGCCCGGCTGCTACCGGCCGAGCAGATCGCGCAGCGCCGCGGTCAGCTCCGGATGTCGGAAGCGGTACCCGCTCGCCTCGGTCGCCCCAGGAAGGACGCGCTGACCCTCGGTGATGACGTACGCGCCCTCGCCGAGCAGCAGCGACGCCGCGACCGCCGGAACGGGGAACAGCGTCGGCCTGCGGAGCGCGGCGCCGAGCGCGCGGGTGAACTCGCGATTGCGGACGGGATTCGGCGCCGTGGAGTTCAGGACGCCGCCCGCACCGTTCAGCGCGTGGAGGATGATCCCGAGATGGTCGGCGAGGTGGATCCACGAGTACCACTGCTCGCCGCTTGCGACCGCGCCGCCGAGTCCGAGCCGAAACGGCGGGAGGAGGCGCGCCAGCACGCCGCCGTCCGGGGCGAGGACGAGCCCGGTGCGGATCTTCGCGGTCCGCATCCCGAGCGTGGCCGCCGTGTCGGCTTCGGCCTCCCACGCCGCGCATAGCCGCGCGAGAAAATCGACGCCCGGCGGCGATTCCTCGGTGAACGTCTCGGTGCGGCTGATGCCGTAATAGCCGACCGCCGATGCACTGACGTAGGTCGCGGGCCGCCGCTCCTCGTTCGCGAGCGCCGCAAGGTAGGCGCGCGGGGCGTCGACGCGGGACGTCCACATCGCGTCCTCGCGCTTGTCGGTCCAGCGCACGGCGATGGGGGAACCGGCGAGGTTGACGATCGCGTCGCACCCGGCGCTCGCGCGCGCCGCCGTCTGCGGGTCGCGCAGGCTCGCACCGGTCACCTCGTCCCCACGCGCCCGCAACGCGGCGCCCAGGTGGCGGCCGACGAAGCCGGTCGCGCCGAGGATCATCACCTTCACGCCGTAATCTCCCCTAGAGTGCTCGGGAACGTTCAGGCGCTGCGCGCCATCGCGGCCCTGATGGTCGTCGTCGTCCACGCATACGCCGTCGAGTCGACCTACCTTCCCGGGCGGCCGTGGACGACGCCGTACCACGTGCTGGGGACCTACGGGGTCGATCTGTTCTTCGTCATCAGCGGCCTGGTGATGGTGGTGACGACGGCCGGCTGGTTCGGCGAGCGCGGCGCGTCGCGCCGCTTTCTCGCCCGGCGCGCAACGCGGATCTACCCGCCGTACTGGATCGTCACCGCGCTCGTTCTGGTCGCCTTTCTGGTGGTGCCGGCGGCGACCGGGATGCACCGCAGTGCGCGGCCCCAGATCCTCGCGTCGTTCTTCGCGCTCCCGCAGCCCGGCGAGCCGCTGCTGGTCGTCGGCTGGACGCTCAGCTACGAGCTGATCTTCTACGCGATCTTCGCGTTCGCGCTGGCGTTCGATCGGCGCCGGCTTCCGCTCGTCGCCGGCGGGTGGCTCGCGGCGGTGGTGCTGATCCACACGTTCGGGCCGGCGGCGAATCCGTGGGTGCGCGTCGCCGGCAGCCCGCTGAACCTCGAGTTCGCGTTCGGGATGCTGGTCGGCACCGCGGTGCTGCGCGGTTCGTTCGTCGCGCCGCGCGTCGTCCTCGCGCTCGGCGTCGTGGGTGCGATCGCGGCGTGCGTCGCGACCGCGTATTCGGGCCGCGAGTTTCTCACCGTCGACTGGTGGCGGCCGTTCTTGGTCGGGCTGCCGATGGCGCTGATCGTCTACGGTGCGGTCGGCGTCGAACGCCACGGCTGGCTCGCGCCGCCGTGGCTGCGCGCGCAAGGCGACGCGAGCTACGCGCTCTATCTCTGGCACGTCCCGGTGATCGGGGCGATCGGCCTCGCGCTGCACCGCATCCACCTGCACGGGACGCCGGCGCGGCTCGCGATCGTCGTCGGCGGCTACGTCCTCGCGATCGCGGTCTCGTTCGCCGCCTACCGGTGGATCGAACGGCCGCTGCTGCGCGCTTCGCGTCCGCTCGCGCGCTGAGCCGGCGCGGCGAGGATCTCGGCGAGCACCGGCTTGAGCGCGGCCGCCCACACCGCGTAACCGGCGGCGTTCGGGTGAAGCAGGTCCGGCATCAGCTCAGGGTCGATCGAGCCGTCCGGGAGCAGAAAGCTCGCGCCGCAGTCGACGAGCCGCACCGCCGTGCCGTCGGCGAGGGCGGCGATGCGCAGGTTGACGTCGGCGGCGGCGGCGCGTGCCGGCGCGTCTTTCGCGCCGCGCGGCCACAGCGCGTCCAGGACGATCGTCGCGTTCGGCAGCGCGGCGCGAATGGCGGCGACGTCGGCGGCGATCCCGTGCGCGACGCTCTCCGGCGACGCGCTGGCGAGGTTGTTCGTTCCGACCATCAGGACGACGGCGCGTGCCTTCGTCGCATCGAGCTCGCCGTGCTCGATGCGCCACAGCACGAACTGCGTGCGGTCACCTTCGATCCCGAAGTCGGCGACGGTGCCGAACGGCACGATCTCGTTCTGCCACACCGGCGCGCCGCGGGTCGGGAAGAACGCCGCGAGCGAGTCGCCGATGAAGACGACGTCGTAGGGTCCGCGCTGCGACTGCGCGATGAAGTCGTCGTGCTGCGCGAGCCATGCCGCGTTTCCCCACGGCCGGGCGGCAGCGATCCACGGTGCGAACGCCGGGGGTGACGGCGCCGGCGAGACGACCGCCGGCGGCGCGGGTTGCACTTCAG
>DASYFS010000260.1:0-3625 GCA_036498305.1 Candidatus Elarobacter sp. | reverse complement strand
GCGGCGGAGGCGGCGGAGGGGGCGGAGGCGGAGCTGGCGGTGTCCGATCAGGCTCCGAGCGCGTCTCCGGTGCAGAACGCGTCTCGGGCGCCGCGCGCGTCTCCGGCGCCGAGCGCGTCTCCGGCGCCGAGCGCGTTTCCGGAACGACGCGCTGTTCGGGCCGGCTGATCTGCGGCGACGAGTTGGCCGGAACGTCTGAGTTCACGTTGAGCGGGTAGCGCAGCTCGGGATTTTGCCGTACCGGCGGCGCGAAGAACCGCCGCTCAGGCGGCGCCGACGGTCCCGGGGACGGCACCGGCGATGCGGCAGGCGACGGGGTTGCGGTTTCCGTCGGCACGCTCTCGCCGAAATCGATGTAGTACTCGGCATCGGCGGGATAGGGGTACGGCGCCGATGCCGCCGGAGTTCCGCGGTTCATCAGCATCGAGATCGATGTTGCTTCGATCATTCCGCCGCGTTCGACGCCGACGATGTCCAGCCGCATCCCAGGCACGACCCGCTGCAGATTCGGGTCGTATGCGGTCTCCGGGAGGAGGAGGACGGTGAAGATGCGGCCACTGTGCTCGTCGCGCACGGTGAGCCGCGCACCGTCGACTGCGAGGACTACGACGCGGATGATGTCGACCGTCACGGCTTGCGGATGCGCGGGCGCGGCGAGCGGTTTCGGAGGCGCGGTCGCGTTCGGAGGCGGCGCCGCTCGGGCTGCCGGCGTCACGGCGAACAGGGCGACGGCGGCGACGAACGGAGCGAAAAGGGCTGCGGTGCGAGGAGTCATGGTGATTTCCTCCGTCAGAGTGTGGTCGCCGCGGTGATCGTATCCTCGGAAGAACAGAGCGACCTGGGAGTCGACGACTCGCCCTCGCGGCTGGCGCTCCGCCCGAAAGTACGCTAGGTTGTCGATATGAAGGCTCCGGCCGGCGGCGCAGGCCCGGGCGACGAGCTGACGCTGATCGCGGGGTGTCTCGAGCGGCTCGGCGACGCGGTGGCGATCGTTGCGACGTCCCCCGACGCCCCGACCCGCGTGGTGTGGGTGAACGCCGCGTTCAGCGAGCTGTTCGGCTACGGGGCCGAGATCGTCGGCGAGTCGACTCACGTGCTGTGGGGAGCCCACACCGATCGCGAAGGCCTCAAGCAGCTGCGCGATCGGATGGAGCAGGGTGGAATTGCGCGGTCCAACGCCGTCCTGTACGCGCGCGACGAGACGCCGCGGTGGATCGAGTTGGTCTCGACGCCCGTCGGACCCGACGCCGGCGAACTCCACGTGATCGTCTATCGCGACGTCACCTCGCGCAAGATGATCGTCGACGCGCTGGCGGCGGAGAAGCAGAAGCTGGAGACGACCCTCGCGGCGATCGGCGAAGCCGTGGTGACGACGCTTGCAGACGGCGTCGTCGACTACATCAACGAAGCGGCGGAGACGCTGCTCGGCGTCTCGCTCGCCGACGTCTACGGGATGCCGGCGCGCGAGGTGTTGAACGTCGTCGACGCCGACGCGCAATCCATCGATCTCACCGCGCAGAGCGACGGGACGACGCTGCGCGGACGGGCCTTGCTGCGTGCCCCGCATGGCAGCGCCGACGTCGAGTACGTCGCCTCGCGCATCGGCGGCGATCTCGGCACCGTGATCGTCCTGCGCGACGTCACCGCCGAGAACCGGATGACGATGCGTCTGTCGTTCGAGGCGACGCACGATCCGCTCACCGGTCTGCAGAACCGCCGCGCGTTTCTCGAACGCCTCGTCATCGCGATCGACGGCGCGCGCGAGCGCGGCGAGCATCATGCGCTCGCGTTCCTGGATCTCGACCGCTTCAAGATCGTCAACGATCGCTTCGGTCACGCGGTCGGAGATCGTCTGCTCGGCGAAGTCGGCCGCCTGATGGGTCGCGTCATTCGAGGCGGTGATTCGCTGGCGCGGATCGGCGGCGACGAGTTCGCCTGCCTGCTGACGAATTGCCGGCTCTCGGACGCGCGGCGCGTCGCCGAAAAGCTGCGCGCGGTGGTCGACGGATACCGCATCGAGCACCAGGGCGAGTCGCTCTCGATCGGGGTCTCGATCGGGCTGGCCGCGATCGAAGCGAACGCCGGCGGCGCCGCGGCGCTGCTTGCCGAGGCCGACGCGGCCTGCTACCAGGCGAAAGCCGCCGGCCGAAATACGATCCAAGGCTGAGCCGGCGGGTATCAGAGGTGTGATGACCGATGCGGATGCAATGCGCCGACATCTCTCGGCTCCGGAGGACGAGCGGGGCGCGAAGTGGCGCCACCGGTTTTACGACCTGCTCGAGACGACGCGGCTGTGCGAGCGCGAGCCGAAGATCTTCGTCGGCCCCGACGGCTTTCCGTATTACGCGCTCGACGTGCCGGGCGACGGGGAGAGCGGGACGGTCGCCGTCCCCGACCTGCTCGACCTCGCGACCGATCGCGGCTTCGGGATCGCGATCGAACCGCTCGACGACGCCGCGGCCTGGGTCTTCAGCTGCGGCGATCTGGTGACGCGGCGCGCGTACGGCGGCTACGAGTTTCCCCGCATCGGGACGGTCCCGGGCGACTCACCGACCTTTCGCGCGGTGATGAAAGAGACCGTGCGGATGGAAGTCCTCGCGCCGGACGACGTCATGCTCCCGCCGTACGTCCGCCCGCTGCTGCACGCGTACTTCACCCGAACGCTCGGGATCGCGCATCCCGGTGTGCTGACGCTCGTCTCGCCGGATCAGGAGCCGCGCGAGCAGCTCGTGTTCAGAATCGCGCGCGACGACTTCGGCGACGAGGAGTCGTTCGAGAGCGCGATCGCCGGCTTGACGTGGTTCCTGCCGCGGCACCTCGTCCTCTCGATCCTCCCGCCCGACGTCCTCGATGCCCTCGATGAGGCTTTCGTCCCGCTCGCGGCCTGAGTTCGCTGGGAACGACTTCGTCTATGAACGACACCGGCAAGACGAGGACCGAGACCGACGAGCGGGTCGCGGAGAACGCGACGCCGGCCCCGCGCGCGCCGGTCACCCGCCGCGAGGGCGACACCGATCCCGCGACCGGGCTCCCGCCGGGGATGCACGACGACGATCGCAGCCCGCTCGATCCGGGCGGTCCGCTCGATCCCACCGCAGGGAAGCTGCCTCACCCCTGAGCGTGTGAGCGCCGTCACCATCGGTGCGGGCGGATTCGCTCACTCGCGTCCGATAGATGAGGGAGGAGGCTGCCACGGATGAGCTTCGGTTTCGGGTCGATCACGAATCAGGCGAACGCGCCGTTGAGCTCGCTGCAGCAGCTGCAGCGCGATCTGCTGCGTCCTTACGAAGCCGCCGCCACCGGGAAGCGCATCCTCTCCGCCGCCGACGACCCCTCGGGGCTGGCGATCGCGACCGCACTCCAGGTGCAGTCCTCGGGCTTCGATCAAGGTGCCGCCAACGCGAACGACGCGCGCAACGCGCTCAACGTCGCCGACGGTGCGCTCCAGACGACGACCGACGCGCTGCAGAGTTTGCGCTCGCTGGCCGTGCAGGCGTCGAACGATCTGCTCTCGCCCAGCGACCGCCGCAACCTGCAGCAGGTCGCGAACGGGCTCGTCCGCCAGATCAACACGGACGCGCAGAACGCAAGCTTCAACGGGACGCAGTTGCTCGACGGCACCGCG
>DASYFS010000259.1:0-1787 GCA_036498305.1 Candidatus Elarobacter sp. | reverse complement strand
TGCGTTCGCGACTGATCATGGCCGGGATCGCCGAGGGGCTGCAGTCACCCAAGGGCCCCCAGCGGATCAAGTCGATCATCCGGCTCTACCCCGACTTCGACGCGCCTCGCCCGACCAACAAGCCGCGCACCGTGCGCGGGTCCGGCGGCGGCAGCAGCGAGCCGACCCGCGCCGCGTTCGGCCTGCCGACAGTCGAGGAGCTCAACGTCCTGCTGACGCGCATCCACCAGATCGAGCGCGAGGTCAGCCAGGAGCTCCAGGGGCAGCTCGGCGGTCAGATCGAGCGGCTGAAAAAGCAGATCGCGACGCTCGAGGGCGACGATTTCGAACGCGCCTTCCGCGAGCTCGAGACCGCAATGCGGCAGCGCCGCGAGATCGCGGGCCAGATCCGCGAGGAAGCGTTTCGCCGGATCGACGGCGATTCGACCTTCGAACCGCGCCGCTACCTGCGGCTCGTCTCGCGGGATCGCCGCTAGCTACTGCAGCGGCGGGATGCCGAGGTCGGCGTCCCGGCTGCACTGCGGGTGGCCGCATTCGCAGCCGCCGTCACCGAGTTCGGCGCCGGCGAGCTGCTCGCAGCGACGGCTACAAAATGTACCGTTTGGATCGATCCGCTGCGTTGAAGTCGCCTGCGCGGCGGGCGGGTACGGGCGGGTACAAAGGCAACTCAAGTGAGCGCAGTTCGCGGTCGACATTGTAAGAAGGTCGTACCCCGAGTCCGGGCTACTTTTGTTGCCCTGGTGCCCAGGTGCGTAACCTAGCCAGAGAGTACGATACCGCCCAGGTGATCCGGAGCGTCGCGCCCGACGGAAGGCCCGATCTCGGTGGAGTTTTCCAACCGATCGATCGACCACGCGTTGTCGACCGCATTGCGACCGCCGCGCTGTACCGAATCGCGACGATCATCGCGCCGGCCGGCTTCGGCAAATCGGTCGCGCTCCGTCAATTTCTGACGACGGTCGCGTCGTACGTCGTCTACGACGTCCCCTCGGACGCGACGACGCTGATCCCGTTCGTCCGCGGTTTCGCCGACGCGCTCAGCGAGGCCGCACCCGGGATGCGGCGCTCGCTCTCGACGGCGATCGAAGGCGTCCGCGAATCCGAGACGCCGGGGCGCGACCTCGCCGTCTGGGCGGCGACCCATATCCGCGGCCTCAACACGCTGCTCGTCATCGACGACCTGCACGTGGGCGAGGACGATCCGGAGATTTCCAAGTTCATCGTCGCGCTCGTCGAACGCGCGAAGACGGGCCCGCGGTGGCTCTTCTCGTCGCGCAGCCCGATGCAGCTCCCGGTTGCGTCGTGGCTCGCCTACGGTGACTCCGACCTCGTCGTCGACGTCGTCGACTTGCGATTCGATCTCGCCGAAGCAAAGCAGAGCGCGCGAGCGACCCGCATCGCCGTTCGCGACGACGAGCTCAACGCGATCCTCGAGCTCACCGAGGGCTGGCCGGCGGCGCTCGCCTTCGCGCTGCGCACGTCGACGCGCGCAAGCGATCTGCGCACCGTCTCGGCAGGCACGCGCGAGATGGTGTACCGCTACCTCGCCGAGCAGGTGTGGCACTCCCTCGACGATCGCGTCCGCACGTTCCTGCGCACGGCGGCGTTCCTTCCGCGCCTGGAAACCCGGCTCGCAGTCGCCGCCGGTTTCGACGACGCGTCGTCGATCATCGAGACGTTGCGCGAACGCGTCGCCTTCGTCAGCGTGCTCGAGTCGAACGTCTACAAGCTTCACGATCTCTTCCGGGACTTCGTGCAACGCCAGGTCGCGCTCGAAGGTGACGGCG
>DASYFS010000258.1:0-10917 GCA_036498305.1 Candidatus Elarobacter sp. | reverse complement strand
GTCATGTTCGGGTGCGGCCAATCGGTGCCCCACAGCACGCGGTCGGGAAAACGCTCGACGAGCAGCCGCTGGAACGGAACGACGTCGTCGTACGGCGGACCCTGCACCGTCAGCCGCTCGGGACACGTCACCTTCACCCAGATGTTCTCGTGCTCGTCGAGCAGGCGCACGAAGCGCTGGAAGTCCGGATGGTCGACGCCCTTCGCGACGTCGGGCCGGCCCATGTGGTCGACGACAATCGTCGTCGGCAGCGAGGTCAGGAACGGCGTCAGATCTTCGAGGTCCTGCGCCTCGAAGTAGACGACGCTGTGCCATCCGAGCGGTGCGATCTTCTCGGCGACCTGCAGCGAGTATTCGCGCGGGCTCGCGTCGACGAGACGCTTGACGAAGTTGAAGCGGACGCCGCGCATCCCCGCCGCGTCGAGGCGCTTCAGCTCTTCAGTGGTGACGTCGTGCGCGACGTCGGCGATCCCGCGCGCCCGGCCGCCCGCCGCCTGCATCGCGTCGACGACCGCGGCGTTGTCGCGGCCGTGGCATGTCGCCTGCACGATCACGTTGCGGTCGACGCCCAGGAAGTCGCGCAGCGCGAACAGCTTCTCTTTTGGGGCGTCACCCGGCGTGTACTTGCGTTCCGGCGCGTACGGGAACACGTCGCCCGGGCCGAAGACGTGGCAGTGCGTGTCGATCGTTCCCGGCGGGAGCACGAACGACGGCTTGCGCGGGTTGGGATGATATGGACGGTAGTTCGCGTCCATCGTAAACGTGCTCACCGGGAAACCTCTGCGATCGTGCGCGCCAGCCGCGGGTAGACGCGCACGGCGTTCTCCGAGAAGATCTTGCGCTTGTCGGCGTCGCCGAGCGGCAGCGCGTCGACGTAGCGCTTCGTGTCGTCGTAATAGTGGCCCGTCTCCGGATCGATCCCGCGCACCGCGCCGACCATCTCGGAGCCGAAGAGGATGTTCTCGACCGGGATCACCTTCGCCAGCAGATCGATCCCCGGCTGATGGTAAACGCAGGTGTCGAAGTAGACGTTGTTCAGCAGCAGCTCACGCAGCGGCGGCCGCTTCATGTCCTGCGCGAGCCCGCGGTAGCGGCCCCAGTGGTAGGGGACGGCGCCGCCGCCGTGCGGGATCACGAACCGCAGCGTCGGGAAGTCCCCGAAGAGATCGGAGGTCAGGAACTGCATGAACGCCGTCGTGTCGGCGTTGATGTAGTGCGCGCCCGTCGCGTGGAAGTTCGGGTTGCACGACGAGCTCACGTGGACCATCGCCGGCACGTCGAGCTCCACCATCTTCTCGTAGATCGGATACCAGAAGCGGTCGGTCAGCGGCGGGCTCGTCCAATGGCCGCCCGACGGATCGGGGTTGAGGTTGCAGCCGATGAACCCGAGCTCGTTCACGCAGCGCTCGAGCTCGCGAACGCTGGCGTCGAGGGGCGCGCCCGGCGACTGCGGCAGTTGGCAGACGCCGACGAAGTTCTGCGGGTAGAGCCCGCAGACGCGCGCGATCAGGTCGTTGCAGGCGCGCGTCCAGTCGATGCTCGTCTGCTCGGTGCCGATGTGGTGCGCCATCGCCGAGGCACGCGGCGAAAAGATCGTCAGGTCGGAGCCGCGCTCGCGCTGCAGCTTGAGCTGCGCGCCCTCCAGGCTGGCGCGGATCTCGTCGTCGGAGATGCGGATGCTCTCCGGCTCCGGGCTGCGCCGCGACGGATCGTCGAGCACCGCAATCTGCGCGTCACGAAAGTCCTGTAGCGCCTTCGGGGCGGTCGTGTAGTGGCCGTGGCAGTCGACGATCATGGGACGAGAACCTCACCCGTCATCAGCGCGCGCGCGGTTCGCAGCAGCGCGGAGCGTTCGACGCGCGGCTTCCCGCCGTCGTCGACCAGCAGCATCTCGACGGTGAAGAAGCCGGTCGGGTGCTCGATCTCGAGCGTCCGCGCGCCGAGGCCCGTCACGCCGCCGGCGACTTCTGCTGCGACCGTCCCCGGATACGCGCACGCCGTCGCGACGCTGACCGCGCCGAAGACCCCGATCGCCTTATGCACCTTGTGGGGGATGAAGTTGCGCGTCGAGACGGCGCCGCCATGCTCGGGCGCGGCGACCAGGCACATCTTCGGCACGGTTTTCTTCGTCACGTCGCCGAGGTTCATCAGTCGCCCGGCCGCAAGGCGCACGCGCTCGACGCGCGCCTTCAGCTCCGCGTCGGCCTCGAGCGCTTCGGGCGGCTCGTGCCCGGTCTTCCCGAAGTCCGACGCGCGCATTACGACAACCGGCATCCCGTTGTCGATCAGCGTCGCCTCGACGCCCTCGACAACGTCGCGCGCGTTCCCGGTCGGCAGCAGCGCGCCGCCGGTGCTCGAGCCTGCGATGTCGAGGAAGTCGATGACGATCGGTGCCGCGGTCCCGGGCACTCCGTCGATGCGCGCGTCGCCGTCGTAGCGCACCCGACCGCCCGGCGTCTGCACGGTCGCAACGGCGATGCTCGCGGTGTTCACCATGTGGATGCGCACCTTCGTCTCGTCGCCGGTCGCCGCGACCAGCCCGCGCTCGATCGCGAACGGGCCGATCCCCGCGAGCATGTTGCCGCAGTTCT
The DNA here is from genome assembly GCA_036498305.1 of Candidatus Elarobacter sp. Classification (GTDB taxonomy): domain Bacteria; phylum Vulcanimicrobiota; class Vulcanimicrobiia; order Vulcanimicrobiales; family Vulcanimicrobiaceae; genus Vulcanimicrobium. The sequence continues at coordinate 8,326 of DASYFS010000258.1, read as the reverse complement.
GCGAAGCGTCGACGCGCGGTTCGTCGACGACGACCTGGAGGAACAGGTAGTCGACGTCGGCGTCGTCGCGCGTCGACGGCGAGACGACCGCGACCTTGCTGGTCAGCGAGTCGGCGCCGCCGATGCCGTCGATCTGCCGCGCGTCGGGCGACCCCATCGCGGCCAGCAGCACGCGGTCGCGCACCGCCGGATCGCTCGGGAGATCCGAAGCGAGGAAGAACGGCCCTTTCGAGGTTCCGCCGCGCATCAGCGTGCACGGGATAGCCGTCTGCGTCACGATTTCCGCCCTTCCGCGTAGGCGCGCGCATCGTCGTAGTAGGTCAGGCCCTTGGCGGCGAGCTTCTCGCGCATCCCGTAGACGTCGAGCCCGACCTCGCCGGCCGCGAAGCGCGCGCGGTTTTTCGTCTCCTTCTCGACGCGCGCCGCCGAGGCGTCGAGCGCGGCGTTGATGCGCGCGCGCGGCACGACCAGCACGCCGTCGTCGTCGGCGACGATCGCGTCGCCCGGCTCGACCCGCTGCCCGCCGCACACGATCGGCAGGTTGACGTCGCCGAGCGTCTCCTTCACCGTCCCTTGCGCGAAGATCGCCTTCGACCATACCGGAAAGCCCATCTCTTCGAGCGTCCGCACGTCGCGGCAACCCGCTTCGAGGATCGCGCCCGCGACGCCGCGCCCTTTCAGCGCGCCGCCGAAGAGGTCGCCGAAGTAGCCGTCCTCGCACGGCGAGGTCGGCACCATCACGACGACGTCGCCGGCGCGGCACAGCTCGACGACGACGTGGAGCATCGTGTTGTCCCCGGGCGCGACCGTCACCGTAACCGCGTTCCCGGCGACCGACGCGCCGCGATAGATCGGCCGCAGATGCGATCCCATGAGGCCCGTGCGGCCGAGCGCTTCGTGCACCGTCGCGACGCCGCGCTCCGCAAGCGGCGCGAGCACCTCCGGTGCGGTGCGCTCGATCGTCCGGATGACGACGCCGCTCATGCGGTCTCCCGTTGCTCGGCGACGATGCGCTCGAGCGACGTCGCGGTCGCGTGGGCGATCGTGGACGGCACGCCGAGCTGATCGAGCAGCGCGGCGGCATCCGACATCTCGTGTGCGCGGCGGCGGGCGTGGCGGCGCGTGCCGTCGACGATGCGGTCGAGCGTCGCCGGCGTCGCCTCGGCGAGCGTGCGCGCGATGTCGGAGCGGAGCCAGTCCTCGACGCCCGCCGCGCGCGCGGCTTCGAGCGCCTCCCAGACCGCAGCCGACATCCCTTTGAAGAAGACCGAGCGGGTGAGCTTGCGCGCCGCCGCGTCGCCGGCGCTGGGCCCAACGACGTCCGCCGGGGTGCCGAAGCGCCGCAGGATCGGCGCGAGCCGTTCGGCCCCGTCACCGGCAAGGAACATCGGAACCCGGATTCCCAGCGGCGGGACCGGCGACATCATCGCGACGTCGACGAACGCGGCGGGGCTGCCGGCGAAGACCGAGGCCAGCTCCGCTTTGAGGCCCGGCCCGGCGGTGTTGCAGTCGGCGTAGATCGCGTCCCGACCGAGGTGCGGCAGCGCTTCGCGCGCCACGTCGAGCGCGACGGTCGCCCAGTTCACCGAGAGCACGACGCTCGCGCCGGCGACGGCCTCGGCCAGGGTGGGCACAACGGGAATCTCGCTGAGATCACCATGCAAGTCGGGGTCGTACCCGCGCACGACGGCGCCGGCGCGCGCCAGATCGCGCGCCATCAGCGACCCCGCCTCGCCCAAGCCCAGGACCGCGAACTGTTCGGCGCCAAGATTGGCGACAATCATGGCGCCCTCGTTCGCTCCATCGACGTACGACGACCTGCGCGACGCGATCGTGGCAGGACGGTTGGCCCCGAACGAGCGGCTCGTCGAGGAAGAGCTGGCGGCGCGCCTCGGAACCTCGCGCTCGAACGTCCGCGCCGGCTTGGCCCGGCTCGAAGCGGAAGGCCTCGTGAGCCGCGAGCGCCACCGCGGGGCGCGGGTCCGTGCGATCAGCGTCGAGGAGGCGATCGAGATCCTCGAAGTCCGCGCGACGATCGAAGGATTGGTGGCGCGCCTCGCCGCGGCCCGCGCCGGCGAGACGGAGCACGCCGAGTTGCGCGCGATCGTGGCAGCGATGGAGGAGCGTGCGTCCGTCTCGGATCTGCTCGGCTACTCGCAGCTCAACGCGAACCTGCACGCAGCGATCCTGCGGATCGCCGGCCACGCCGCCGCGAAGACCGTACTTTCAACGCTGCAGTCGCAAGCGGTGCGCTATCAGTTCCGCACGATACTGCAGCCCGGGCGGCCGGCCGAATCGCTCGCCGAGCACCGCGAGATCGTTGCGCGCATCTGCGCCGGCGATCAGGACGGTGCTGAGCACGCGATGCGCCGCCACCTCGGCGGCGTCGTGCGCGCGCTCTCGACGATCGACGCAACAGCGCCGTTCTAGTCAGCGCCGCCGCGCGGTGCGCCCGTCGGCGATCGAGGCTTTGAGCGCGACGACGGCTTGATCGAGGTGGGCGCGCATCGCGGATTCGGCGGCGTCCGGGTCGCGTGCGGCGATCGCGGTGATCACGGCTTCGTGCTCACGGATCGAGCGGTCGGCGCGGCCCGGCTGCAAGATCGAACGGTATTGGAAGGAGACGCTCTGGGACTTGAGCATCTCGAGCAGCGTCGCGGCCGTCTTGTGGCGCGACATTCGCACGATCACGGCGTGCAGCTCGCGGTTCTTATCGGCGTATGCGAGCAGGTCGCCCGATTTGCGCAGCTTGCGCAGGTCGCGCATGATCTCGCGCAGCGCGGTGACGTCGCCCGCCGTCGCGTTGAGCGCGGCGTGACGGGCAGCGACGCTTTCCAGCGCGCAGCGCGCTTCGACGATCTCGACCGCGTCGGACTCCGAGACGAGCCGTACGCGCGCGCCGCGGTTTGGCTCGCGGATGACGAGGCCTTCCTGCTCCAATCGTGCCAGCACCACGCGCACGCTGCCGCGGCTGGTCCCGAGCAGCGCGACGAGATCCTTCTCGACGAGATGCTCGTTGGGCTGGAAGTCGCCCGAAGTGATCGCTTCACGCAGGCGGTTCGTCGCGTCGAGATCGGCACGCGTGACGGGCACGAGACACGTTTCCTCGGGCAGCGCCGGACTCGCCTCCCGGCCGGCGGCGCTTGACGTTGCTGACATTATTGTCCTACAATCCTGCCCACATCACTTCCTGCCCGGGAGGCATCGTGCTGCTGACGCCGCAGGCGGCGGATACCAGGCGCACGCGCGACGCCGACGTCGTCGTGTGCGGCGGCGGCAACGCGGCGCTGTGCGCGGCGATCTCGGCGCGCCGGGCCGGCGCCGGCGTCGTGATGCTGGAGCGCGCGCCCGAGCACATGCGCGGTGGAAACACCCGCCACACCCGCGACATCCGCTTCGCCCACGACGCGCCCAACGCGGCGGCGACCGGCGCCTACGCCGAGGCGGAGCTCTACGACGACCTGCTCCGCGTCACCGGCGGCGAGACGAACGAGGCGCTGGCGCGGCTCACCATCGCCGAGTCGACCAACGTTGCGGAATGGATGGCCGCGCAGGGCGTCCTCTGGCAGAAGCCGCTGACCGGGACGCTCCACCTCTCGCGGACCAACGGCTTCTTTCTCGGCGGCGGGAAGCAGATGGTGAACACCTACTACGACACCGCGCTGCGGCTCGGCGTCGAGGTGCACTACGGCGCAGCGGTGCGCGCGCTCGAGGTCGACGGCGAGCGCGTCGTCTCGGTCGTGTACGACGACGCCGCCGGCGTCGAGCGGCGGCTGGCAGCCGGCGCGGTCGTCGTTGCGGCGGGCGGGTTCGAAGCCGATACCGCGTGGCTGGCGGAGTATTGGGGCGATGCGGCGTCGCGGTTCACGATCCGCGGCACGCCGTACAACACCGGAACGGCGCTCAAGGCGATGTACGAGGCCGGCGCGCGCCGCATCGGCGACCCGCGCGGACTGCATTGCGTCGCGGTCGACGCGCGCGCGCCGCGCTTCGACGGCGGGATCGTCACCCGCATCGACGCGATCCCGTTCGGGATCGCGGTGAACCGCCGCTGCGAGCGCTTCTACGACGAGGGTGAAGATCTGTGGCCCAAGCGCTATGCGATCTGGGGGAAGCTGATCGCCGATCAGCCGGATCAGTCCGCATTTGCGATCTTCGACGCGAAGGTGAGCGGGCGGTTCATCCCCTCGGTGTTCCGGCCGCTCCGTGCCGACTCGATCGAAGCGCTCGCCGTGCTGCTCGGCCTCGACGCGACGGCGCTCGCGCGCACGGTCGCCGAGTACAACGCCGCGGTTCCGGCGGGCACGACGGCGCGGCTCGGCGAGCTCGACGGCTGCGCGACCTCCGGGCTCGTTCCGCCGAAATCGAACTGGGCGCAGCGCATCGACCAGCCGCCGTACTACGGCTACCCGCTACGTCCGGGCGTTACGTTCACGTACTTGGGCGTCGAGGTCGGCGCCGATGCGCGCGTCGTCGGCGAGAGCGGCGCGCCGTTCGAGAACCTGTTCGCCGCCGGCGAGTGCATGGCGGGCAACATCCTGTCGCGCGGCTATCTGGCCGGGTTCGGCTTGACGATCGGCACGGTGTTCGGACGCCTCGCCGGCGTCGGATCGGCGCGCTATGCTCGAGCTTGATCTCACCGCCGAGCTCGACCGGCAGATCGGCGTCTGCAACGCGTGCCGCTACTGCGAAGGGTTCTGCGCGGTGTTCGGCGCGGCGCAGCTGCGCACCGCGATCGGCGACGGCGACGTCGCCTACCTCGCGAACCTCTGCCACGATTGCCGGATGTGCTACGACGCGTGCATGTTCTCGCCGCCGCACGAGTACGCGATCGACGTCCCGGTGCTAATGGCCGCCGGCCGGGTGAAGACGTACGAAGAGTACGCGCGGCCGGCCGCGTTCGGTCCTGCGCTGCGCAGCCCCGGCACGTTCGCCGCGGCGGCCGTCGTCGCCGGGATCGCCGGCGTCGCGCTCGTCGCGTCGGCATCTCCGCACGATTCGCCGGTCCCGTTCTACGCCGTCGTCCCGTTCGTCGCGATGCTGCTCGGCGGGCTCGCCTTGGCGGCGTACGGCATGATCGCGGTCGCGCTCGGCGCGCGGCAGTACGCACGCGACATCGGCGGCGGAGAACGTTTCGTCACCCCCGCGACGCTCGGCGTCGCGCTGCACGAGGCGCTCGCCCTGACGTACCTGCGCGGCGGCGGCGCGGGCTGTTACGACGAAGGCCGCGGCTCCGCGCGGCGGCGCAGATTCCACAGCCTCGTATTCTGGGGCTTCCTGGCCGATGTCGTCGCCACGTGCTCGGCGGCGTTCATGCAGGACGTCTTGCGCGTCGAGCCGCCGTACCCGCTGCTCAGCGTCCCGGTGCTGTTGGGAACGCTGGGCGGCATCGCGATCGCGATCGGTGCCGCAGGTCTGTGGGTCGTGAAGCGCCGCAGCGACGCGCGCCCGATGGAACCGCGCCAAGTCGCGCTCGACGACGCGTTTCTCGTTCTGCTGGAGGTTGTCGCGCTGACCGGCCTCGCGCTGCTCGCCTTCCGCGCGACGGCCGCGATGCCGGCGCTCCTCGTCGTCCACCTCGGCGCGGTCGCCGGGCTCTTCGTCACCATCCCGTACGGCAAGCTCGTGCACGCCGTCTACCGGTTCATCGCCCTGGTCAAGCACGCACACGAACAGAGGAGGTTGTCCTGATGATCGACCGGCTTCGTCGCACCGCGGCGCTCGTCGCGCTCGGTGCGCTCGCGTTCGCTCCGCTCGCGCCGGCCCGCGCGGCGGACACGCTCAAGATCGGCTTCTCGGTCAGCGAGACCGGGGCGCTCGCCGCGCCGTCGATCTTCGACCGGCAAGGCTACGAGCTCGCCGCCGAGGAGCTCAACGCCAAAGGCGGGCTGCTTGGCAAGAAGGTCGAGCTCGTCCACTACGACGATCAGAGCACGCCTTCGACGGCCGTCTCGCTCTATCAAAAGCTGATCAGCGACGACAAAGTCGATCTGCTGCTGGGGCCCTACAGCTCGCAGATCACCGCGGCGGTGGCGCCGATCGTCGATCGCGCGAAGCTGGCGATGCCGGCGATGGACGCGAACCCGTCCGGATACGGAACGCACCCGTACGTCTTCCAAGCGATCGCGCAGACGCCGCAGTACATGGCGCCGCTCATGGAGCTGGCCGCGAAGCACGGCGTGAAGACGGTCGCCCTGTTGAGCCAGAACTCGCCGTTCCCGTCGGCGCTCGCGGCGGCGGTCAAGAGCGCCGCGCTGGGCCACGGGATGAAGGTCGTCTTCGAAGAGGCGTATCCGCCGGCGACGACCGACTTCGGCCCGCTCGTCCTCAAAGCCGCGGCGGCGAACCCTGATCTGCTGATCGGCGCGACGTTCGTCGCCGATTCAGAAGGGATCGTTCGTGCCGCGAAGTCGCAGAGCTTCAAAGCGAAGATGTACGCGTTCAGCGTCGGTCCGGTCGAGCCGGAATTCGCGAAGGCGCTCGGGCCCGCCGCCGACGGCGTCTACGGCAACACGCTGTGGTTTCCGACGCTGGCGACGCCCGGCAACGCCGACTTCGTCAAGGCCTTCAACAAGAAGTTCGGCCGCGATCCCGATTACCACGCCGCCCTGTCGTACGCCGCGCTGAAGCTGTTGGCGCAGGCGGCCGCCGGCGTCGGCTCGCTCGACCAGCAGAAGATTCTGGCCTGGCTGCACGGGCGCACCGTCCCGACGGTGATGGGCGGCTTCAAGATCGACGACAAGAACATCCAGACCGGCTTCTCGTCGTACGTTATCCAATGGCAGGGCGGGGCGCAAAAGCTCGTGTGGCCGGAGCAGACCGCCAACGCGAAGCCCGTCTATCCGCACGAGGGCTGGCACTAGCGAAGGCCGCGCGTGCTCGTCACGATCCTCACTCTGGTGGCGACCGGCGTCCTGTGGGGCGGCGTGTACCTCCTGATGGCGTCGGGGTTGAACCTGATCTACGGCGTCATGAAGATCGTGAACTTGGCACACGGTGACTTTATCGTCGTCGGCGGGCTGTTGACGCTCACGCTCTTCGAGCTGCACGTCAACCCGCTCGTCGCGCTGCCGGCGGCGGCGGTGCTCACCTTCGCCGTCGGCGCGCTCGTCGAACGCGGGATCGTCGAGCGGCTCCTCGGGAGCGGGAACGGCGAGCTTCGCACGCTGCTGGCGACGTTCGGGCTCTCCTACGTCATCTCGAACGTCGGGCTGCTGCTGTGGGGCGCGCAGTTCCAGTCGGTTCCGTTTCTCGAAGGCTCGGTCCACGTTTTCGGAATCAACCTCCCGGAGAATCTGCTGGTGTGCTCGCTCGTCGCCTTCGCGTTCGCGGGCGCGGTGCACGTGTGGCTGACGTGGACGATGAGCGGGAAGGCCGTGCGCGCGACGTCGCAGAGCGCGATCGGGGCCGCCGCGTGCGGGCTCTCGATCCGCCGCATCCGCTTGATCGCGTTCGCGCTCGGCTGCGCGATGGCGGGCGCGGCCGGATCGCTGACGATCACGCTGATCCCGGTGCAGAACTCGAGCGGCGGACCGCTGACCGTGCTCGCGTTCACGGTGATCGCGCTCGGCGGCCTCGGCAACTACGTCGGCGCGTTCCTCGCCGCAGTGATCCTCGGCGTCGCCGAGGTGTGGACGTCGTACCAGTTCGGCTCCGATGCCGCAGCCGCCGTCGTCTACATCTTGTTCGTGCTGATCCTCGTGTTCCGTCCGCAGGGGATCCTCGGAAGGGCGGCTCGCGTATGAGGCGGCCGCCGCTGGAATGGACGCTGCTCGCCGCCGGCGTGCTCGCCGTCGTCGCGGTCGTGCTCGGCGGCAACGCCTATCAACAGCAGTTCGTCGCCTCGACCGCCGTCTTCGTCATCCTCGCGTACGGCTGGAACGTGATCAGCGGGATCACCGGCTATCTCTCGTTCGGCCAGATCGCGTTCTTCGGGCTCGGCGCCTACGTCGCGCTCGGCGTGATCGCGACGCTCCACCTGCCGTGGTACGCCGCGCTCGTCATCGCGCCGCTCGCGGCGGCCGCCGTCGCGCTGGTGCTCGGCGGCGTGATGCTCCGGCTGCAAGGCGTGTTCTTCACGCTGGGGATGTTCGGGCTCGCGCGCGTCTTCGAGATCGTCGCGGGCAGCGTCCAGGGGGGCGCGATGGGCGCGTCGTCGCCGGTCGTCGCGACGCCGCGCGACGCCGCGCTCGTCGCGCTCGCGCTCGCGCTCGGCGCGATCGCGCTCAATCGCGTGCTGGTCGGCTCACGCCTCGGGCTGCGCTGCATGGCGATCCGCGACGACGAACCGGCGGCGCGCGCGGCCGGCGTGGCGGCGGCGCGGATC
>DASYFS010000257.1:0-19138 GCA_036498305.1 Candidatus Elarobacter sp. | reverse complement strand
GGGACGCGCTGCGTCTCGTCGTCGAACCGCAATTTCCCCGGACGGATGGGCGACGGCGGACGCGTCCACCTCGCCGCGCCGGCGGTCGTTGCGGCCTCGGCGATCCTCGGACGCTTGGCGTCACCCGACGAAGTCACGGCGCGGGAGCTGGCGGCGGTATGATCCTCGACGGCACCGTTCTCCCGATCCCGCGGCCGAACATCGACACCGACCAGATCATCCCCGCGCACTACCTGACGCGCGTTGACGCCGAGGGGATGGGCGAACACCTCTTCGAGGGGATGCCCGACGGCGCGGCGCTGCTGGCGAAGCACTCCGGTGCGTCGATCGTCGTCGCGGGCGAAAACTTCGGTTGCGGTTCGTCGCGCGAGCACGCCGCGTGGGCGCTGCGCGACCGCGGCTTCCACGCCGTGATCGCGCCGAGCTTCGCGCGCATCTTTCACGAGAACGCCTATAACAACGGCGTCGTCCCGGTGATCGTCTCGCAGGAGACCGTCGACGCGCTGCTGGTCGCACAGCGGATCGTCATTGACGTCGACGGCGAGACACTGCGCGCCGACGGTGGCGAGGAGATCCGTTTCGCGCTCGACCCCCTGCGCAAGCAGTTCGTCCTCGGCGGCGGCTTCCTCAAGTACATGGAGTCGAAGATCCCCGTCGTTCGGGCCTGGGAAGCGCGGCGTTGAGCCGCGTTGCGGTCCTGCCCGGCGACGGCATCGGCCCCGAGGTCACCGCCGCCGCCCAGCGCGTGCTGCATGCCGTGCTGCCGTCGCTCGAGTTCGTCGAGGCGCCGGTCGGCGCGGCGGCGATCGCCTCGCACGGCACCCCGCTCCCCGACGAAACGCTCGCGCTCGCGCGCGGCGCCGATGCGATCTTGTTCGGCGCCGTCGGCGGAAACGGGTTCGAGCACCTCACCCCCGACAAGCGCCCGGAGGCCGCGATCCTCGGGCTGCGCAAGGCGCTGAACCTCTACGCCAACGTCCGCCCCGCGCAGGCGTTCGCCGGGCTCGAGTCGCGCTCGCCGCTGCGCGCGGAGCTGGTGCGGGGGATGGACCTCGTCATCGTCCGCGAGCTGACCGGCGGGCTCTACTTCGGTCCGAAGTCGCTCGAGACCGAAGACGGCGTCCTGACCGCACGCGACGGGCTCGTCTACCGCGACTACGAGATCGAGCGCGCGGTGCGCTTCGCTTTCGCGCTCGCGCGAATGCGCCGCCGGCGCGTCACTTCGATCGACAAGTCGAACGTGATGATCAGCTCGCAGCTGTGGCGCCGCATCGCGAACGACGTCGCGCGCGAGTTCCCCGACGTTTCGCTCGAGCACATGCTCGTCGACAACGCCGCGATGCAGCTGGTCCGCGATCCGCGCGCGTTCGACGTGATCGTCACCGAGAACATGTTCGGCGACATCCTCTCCGACGAGGCGGCGATGATCACCGGGACGATCGGGAACGCGCCGAGCGCGAGCCTCGGCACCGATCCCGACGCGCGCGGTCTCGGTCTCTACGAGCCGATCAGCGGAACCGCGCCGGACATCGCCGGCCGCGGTCTCGCGAACCCGACCGGCGCGATCCTCTCCGCGGCGCTGCTCGCGCGCTTCTCGCTCGGCGAGGACGCGGCCGCGCGCCGCATCGAGGACGCCGTGGCGGCGGCGCTGGACGCCGGACCCCGGACCGCCGATCTCGGCGGTGACGCGTCCACCGAGGCGTTCGCCGACGCGGTGACGGCGCGACTCAGCGGCGCGCCTGCGCAAACCATCACGGCCTGAAGGGCTCCCCTCTCCAAAAGAGCCTTTTCAGGTCGCGCTGGCGACGATCAGCACCCCAGAGCTGTCGCCGGTGGGACGGTCTCTGACCGTCATGACGCCGCGGTCGTCGCGTCCGTAGGCGGCGACGATCGGCGCGGCGGCCGAGACGCTAATCGCGCCTCCGGCACCGATCTCGATCGACACGTGTGCCGACGGCTGCTGTGTCACCGCGACCGTGAAGCCGGCCTGGGCGCGCCCGGCATACGCCGGCGCGGCCACCGCCCAGAGGGCGGCGATCACGGCGACGACGGCGGCGCAGACGAGCTTCACGCATGGATCGTACGGCGCGCCGGATGGATCGCGCGAACGATCTGTGGGGCGCAGCGCACGGAATGGGACCGCCGCCGAATCACCCCCAACGCCGCAGCGCGGCTCACCGAACGGCCGGCGGGCCGAGCGCCTTTACGAATCGCGCCGCGACGCCCCGAAGGCGCACGCTCGGACCGAACGGATTCTTTACGATTCTCGCCGCCGGTGAAGGGCTCGGGCCGGCGCCGATCCGTGCGCAACGGTCCATTGCGGATCGTCGCGCGAAACTTTACACTGCGCCGGGACGCGACGCGAGCACGGCCTGAAAGCGCTCGCGGTCGAGCCGGCCGGTCAGCTCTTCGGCCGAGACGGGCGCGCCGAACAGGAACCCCTGAGCGTCATCGCAACCGACGCCTCGCAGCGCCTCGGCCTGCGCGCTGGTCTCGACGCCTTCGGCGACGACGCGCAACCCGCGGCGGTGCGCCAGCGCGACGACGCCGCGGACGACCTCGGCGCGAAACTCGTCGGCGGCGATCGGCCCCACGAACGGGCGGTCGATCTTGATGACGTCGAGCGGAAGGCTGCCGAGCGAGCTGAGCGCGCTCGCTCCGCTCCCGAAGTCGTCGATCGCGACCTTGACGCCGAGCCGCCGCAACGCCTCGACGTTGCGCACCGCGATGCGGTCCGGCGCGAGCGCCTCCTCGCCGAGCTCGAGCTGCAGATCGCCGGGATCGAGTCCGACCGATTGGCAGATCGTCGCGACCAATTTCACGAACTCGCGCTGATCGGCGGCTCGGGCGGAGACGTTGACGGCGACGCGCATCCCCGCGAAGCCGGCGAGCTGCCAACGCTTCCCCTGCGCGCAGGCTTCGCGCAGCATCCACTCGTCGAGCCGCAAGATCACCGAGCTTTCAGCGGCGATCGCGATGAACTCGGCCGGCGAGACCGGCCCGATCCCGGGGCAGTCCCAGCGCATCAGCGCCTCGGCGCCGACGATGTCGCCGGTGTCGAGCCGCACGATCGGCTGGTAGACGGCGGCGATCCGCCGCTGCACGATCGCGTGACGCAAGTTGCGGTCGAGAATCGCGCGGCGATCGTGACGTTGCGCGACCTCGTCGGAGAAGACGCCGACCTGCTCGCCGCGGAGCATCGCGTCGTCGAGCGCCGACCGCGCGTCGCGCGCCAGCGTCGCCACGTCCGGCGGCTTCGCCGCGACCGCGATCCCGATGCGCGGGTTCGCGACGATCTCGTCGTCGCCGACCGCGATCGGCCGTTCGAACGCGGCCGCGAGGTGACGCGCGAACGCCAGCATCGCACGCGACTTCCCGCCCGGGACGAAGACGGCGAACACGTGCTCGGAGTAGCGGGCGAGCAGAGCGTTCGGCGGCATCAGCCGGCCGAGCACCCCGACGACGGCGCGCGCGCTCCCGTCGCGGTACGCTTGCGTCCGCTGCGAGGCAGCGTCGACCCAGCCGATCCGTACGAGCGCGATCCCGGCGCCGCCGTCGCCGCGGACGTCGTGCTCAAAGAGCGCCGCGCGGTTCGCGAGGCCGGTCGCCGTGTCCGTGCGCAGCGCGTCGAGCAGCTCCTTCGGCGCGCCGACGTCGAGTGCGGCGACGATGCGCGCCGCGCCGCGGTTCCACGGCAGCTCCGGCGAGATCGCGAGGTCGGCTTCGATCGGACTGCCGTCCTGCGCGCAGAGGCGGCGATCGCGCAGCACGCGCCGCTCGTCCGCGCCGAGCTCGGCGAGCGCGGCGGCGAGCGAGTCGCGTTCGGCGGCGGCGGCGAGATCGAGCAGCGTCAGCTGCGTGAGCGCCGCTTCGCCGGCGCGGTAGAGCGCGATCGCGCGCTCGTTGGCGGCCACGACGGCCAGCGTTCGCGCGTCGCAGACGATCATCGCCACCGGCCCGAGATCGAACAGCGCACGATCGGTCACCGGCGCGCGACCCGCACGGGCCGATCGAGCGCGCCGCGCTCGGCGGCGCCGTTGAGGACGATCTCGACGAGCTCGTCGAGGTAGAGCTCGCGCAACTCCGTCGAGATCGGTTCGAACGAGAGCCGGTTCTGCCACATGATCATCGCCCGAATCGCGCCGCACATCGTGCGCGTCGCCGCGTACGAATCACGGCACGCGCGGCGCAGCGGCGGGTATGTTGCGATCCGCTGGAAGAGCCGCTCGTTCCCGGCGTGCAGCGCGGCGCGCTGCTCGTCGGTCAGCGGAAGCCCGGCGACCCAGGCGACGAACCATTCGATCTCGGCGTCGATGTGATGGAGCACGATGCGCGACGCGGTGACGAGAAAGTCGCGCGCATCGAGACCTCGGCGCGTCGCCGCGCCGATCGCCTCGGTCGCAATGTCGACCTGCGCGATCGCGCGCTCGACGACCGCGTCGCGCAGAAGCTCCTTGCGCGCGAAGTACCGGTAGAGCAGCGTTTCACCCATCCCGCAGGCATCCGCGATCTCACGCATCGTCGCACCGTGATAACCGCGGTCGGCGAAAACGCGCGTCGCCGTCGCGGCGATGACGCGGCGGCGCTCGACGTTCGGCGGCCGCCCGCGCTTAACCGCGGCAGTCCCTGTAGCCATGACTGTTCTTCTTTTCGTTGCACGCCGTGGTGCCTCCATGAGAAAAGCCGCCGAAATTCGGCGGCTTTTCCCGGAGTTACGTAACTCGCGATCAGTGCATGAGCAACTGATCGTTGTAAGGATAGGCGACGCCGTCGAGCTGCGCGGCGACCGCGCCGAAGGCGAGCGACGACCCGCTCCCCGTCACCGGGATCACGAGCAGCGTCCCTTTTCCGGATTGGGCCGCCGAGGGGATGATCGTGACGACGTACTTCTGGTCGAGCGTGAACGCGACCGTCCGGATCGTGCTGTTGTTCGCGCCACCCGGCTGCAGCGCGCTGCCGACTTGGGCCAGCGTCCCCGTGTTCACGCCGTTGACGAGCACGAGCCCGCTGTTGGTCCCGACGACGGCGAACGTGCCGTCGGGCGAGATCGCGACGCAGCTCGGGATCACTCCGATTCCGCCGGGCAGGACGTACCGCGGCTTGCGCGTGACCTCGGCCTTGGGAACCGGGATTCGTGACGCCGGGGCGCGGAGCGTCGCGGCGGACGAGACCGCCGCGCTCGACGGCAAGCCGGTGAGGAGGTTGACGACCGGATTCGCGCCGGTGTCGACGCCTGCGACCAGCGCACGGCTGGAGTCGACGGGCGAGATCGCCAATCCGTTACGGCCGTCTTCGCCGGTGCTCTGCGGACCGGTCAGCGTCGCCGCCTTCGTATAGGAGTGCGCGATCGTCGCGGTGCCGCCGATCGGTGCCGCCGTCGGCGCGCTCAACGGCGTGACGTTCCACACGTCGATCGCCGCGCCGCCCGACTGACGGGCGAGCATCACGCGGCCGTCCGCCGACTCGACCAGCGAATCGGTGTCGACGCTGCCGGTGATGAGCGCGGCCGGCTTCGGATTGCCGGCGAGGATCCCCGAGACGACGAGGAGGTTGCCGTTGGAGTTGTCGAGCGACGCGACGGCTTCGTCGCCGTTCGGCGAGATCGCAACCGCGTCGCCGTCGCTGCCGTACGCGCTGATGTCGAGCAGCGGCGTCGTGTCGGGCGCCGGGCTACCGGTCTGCGCTCCGTGGAAGAAGCCGAGCTGGTTGCTGCCGTCGACGACGATTCCGTGCGCGCCGTCCGGCGTGAGCGCGGCACCGTCGAGATCGGAACCCGTAAACGGCACGACCGACTGCGTCGGCGTCGTCAGCAGGTTCCCATTGGTGTCGTAGAGGTGCACGATCTGTACGCCGTTGGTCGGGTAGAGCGAACCGTCGTCGGCGATCAGTGCGATCCCGAAGTTTGCCACCGCGGTGTTCGTGCCGGCTGCCGGCGCATAGACGAGATAGATGCCCGCCCCGTTGACGCCGGGCAGCGCGGTCGACGGAACGTTCGAGGAGAACGAGCCGTTCGCGTTTGCGGTGACGGTGCCGACGTCGACCCACGTGCTGCCGCTCGACTTGGCGACGTCGAGCACGGTTCCGGCCGCGACGTTCGCGAACGCGCTGGCCTGGAGCTGTACCGCTTGCGTCAGCGACATCCCGCTGCCCAGGATGATCGAGAACGCGTACACGTACGTGTTCCCGGCGCCGCCCGTGAAGCTCGGCCGGCGCGTGCGTGACAGCGGGGCGGGAAGCGCGCTCTGCTTGACCTCGGTGAGCGTCACCGTTCCCGTCGTGTTGACGCCGCCGGCCGGGACGGTAATCCCGAACGACGCGTTCGCCGACGTCGTCAGCGAGATGGTGCTCGCCGACGACGGTGCGACGGTCTTCGACGCGCTCGGAACGTTCGCGAGCGGCGTGGCCGTCGGCGTCGGCGTCGCAACCGCCGTGGGTGTCGGCGTGGCGCCGCCGCCGCCCCCGATGACGGCGGGATTCGCGGAACCGCCGCCGCCGCTGCATGCGGCAAGTCCGGCGGAGAAAAAGAATGCGAGCGCGAGCAGCGCTCGTCGAGCCGTAGTCTGCACGATTGCTACCTCCATTGGTGTGCGTCCCTATCGTGCCAACCGGCCGTCAACGAGCCGTCAACGGCTCCCCGGCGCCACGTCGCACGGCGTTGACCTGCGCTTGACCGCGCGCGCCTACGATCGCAGCATGGAGGAGCGTACGGTCGTCATCCGCTTTTGGATCGGGCCCAACGGATCGTTGGCCGCGCGCGCGATCGACCCGCACACCCGCGAGGTGCGCGCGCTCGAGCACGCGGCGGAGCTCTACCGGCTGTGCTTCGGGGCGGCGGCGAGCATCGCAACGCTCGCACCGCTCGAGCCGCCGCGTCCCCACGACGTCTCTCCGTAGGCCTCGATCAACACCGCGAGCGCCGCCCGTGCCGTGCCGGTCATCGCGTGCAGGTCGTCGATGACGACGACGGCTCCCGAGCGCGGCGCCGGCGCGACGACTCGCCGCGGCGCGAGCTGCGCAAATTGACTGACGAATGACGAATCCGGCTCCAGCCCTGCCTCGGCGAACGCACGCAGCGCTTTTCGATAGACGGAGCGCGCGGCAAAGACGTTGCCGTCCGCGAGGAGCCGGCGGATCAGCGCGCGGTACGCTTCTTCGTGGAACGGGTTGCGCGCGATCAACGCTTCGGCGAAGTCGGCGCCGTCGTCGCCGCCGACGAGCGCCGCGAGCAGCGACTCGTAGGCGTGCTCGATCCGCTCGCGCTCGATCGTGACCCAGTCGTCGTAGCTGGCTTCGAGGAACGGGCCGCGATACAGTGCAAGGCCGTCGCGGTCGCCGTTCTTCGCCGCGGCGAGAAGCTGCTCGGCGTCGACGACGGTATCCGGCGTCCAGCGCACCGTCCCGGCGTCGGCCACGAGAAGGGCGTCCGCATCGCAGCCGCCGGCGCGCAGCGCGCGGCGAATCGACCATAGCGCCGTCTTGAGATTTCGCCGGGCGGCCTCGAGCGGCGCGTCCGGCCAGAAGGTCTCCGCCAGCACGTCGCGCGCGATCGGGCGGCCGCGATTGATCACGAGAAAAGCGAGGAGCGACCGCGGCTTTCCGGCAGCCGGAGCCGGAAGCGGTCGTCCCTGCCGGGAGAGCGAGAACGCCCCGAGGACGCATACCGCGAAGGTCGGCATGCGCCCATGATACGGGCGCGGCTTACCGCGTGCTTACGTTCTCGATTTCACGCACGATCGCGGCGCAGGTCGCGTCGAGCGTCGGGTGCTCGGGATCCGTACCTAGCGGAAGATACTTCCAGCAGCGCTGGCATTTCTCGCCCGCTGCCGGGACCACGACGAGCGACGCCGCCCCATTCGCCGCGGCGTCGACCCCGCGCAACGCCGAGACGACGAGCGCCTCACGCAGGTTGTCGCCCAGGTCGCGGAACAGGTCGAGGTACTGCGCCGGGACGGCCAGCTCGGCGTCGAGCTGGAAGTCGCGCGCGCCCTCGCTGGCCGCGACCTGTGCGCGCAGCTCCTTGAGCAGCGCCCAGATCGCGAGCGAGGTCTCGTCGAGGTCGCCCGCGACCGGGAGCGACAGGTCGAAGACGGACTCGGCGCCGCCGCGCAGCGCGGGCGGCAGGTACTGCCACGCCTCCTCGGCGGTGAACGAGAGCACCGGCGCCAGGAGCACGCACATCGTGCGGAAGATCTCGTACAGCGCCGACTGCGCGCTGCGCCGCCGCTGCGCGTCCGTCGCGCTCGAGTACAGCCGGTCTTTGAGCGCGTCGAGGTAGAACCGCGAGAGATCGTCGGTGTCGAAGTCGTTGATCGCGACGTACGCGTCGTGCAGGCGGAACCCGCGATAGTGATCGGCGACCGTCCCCGCGAACGCGTCGAGCGCGGCGAGCGCGAGCCGGTCGAGCGGCTCCATCTCCGCTCGCGGAACGATCTTCTCGGGCGTGAAGCCGTCGAACGCGCCGAGGAAGTAGCGCAGCCGGTTGCGCAGCTTGCGGTAGACGTTCGAGACGTTCTCGAGCAGCGCTTCACCCAGGCGCAGGTCGCCGGTGAACTCGCTCGACGCAACCCACAGCCGCAAGACGTCGGCGCCGTGCTTCGCGATCGCGTCGGTCGCCGTGATGTAGTTGCCGGCCGATTTGTGCATCGCGTGACCGTGCTGGTCGACGACCCACCCGTGCGCGATGATCCCTTCGTACGGCGCCCGATCGCGCACGGCTGCCGACGTCACCAGGTTCGAACGGAACCAGCCGCGGAACTGGTCGCCGCCTTCGAGGTACGCGTCGGCTGGGTATTTCAGCCCGCGCTCGACGAGCACGGCGCGCCAACTCACCCCCGACTCGAACCAGATGTCGACAATGTTGCGTTCCTTCTCGAACGCGGTGCCGCCGCAGCCTGGGCACGTCAGCCCCGCGGGCAGAAACGACGCCAGCGGCTCGGTCCACCACAGATCGGATGCGTTGCCTTCGTCGAAGCGCTTCGCCCGCATCGCCGCGGCGAAGCTGCGCGCGAGCGCCGGATCGAGCAGCGACTCGTTGCACGCCGTGCAGACCACGGCCGGGATCGGCGTCCCCCACACGCGCTGCCGCGAGACGCACCATTCGGGATGGTTGGTGACCATCTGCGACATCCGCGTCGCACCCCACGCCGGCAGGAACGCAACGTCGCCGATCGCACGCGCGGCGCGCTCGCGCAGCCCGTGCCGGTCCATCCCGATGAACCACTGCGCGGTCGCGCGGAAGATCACCGGATTCTTGCAGCGCCAGCAGTGCGGGTAGCTGTGCTCGTACGACTCCGCCGCGATCAGCATCCCGGCGGCGCGCAGGTCGGCGACGATCGCCGCGTTGGCGTCGAAGATGAACAGCCCGGCGTACGGCCCCGCCTCGGCCGTGAAGCGCCCGGCGCCGTCGACCGGGTTGATCGTCGGCAACCCGTATTGCTGCCCGCTCTCGAAGTCGGCCTCGCCGTGGCCGGGCGCGGTGTGCACGGCGCCGGTCCCTGTCTCGAGTTCGACGTAGTCGGCGAGGATCACCAGCGAGTCGCGGTCGAGGAACGGATGCCGGACGGTGAGCCGTTCGAGCGCGCTCCCTGGCGCCTCGCCGCGCAGCGTCCCCTCACCGGCACCGAGCCGAGCGAGGACGTCGGAGGCGAGCGACTCGACGACGATCAGGTCCTCGCCGCCGGCGCGATACACGCCGTACGTCGCGTCGCCTTTGAGCGCGACGGCGACGTTCGCCGGCAGCGTCCACGGCGTCGTCGTCCAGATCGCCAGCGACAGCGGCGTCCCGTCGTCGTCGAGCCCGAACTTCTCGAGCAGCGCCGCGCGCTGCGCATCGTTCGCCGGGAAGCGGACGTAGATCGACGGCGAGACGTGGTTCTTGTACTCGATCTCGGCTTCGGCGAGCGCCGTCTCGTCGTGGACGCACCACAGCGTCGAGCGCAGCCCCTTGTAGAGGTAGTCGCGCTCGGCGAGGTCGGCGAGCGTCTCGACGATCACCGCCTCGTAGGCCGGCGCGATCGTCATGTACGGGTCGTCGAAGCGGCCGAACGAGGCCCCGATCCGCTGCATCTGCGAGCGCTGGCGGTCCATCCAATAGAGGGCGCGCTCACGGCAGGCGCGGCGCAGCTCGATCGGATCGGCCGAGCGGAAGTCGAGCTTGAGATGGTTGAGCGTCTCGCGCTCGATCGGCAGCCCGTGCATGTCCCAGCCGGGGACGAAATCGGCGACCTGCCCGTCGAGCAGGTGGATCTTCACCAGCGCGTCCTTGAGGAAGCGGTTGAGGAAGGTCCCCATGTGCATGTCGCCGTTCGCGTACGGCGGACCGTCGTGAAGGACGTACGGCGCGCCGCCCTCGGCGCGGTTGCGCTCGAGCCGCTTCACGTACGTCGCGTGCTCGGCCCACCACGCGACGCGAGCCGGCTCGCGTTTGGGGAGCTCGGCCCGCATCGGGAAGTCGGTCTTGGGCAGGTTCAGGGTCGAGCGGTAGTCGCGCGCGGTCTCGGGCATGGGAACGGGAGAGGTTCGCGCGCCCCCGTCACCAGGTCCCCCATCCCGGCGCCGCTAGGCGACGGCGGGGATCTCGGCGATCGGCAAGGAGGCGGCGCGCAGCGCCCGCGCCTGCGTCCAGCTCTGACGGAGGAGGAAGGCGCCCATCACTGCGGTCCAGGTGTACACGACGTCGTGGAGCGCTGCGGCCGCCAGCACGCCGCCGGCGACAAACAGCACCGCGAAGCCCATCCCGACGCGCGCCGCGGCGATCGTCGCGCTGCGGCGGTCGCGCGAACGCGCCCACAGGATCGCGCGCAGAACGCGGCCGCCGTCCATCGGATAGGCGGGGATCAGGTTGAAGACGGCGAGCACGGCGTTGGCCAAGCCGACGTAGACCGCGAGCTTCGCGATCCCGCCGGCGAGGGCGGTCCCCGGTGCGAAGCGGTCGAGGGCGAACGCCGCCGCGATCGCGGCGACGGCGATCAGCGCGCTCATCGCGGGGCCTGCGAGCGCGATCAGCGCGTCGGCGCGCGGCGTCCCGGGCTCCGACTCGATCTCGGCGATTCCGCCGAACAAGAACAGCGTGATCGCGCCGGTGCGGACGCCGTAGCCGCGTGCCGCCAGCGCATGGGCGAGCTCGTGCGCGACGATGCTGGCGAAGAGCACGAGCGCGCAGAGCGCGCCGAGGCCGTACGCGGTCGCCGCGGGGATCGACTCGAGACCGCGGGCGAGGACGGCGGTGACGAATGCGAACACGACGATCCACGTCGCGTGAATACCGACGCGAATGCCGAAAAGACGACCGAGCACAAATGTCTGTCGACCCACCGTGACGCGCGGCTTCGCGCGTCAGCCTTCGTTACCTGCGGCCTTTCGTGTTGTCTCCGTCACTAAATCGCCGACGACGTCGAAGTTGCGCAGCGCGAGCCGTTCGATCGCCGGTCGCACGCTCTGCACATGAGCTGCGAGCTCGGCGCGCCGCGCCCACGCATCGTCGAGCCGGCGCGCGATCTCGTCGTCGGACGGCAACGGTTGGCCCGGGACGAACAGCGGCCCGATCGGATAGCGCAGGTCCTCGCACAGCGCGCTCACCTTCGGATCGTACGGGAGCGCGATGAACGGGACGCCGACGCGCGCGGCGACGATCAGCGCGTGGAGGCGCATCCCGATCACCAGCGACGCGCGCGCGATCACCTGCGCAGCCTGCGCGAGCGGGTATTCCGGGAGCAGCACCGGCGTCGAGGCGCAGCGGCGGATCACCGCGCTCGAGACCTCGGCGTCGGGCGGGCCGCCGAGCGGGAGGAAGGCGACCCGGGCGCCGTGGCGCGCGGCGAGCCGGTCGGCGACATGGGCCAGGGCGGCGACGGTCGCGTCGGTCTTCTCCCACTTGCGGACCGAGATGACGACCAGCGGCGCGTCATCGCCGGCGAGACCCTCGGCGGCAAGGTCGAGCGGCTCGGTCCCCGGTTCGAACAGGAAGACCGGATCGGCGGTGCGCTCGACGGCGACCTCGGGGACGAGCCGCTGCAGCTCGGTCCGCGAGCGCTCGTCGCGGACCGTCGCGGCGGCGATCCCGCGGCAGAGGTTGCGGACGACGGCCCGGCCCCAGAAGTCGAGCGGTCCGACCGACTGCGCGAAGACCATCGTCGGCTTCCCGGCCCGGATCGCGGTGCGGATCACCCCTCCGTAATAAAGGAGGCTGCGCAGGCTGGTGACGTTCTGGAGCAGCCCGCCGCCGCCGGAGAGGACGACGTCGGCACGCTCGATCGCCGAGCGCACCCGGCCGAGGTCCATCCGCGGCGCGGCCTCGACGCCGTAGGTCCGCGCCGTCGCCGCGGGGTCGGCGCTCAGCACCTCGATCCCGCAGCTGGGCCAGCGCCGGCGGAGCTGCGCGACGATGATCTCGAGCAGCGCCTCGTCGCCGAGGTTGCCGAAGCCGTAGTAGCCGCTGAGGAGGAAGCGGGGGGCGAGCGCCATCTCACGCGGGACGGAAGCGGCGGTAGACGACGATCGCGAGCGCCCCGATCAGCGCGCCCAGTACCGCGCCGTTCACCAGCCGCAACGCCGAGATGAACAGGTGGGTGTGCAGGTGCGAGAACGTGTCGACGACGTCGGCGAGCCCGACGCCGATCGCCAGCGCCAGCAGCCAGCCCCAGCGCGCGCGGTCGACGGGGAGCAGCGCCGGGACCAGCATCAGCGCCGGGAAGCCGAGGATGAACTCCTTGAAACGCGGCCGCACCGCAAGCAGCGTCGTCAGGTGCGAGCGCAGCGTCAGCTCGAGCGTCGACGGCGCGATGTCGCTGGTGTTCCCGCTGCGCGCGAGGACGAGGTAGCCGCCGCCGAGCAGCACGATCCCGGCGATCAGCTGCAGCACCGTCACCGGCGTCTCCGCGAGCTGCAGCGGCGGGATGCGCTCGCGCCACTTTCCGGTGAAGAGGTAGAGCAGCAGCACGATCACCGGAGGGACGGCGAGGACCGCCTTCACCCCGGTGAAGCGGTCGACTTCGAGCATCGTCAGCGGCGTCGACAACAGCCCGACGACGACGAGGACGCCGCCGAGCGTCACCGCCGTCGCGATCGCGAGGACGCGGATCGCGTCGAGCAGCGTCGCGCCGAGCGTCGCCGGACGCGGCGCCCGGAATGCGGGCGCGATGGCGAGGAAGGCGGCGACCGGGAACGCGATTCCGCCCGCCAGGGCCAGCAGCTTGCGCACCGCCATGTCGTGATGGATCGCGAAGCCGGCGGCGACCAGCAGCACGTCGGCGACGACAAACGCCGCGGCCCAGCGATAGTCGCCGATCCCGAACGCCTCGAGCAGCAGCAGCAGGATCGCCGGGACGGCGAGCGAGGCGAAGACGATCTCGTACCAGTGGACGGTGAACGGCTCGAACGCGGAGGCGATCCCGACGCGCAGCCCGCTGGCGCGCACGTTCTGCGCGATCTGCCGCACGATCTCGACGTTGGTCGCCTCGATCGAGCGGCCGGCCCACTGATGCCCGAACGGCCGCAGGTACACGACGCGGACGTTGCGCTCGCGCACGCCCAGCGCGTAGCGCTGGATGATCTCTTCGGGGCGGAGCTTGTCCTGTTCGACCTTCGCGATCGCCTGCACGCGCACGGTACGGTCGGGGAGATCCTTCGCGAGCCCGTCGCTCCCGGCTTGGTTCTGCTTGACGTCGTACGTCTCGATCGTTCCGAACTGCGCGTTGTTGCGGCGCAGCGCGTTCGCGGTCGCGTCGATCGCGTCCGGATAGCCGACGACCTGGTTGCGCAAGCCGAAGAAGATCACCGTGTGCGCGTCGGCATGATCGATCGCGCCGTCGATCAGCGCGTCGATCTGCGGCTGCTTGAAGCGCTCGTCGTTCTGCAGGCGCGGAACGAGCTTGAGCGCCAGCGCTTTCGCCAGCGCGACGCGATCGGCGGGAAGCCCGAGCCCGACCTGACTGAAGTAGTCGGCCTGCGTGCGGATCGCAAACACCGCCGGCGCCGAACGGCGCAGCACGCGCACGGCGCGCGGCGAGAACTTGAGCGCCAGCTGGGTCGCGTACCGCCGCGCGGTTGCGTCGTCGTACGCGACCAGATAGACCTCGTCGGTGCGGATCCCGCTGACGCCGAGCTTTCCGAAGACGGGGTCCTTGAATCCGGTGAGCTTCGCTTGGGCGAGCAGCGTCGTCCCCGGATAGACCGCCGCCGTCGCCGAGGTGCCGACGTTTCCGCCGAGCTCTTCCTGGACTGCGAGCGAGGTGAGTCCGGCGCGCCGCAGCTCGACCAGGAACGCGCGCTGATCGTAGCCGTACGAACGCGCCAGCGACCCGAAGTCGGCGTCGTCCATCACGATCTCGACGCGGTTCGCCTTGTGTTCATGACGTTCACGGCGTACCGCGACAAATAGCGAGGCGACCAAGCCGATGGCCACGAGGACGAGAAGGAGGCGCCGGTACGTCACGGCGCCCCGCCTTCCGTGCAGAAACACGAAGACCCGCTGTGGAGCGGGTCTTGGTGCCGTCGCGTAGCAGGTTTCCCTACTACCGGGTGTGGGCGACGATCATGAGCGCCGAACGGCGCAGCCCACACGGACGGTAAACGAGAGTTGCCTCGGCGCGGGGTTGATTCCTCTTACCCGGGATCGCCCGGCGTTAAGGTTGCTTTACCGGCCCGCGAACGCCGCGTTTACGTGCGCCATACCGGCGGCCGCTTGCCGACGAACGCGCCCATCCCTTCCTGCGCGTCCTCGGCCAGCGCGTTCATCGACATGACTTCTTTCGCGTACGCATAGGCCTTCGGCTGATCCAGATCGATCTGCGCGTAGAACGCGGCTTTGCCCAGACCGACGATCGCGCCGGCGCTCGACGCGATCCGCTCGGCCAGCGCCCGCGTCTCCGCGCCGAGTGTGTCCGGTGGGACGGCACGGTTCACCAGCCCCCAGGCGACGGCGGTCGCGGCGTCGATCGGCTCGCCGGTGAGCAGCATCTCCATCGCGCGCTTGCGGCCGATCGCGCGGGTCAGCGCGACCATCGGCGTCGTGCAGAACAAGCCGATCTTGACGCCCGGCGTCGCGAACGTCGCCGCGGTCGACGCGATCGCGAGATCGCACGTCGCGACGAGCTGACAGCCGGCGGCGGTCGCGATCCCGGCGACCTCGGCGATCACCGGCTGCGGGATCGCCTGGATCTTCTCCATCAGCTTGACGCAGACGTCGAAGGTGCGGCGGTACTCCTCGACGCTGCGCTCGAGCATCTCGCGCAGATCGTGTCCGGCGCTGAACGCCGGACCGAGCCCGCGCAGGATCACCGCTTTGAGCGCGCGGTCCTCGCCGATCTCGTCGAACCCCGCGATCAGATCGCGCATCACCGAGAGCGAGAGCGCGTTGCGCTTCTCCGGACGGTTGAGCGTGACGATCGCAATCGCGCCGTCGCGCTCGATGAGGACCTGCGGGGTCGCGCTCGTCGCGGTCATCGGAGCCTCCGTTACGGCGTCCGCACCGGCACCGGCGTGCTCGCGCGCTTCATCATCGGCGACGCCTTCGGCGCGCGCGCGCCCATCGCGACGGCGGCCGACGTGCAGGCGTAGCCGCCGTGCTTCGTCTTCCCGTAGTACTCCGTCCCGGCAGCCCAATAGATCTTCGAGCTGGTGTTCACCCACACGACGGGATCGGAGGCCGGGCACGTCACGGGCGTCGCGGAGAGGGCGCCCGAACCGGCAGCGGCCGGAGCGGGGCTGGCGTGCTTCTTCGCCAGCGCCGCGCCGGGGAGCGCGAGGACGAGGGCGAGCGCGAGCGTGGCAGCGGTACGAATCATGCGGCGACGTTCGACGCGACGGCGCCGTCCCCGTTCGTCTAGTAGCCGCGCGGCCAGGGCAGGCCGATCGTCAGCGCGGCGTCGAGCGCGGTCGGGCCGCCGGGGACCGGCCGCGACTGCTGGATCAGCAAGCGGGCGTGACGGGTGATCATCGTCTCGCCGTACCAGAGCAGCGACCGCGTAGCGGCAGGGGCCGCGAACGCGTCCTGGCGGACGCCGATGAAGGCGTGCGTGCCGAGCCGCCAGCGCAGCCGCGCGAAACCGCCGGTCGAGTCGAGGCGGCCGCCTACGCCGTCGCCGTTGAAGTCGCTCCCCCACCACTGCTCGGCGAGCAATTCGAGGCGGCCGTGTCGCGCCGCGAGCGAGAGCCCGTCGCGGCGGTAGCCGTCGGTGAAAGCGGCGCGCCCGATCGGCGTGATCCCCGCCGTCCCGGCCAACGTATCGAGACCGAGCTGCACGTCGTCGCCGAACGGAACACGCAGGTAGATCCCGTACTCCGGCGCCGCGAAGCGCTGCGTCGTCCCCGTGTCGACCGGCTTCCCGCCGTACGCGGAGCCGGCAGCGTTGCCGAGGCCGATCGTCGCCGCGAGACGCGCGGACCCGATCGCGCGTTCCGCCTCGAATCCCCAGCGCGGCGTCGCCAGCGTCAGCTCGTCGAGGCCGACGCGCGAGCCTTCGTACCCGTACGTCGTCAGCGTGTCGTTGCGCTGCGCCGGCGAGTGGACCAGCGGCAACTCGAACAACCCGGCGCGATACAGGATGCGCGAGCGATCGTTATAGTGCGCGAGGTAGCCCAAGAACAGCGACGACGGACCGCCTTGGCTGCCGAGGCTTTCGTGGACGAACGCTTCGACCTGACCGACCTCGACGGCGCCGAGCAGCGCGCCGGCCGGAACGATGCGCGTCGTGCTGCCCGCCGGCGGCGTCTCGCTGTACGAGATCTGCTCGCGCAGCGCGACGACGGTCGTGCCGTGCTTCGGCATCCCTTCGAGGCGATAGCCGGCGTCGCGGAACGCGTTGCCGAACGCGTTGAGCTCGGGGAGGACCGAGTGACACGCGGTGCACGTGAAGTGATAGCGCTGCGCGAAGATCGGCATCGCCGCCGCCGGCCGGGCGAGTGCGAGCGCCGCCAGGAGAGCGGCGCAGAAGAGCACGTTGCGCATCGCTCAGCGCACCACGATCGCGGCGCGCATCGGCGCGCCGTAGTGAAAGAAGCAGCCGTAGAGGTAGGTGCCCGCCACGTCGGCGAGGAGCGGCTGCGAGGCGGCGCCGGCGGCGAGGCTCCCGCTGCTCCACCCGGTCGAGAGCCGATCGCCGCTGACGCTCAGCGCGCCGCCGCCCAGCGGCGAGCCGGCCGGAAACGAGGCGCCCGCGAACGAGCTGGACGTGTGCGCGAACGAGTCGACGTTCACGAAGCGCACGGTCGAGCCGAGCGCGACGGTGACGACCGGCGGCGTGAAACCGCCGGAGCTCCCGTACGCCGTCGCGACGACGGTTGACGTCGTCAACGAGATGTCGATCGTTGTTGACGTTGGGGACGTCGGCGCGACGGCGCTCGACGCACCCGCCGACGGAGCACCGGGCGTGCAGCCGACGAGGACGGCGAGAAGGAGGAGCGAGGTCGATCGCACGAGCGGATTCTGGCGGGCGCTCGTGAGAGCCGGATGAAAGCCGCGCCGGGCGTGCCTTCAGACTTCGCTCATCTCCTCGTGCAGCGCGAAGCGCGGCAGCCGCGCGACGAACCGGTTCGCGCCCTCGAGCACGACGTCGCCGCCGTGCGCGCGGGCGATCGCGCGACAGATCGCGAGGCCCAGGCCGCTCCCGGTGCCGTCGTCGCTGCCGCGCACGAAGCGCTCGAAGATCTGCTCGCGCAGCTCCGGCGGGACGCCCAGGCCGTCGTCCTCGACGGCGAACGCGAGCTGATCGCCATCGGGCGTTACCGCGACGCGGACCGCCGCGCGCGCGTGACGCGCCGCGTTCTGCAGCAGGTTGTCGGCGAGCCGCCGCAGCCGCCGCTCGTCGCCGACGACCCACGCGTCTGCGCTCGTCGCGACGTCGTAGCGCAGCCCGTCGCGCCGCGTCGCCGCGACCGACGCGCGCGCGACGCTCGCGAAGTCGACCGGCTCCGCGAGCTTCGGCGCGACCTTCTCCTCGCGCACGAGCGCGAGCAGATCGCCGATCGTCGCCGACGCGTCGAGCGCGATCGCCTCGATCTGCGCCAGCGCGTCGGCACCGCCGCTCTGCGCCAGGCCGGTGATTCGCGCCAGCGGCGTGCGCAGCTCGTGCGCAGCCTCGGCGGCAAAGCGCGCTTCGCGCTCGCGCGCCTCGATCAGCGGCCGCACCGAGATCCGCGCGAGCGCATACGCGGCGAGCCCGGAGATCAGCAGCAGCGGGACGTCGAGCAGCGCGAGGTCGAGCGCCGTGCGCCGCATCGCGGCGGCGTAGACCGCCGCTCCCTCCGCCGTCCCGAGGATCGGCTCGAGCGCGTCGTGCCGCGCCCCGGCGAGATAGACGTACGCGACGGCATCGAGGAGCAGCAGCACCGCGAAGAGGATCGCGAGGTACGACGCGCAGAGGCGCGCGACTACGCGTGCAATGAGTAGCCGACTCCCCAGACGGTTCCGATGCGGTCGCGTGCCCCGACCGCGGCGAGCTTGCGGCGCACCGCGCTGACGTAGACGTCGACGACGTTGCTCGAACCGTCGAAGTCGTCGCCCCACACGCGCTCGAGGATCTGCGCGCGGGTCAGTGCGAGGCCGGCGTTGGCGGCGAGATACTCGAGCAGCCGGAACTCGGTCGCCCCCAGCGGGACCTCGCGGCCGCCGACGCGCACCGAGCGCGCCCCGAGATCGACGATGAGGTCGCCGACCTCGATCGTCGCCCGGAACGGGAGCGGCGTGCGGCGCAGCAGCGCGCGCAGCCGCGCGGCGAGCTCGTCCTCGACGAACGGCTTCACCAGATAGTCGTCGGCCCCGGCGTCGAGCCCGCGGACGCGGTCTTCGACGGCGTCGCGCGCGGTGAGGAAGAGCACGGGCGTCGCGACGCCTTCGGCGCGGGCGGCGCGGGTGAGGCTGAAGCCGTCGCGGCCGGGCAGGACGACGTCGACGACCGCGGCATCGTACGTCCCGCGAAGCAGCATGTCGTAGCCGGCTTCGCCGTCGGTGGCGATGTCGACGGCGTACTTCAGCCGTTCGAGCATCGTCCGCAGCGCGGTCGCGATCTCGCGCTGATCTTCGATCACGAGGATGCGCACGACGCGCGACTTCGCCACACCGCGCCGACGCACCGTTGTCTGAAGAATCTCTGAGCCGCGCGGCTGCCGCGCCTCACAAAGCCTTCAATCCCGCTCGCTACCG
>DASYFS010000256.1:0-7910 GCA_036498305.1 Candidatus Elarobacter sp. | reverse complement strand
CGCGACGACGAGACAACCGCTGAACGTCGGCTCCGAGACGAGAATCAGCACGTCGAGCGGATCGTCGTCGAGCGCGAGGGTCCGCGGCGCGAAGCCGTAGTCGCCCGGATAGAAGATCGGCGAGTGCAGCGCGCGGTCGAGGCGGAAGATGTCGAGCGACTTGTCGTACTCGTACTTGTTGCGCGAACCGCTGGGGATCTCGACGATGACGTTGATCTCGTCCGGGGCGCTGTCGCCCAGCGGAAGGTTCAGGCGGTTCTGACGGGTCGCGAGGCTCACCGGGCGGGATTCCGCGCGGCCTAACCGCGCGCCTGGAGCGCGGTCACGTTGAGGCCGGTGAGGTCCCACACGCCGTCGTGCAGGCGAAAGCGCGTCACCGAGGCGGTCGAAAGACGCACCTTCGGCGCCGCGTCGCCGAGCAGTACGGAGAGCAGGGCGTGGAGCGGTCCCGCGTGGGTCGCAACGAGCGCGGTGCCGTCCGGCGGCGTCTCCGCGACGACGCGATCCTTCGCGCGCGTGACCCGCGCCGTCAACGCAGCGTAGGTCTCACCGCTATGGTTGTAGTCGCGCACGCCGGTGATCTTTCCGGCCAGATGCGGATTGCGCTCGACGATCTGCGCCCACGTCAGCCCTTCCCACTCGCCGAACTGCATCTCGCGCCAGTCGGGATCGAGACGCAGCGGAACGTCGCGGCTGCCGAGCACGATCCGCGCGGTCTCGGCGGCGCGCGACAGGTCGCTGGCGACTGCGACGTCGATTCGCTCGGCGGCAAGCAATGCGGCGAGGGCCGTCGCTTGCGCGCGGCCCTCGTCGTCGAGCGGGACGTCGGTGTGACCTTGGAAGCGCATCTCGGCGTTCCAGGCCGTCCGCCCGTGGCGGACGCAGATCAGCTCCACGCGCTGCGCTGTGCCCCGCGGAGGCTATTTTCCTCCGTGGTCGTTCAGCAGATCGACCATGTCGTTGGCATGCTCTTCCTCGACCTCGAGGATCTCTTCGAGCATCCGCCGCGTCGTCGGATCCTTTTCGCCGAAGTACTGCACCAGCTCGCGATAGTGCTCGATCGCGATGCGCTCCGCGACCAGGTTCTCCTTGATCATCCCGACCAGCGAGAGCTCGTCGCTGCCGTACTCGGACGCCGAACGCGTCGCGAGCCCTTCGGGGTTGAAGTTCGGGGTGCCGCCGAGCTGGTTGATCCGCTCGGCGATCATCCCCATGTGCTCGCGCTCCTCGTCGGCATGCTCCTGGAACTCTTCCTTGACGGACTCGCTCGACAAGCCGGTGGCGGTGACCGCATGCATCGTGTAGCGCAGCACACAGACGATCTCGGTCGCCAGCGCGCTCTGCAAGACCTCGACGGCCTGCTTGGCGTCGAGCGCGTAGTCGTCCGTGACCGGCCCCTTCTCCATCTGCTCGCGGGCACGGCGGCGCAGCTCCTTGACGTCCGATAGAAATGGCTGGCCGTTGGCGTTCTTGGTAGTGGTCGTCACGACAAAATTCTCCGGTTCTCGTTAACGGGTACGCTCCGTCTGTACCCAGAACTGCGCGGACGATGGCTTCCGGGGACCGCGTCGGCATCAGGAAGATGTACAAGCTGTTCATCAACGGCGCGTTCGCGCGCAGCGAGTCGGCGCGCAGCGACCGGATCGGCGGCGAGAACGTCGCCCACGCCTCCCGCAAGGACGTCCGCGACGCCGTCGTCGCCGCGCGCGCCGGCCTCGGCACGTGGTCGTCGCAGTCCTCCGCGACGCGCGGCCTCGTCCTCTACCGGCTCGCCGAGATGATGGAGGCGCGCGCCGCCGAGCTCGCCGCGCAGCTCGTGGTCGGCGGGACCGTCGACGAGGCCGAGGCGCGCCGCGAGGTCACCGCCGCGATCGACCGCACCGTGTGGTACGCGGGCTGGGCCGACAAGTACCTCGCCGTTGCCTCGACTCGGAACCCCGTCGCAGGGCCGCATTTCAACTTCTCGACGACGGAGCCGACCGGCGTCGTCGCCCTGCTCGCCCCCGACGAGCCGGCGCTGCTGGGGCTCGTCACCGCGGTCATCCCCGCGCTCGTCAGCGGAAACGGCGTCGTCGTGGTCGCCGGCGAGCGCGATCCGCGCACGGCGGTCGTGTTCGCCGAGTGCGTCGCGACGAGCGATCTCCCCGCCGGCGCGTGCAACGTGCTGACCGGGCTTCGCAGCGAGCTCGCGCCGATACTCGCCGGCCACATGGACGTCAACGCCCTCGGCGGTTTCGGCGTCGGCACGGAATCCGAACGAAAGCTCGACGAGCTCGGCGCGGAGAACGTGAAACGCGTCCGCTTCGAGGACGCGCCGCCGCGTGAGGGCTGGTTCGACGCCGGCTACGACCAGCTCGATCGCGTGTTGGCCTACACCGAGCTCAAGACGATCTGGCATCCCGCGCGCATCTGAGCGAGGCCCCAAACCCTCTCGGGGTGAATCCGGCTCGTCGGCCCGCTCGAGGTCTCGCGGAGAGGTGGCAGAGCGGTTGAATGCACTCGCTTGGAAAGCGAGCATACGGTAAAACGTATCGGGAGTTCGAATCTCCCCCTCTCCGATTGAGTTGACCCACGGGGGAAAATTCCGTGGCGCTTGGTATACCAAATACCAAATACCCCCGAACGCCCCCGGCGATGCGTATGACTGGAGAGATCTGATGGACGGCCATTCCAACGGGCAACCGATGACCGACGGCTTCCACTTGGTGGTGGAGGCTCTCACGTTGAACGGGGTGCAGAACCTGTACGGCGTGGCCGGAATCCCGATCACCGACCTGCTGCGCCTCGCCGCGAACGAAGGGCTGCGCTACATCGGCTTCCGTCACGAACAGCAAGCCGCGAACGCCGCCGCGATCGCCGGCTTCATCACCGGCCGGCCCGGTATCTGCATGACGGTGTCGGCGCCGGGCTTCCTCAACGGTTTGGTCGGACTCGCGAACGCGACCGTCAACTGCTTCCCGATGGTGCTGATCAGCGGCTCGAGCGATCGCAACATCGTCGATCTCGAGCAGGGCGACTACGAAGAGATGGATCAGCTCGCGGTCGCGCGGCCGCACGCGAAAGCGGCGTACCGCGTGAACCGTCCGCAGGACATCGGCCTCGGCATCGCGCGCGCGCTGCGCGCTGCGGTCTCCGGCCGTCCGGGCGGCGTGTACCTCGATCTCACGGCGGAGGCGCTCGCGGGCGTCGTCGACGCGGAGACGGGCCGCAAGTCGCTGATCAAGGTCGTCGATCCGTCGCCGGCGCAGCCGGCCGCGGCGCCCTCGATCGCGCGCGCGGTCGAGCTGCTCGCGTCGGCCGAACGTCCGCTGGTGCTGCTCGGCAAAGGCGCGGCGTACGCGCAAGCCGACGACGAGATCCGCACGTTCGTCGAGTCGACCGGGATCCCGTTCCTCCCGATGTCGATGGCGAAGGGGCTGCTCCCCGACAACCATCCGCAGTCGGCCGCCGCGGCGCGCTCGTTCGCGATCGGCAACGCCGACGTCGTGCTCGTCGCGGGCGCGCGCCTGAACTGGCTGCTCTCGCACGGCAAAGCACCGCTCTGGAACGAGAACACGAAGATCATCCAGATCGACATCGCCGCGACCGAGATGGACAGCAACCGCGCCATCGCCGCGCCCGTCGTCGGCGACATCAAGTCGGTGTTCGCGCAGCTCAACGCCGCGCTCAAGCCCGGACAGGTCAAGCCCGGCAAGCAGTGGGTCGACGACATCAGCTCGCGCAAACGCGACAACGTCGAGAAGATGACGAAGCGGCTCGCCGCCGATCCGAGCCCGATGAACTTCTCGAGCGCGCTGCGCGCGGTGCGCGACGCGATCGCGACCAACCCCGACGTCTACATCGTCAACGAAGGCGCGAACACGCTCGACTTCGGCCGCAACATCCTCGACATGTCCAAGCCGCGCCACCGTCTCGACTCGGGGACCTGGGGCGTCATGGGGATCGGGATGGGCTACGCGATCGGCGCTGCCGTCGAGACGGGCCAGCCGGTCGTCGCCGTCGAGGGCGACTCGGCGTTCGGCTTCAGCGGGATGGAGATCGAGACGATCTGCCGCTACAAGCTCCCGGTCACGACCGTGATCTTCAACAACAGCGGGATCTACCGCGGCGACAAGCCCGGCGCGGCACCGTCGCCGACCGGCTTCATCCCCGAGGCGCACTACGAGAAGCTCGGTGAGGCGTTCGGCGCGACCGCGGTGTTCGCGCAAGACACCGCGACCCTGCAGCGCGCGGTGAGCGACGCGGTCGGCTCCGGCAAGCCGGCGGTGATCAACGCGATCATCGACCCGACCGCCGGCACCGAGAGCGGCCACATCCAAAACCTCAACCCGAAGAGCGCGCTCGCGGCGGCCCCAACCCCGGCGTAGCAGCAACCATTGCGGAGCCCGGCGGCGCCGGTGTGACGAACGGGCTCCTGCAAACGTTTCTCGGTCACCGTGTCACCCCGTCGCCTCGCTCGGGCCGCGCTTTCGTGCGCGCTCTTCTTCTCCGCGATGTTCGCACCGCTCGTCGCCGCCGCACAGACCCCGCGACCTCCGGCGGTCCTCGTCGTCGGCGGGACGCCGGCGGGCGTCGCCGCAGCCGTGGCGGCCGCGCGCGAAGGCGCCGACGTGACCCTCGTTGCGGCACGGCCTGTCCTCGGCGGGATCCTGACCGACGCGATGATGGATCAGTGGGATCTCAACGTCGCGCCGGGTGGGAGTGAGGTCCAGGGTGGTCTCTTCGCCGAGATCCACGCCGGACTCGGCGACGCGTTCACGCCGCAGGCCGCGGCGGCGTACTTTGCGGAGCTCGTCGGGCGCGAGCCGCGCGTTCACACCGTGCTGAGCGCGCGGGTCGACGGCGTGACGACGAGCGGCGCGCCCGGCCAGCGCAGCGTCGAGAGCATCCGCTTCCGCCGCCCGGACGGAACGGCGTTCGCGATCGCCGCCGATCGCATCGTCGATGCCACCGACAACGGCGACGTCGCCGCGCTCGCCGGGGCGCGCTACGATCTCGGCCGTCAGGACACCGGGATCGACGAGCGGATGCAGCCGGTCACGCTGATGTTCACGCTGCGCGGCGTCGACTGGAACCGCGTCGCCGGCAGCTACGATGCGCCGGTCTTCGGCGCCGGCGGCGCGGAGGAACGCCGGGCGTGGGGCTACGCGAAGCTGATGGCCGCGTATCGCCCCCTCTCACCGGACGTGGTGGTACGCGACCTCAACCTCGGTCACGAGCCGGACGGCGAGGTCACCGTCAACGCGGTCAACGTGCTCGGCATCGACGGACGCAGCGACGCGTCGCTAGCCGCGGCGCGCGCGATCAGCGAGCGCGAGACGCCGCACCTGATCGCGTTTCTGCGCGCGCGGGTCCCGGGACTGGAGACCGCGGTGCTGGGTCGCTACGCGAGCGCGATCTACGTACGCGAGACCCGCCACTTCGCCGGCGTCGAACGCCTCACGGCCGGCGCCGTCTGGCACGGCGAGATCCCCGACGACACGATCGGCCTCGCATCCTATCCGCTCGACCTGCACCCCGTGAGCGCCGCCGACAAGCTTGCCTATGCGCCGCTGCGCCACGTCTACGGGATTCCGCTGGGGACCCTGGTCCCGCGCGACCTCACCGACGTCATCCTCGCGTCGCCTGCGATCAGCGCGACCCACGTCGCCGCGGGGAGCGCACGCGTCGTTCCGACGACGATCGAGGAAGGCGAAGCCGCCGGGGACGCGGCGGCGCTCGCACTGCGATCGAACGCGACGTTCCCGCAGCTCGCGCGCGACCCGGGCGCGATCGCCGCGCTGCGCAGCGAGCTCGCCGAGGACGGAACGATCCTGAGCTACCGCACCGGCGTCCACGCGCGCATCTAACGCGCGGGTCTGCCGCAGAGCGCGGCGAAGCCGGGGAGCGTGGACGATCCCGTGCGCGTCGATGACGTGACGAAAGTCTATGCGGGACCGCTCGGAGCCGTCACCGCGTTGTCGGGCGTCTCATTCACCGTGCGGCGCGGTGAGGTCGTGGCGATCGTCGGCCCGAGCGGCTGCGGCAAGACGACGCTGCTGAGCCTGATCGGCTGCATCGATCGTCCCACCTCCGGCACCGTCAGCATCGAAGGCCGTGACACGTCGCGTCTGGATGACGCCGGTTTGACCCACCTGCGGCGCGACCGTATCGGCACCGTGTTCCAATCGTTCAACCTGTTGCCGACATTGACCGTGTGGGGCAACGTCTCGGTCCCGTTGCTGCTGCAGAGGCGGCGGCAGCCCGAGATCGCCGATCGCGTCGGCGCGCTGCTCGACACGGTGGGATTGGACGCAAAGGCGCTCGCGTACCCGCCGCAGATCTCCGGCGGCGAGGCACAGCGCACCGCGGTCGCCCGCGCGGTCGTCCACGAACCGGCGGTCGTCCTCGCCGACGAACCGACGGGAAACCTCGATCCTCGCAACGGCGAGATCGTGCTCGACATTCTGCGCCGCCTGGCGTCCGAGGGTCAGGCCGTCGTGATCGCGACCCACTCGACCGACGTGACGTCGGTGTGCGACCGCGTGATCCGGCTGCGAGACGGCGCGATCGTCGCGTAGCGCAGCATGCTCTTCGACGTCCTGGTCACCGGCTTTCTGCGGCGAAACGCGCTCCGCTCGCTGTTGAGCGCGCTCGGGGTCGCGTTGGGCGTCGCGATCGCGACGATGTTCGCAGCCGTCGCGTCGACGACGGGCGACGAGCTCGACCGGACGTTCCGAACCATCGGCAGCGCCACGAACCTCGAAGTGATCGGCTCCCGCACCGGCTTCGATCAGCATGTTCTCGTCGCCGTGAGCCGCATCGCCGGCGTCGACCTCGCCGCACCCATCGTCGAGGGACAGGCAACGATCGGGTCGCGCGACCGCGATCTCGTGAACATCGTCGGCGTCGACGTCCTGCGGTCGTTTCCGCGTGAGGTCGAGATTCGCGCCGAGGTGCCGGGACCGTTCGCGCCGAGCGGGCGTGACCCGGCTGCCGGAGCGCTGTTGGCGCCCGGCGCCGTCGTCGTCTCCGCCGCGTTCGCACGGCGCCACGGCCTCGTCGAGGGCTCGACGATCGCCGTTTCCGCTCCGCGCCGCGTGACGCTCCGCGTCGCCGGCGTCGTCACCAGGCCGCTGGTCGGCTACGACTCGAACGCCGTGTTCGCCGACATCCGTACCGCGCAGGCCGTGCTCGGCATGCCGAACCGGCTGGGTCGCATCGACTGCGTCGTCGATCCCGCCTACCTGCAGCAGGTCGAAGCGACGGCGCGGGGCTCGCTGCCGGCGGGAATGCGCGTCGTCGAACCCGGCGATCCCTTCGAAGACGTGCGACGCGTTTTCGACAACGTGCGCATCTGTCTTGCGATCCTCTCGTCGCTGTCGCTCGCGCTGTGCGGCGTGCTGATCTACAACGCGGTGGGCGTCTCGGTCCACCAGCGCCGCCCGCAGATCGGGGTTCTGCGAACGATGGGCGTCGGGCGCGGTGCGATCTTTCGGACGTTTCTGCTCGAGGGGACGATGCTCGGGACCGTCGGTGCCGTGTACGGTCTGATCGTTACCGTCGCGGCGGCCCCGCTCGTGTCGCGCTGGTTCACCGTGCAGCTCGACGTCGGCACGCTGCTGGCGATTGCGGCGGCCGGCGTCGTCATGGCGATCGGCGCCTCGATCGTCCCGGCGTACCGGGCATCTGCGGAACCGCCGGCGCTCGCGGTGCGCGGACCCGAGCGCCAACCGTCACCACGCGCGCGCCGCGCGAGCATCGTTACGGCGACCGCCGCGGCCGGCGCAGCTGCGGCGGCGGCGTTCGTCGCGCTGCTCCATCCCGGCGTCGGGATCGCGACCGGCACGGTTACGGCGGTGTTGGTCGCCGCACTCGCAGCGCTGCCGCTCGGCGTCCGGACCGCGACGTCGCGATTGCGCGCGGCGACG